>JAUMBF010000017.1:0-57738 GCA_032115875.1 Rubrivivax sp.
GGCCGTCATCAAGGTCGGTGCCGCCACCGAGGTCGAGATGAAGGAGAAGAAGGCCCGTGTCGAGGACGCGCTGCACGCCACCCGTGCCGCCGTCGAGGAGGGCATCGTCGCCGGTGGTGGTGTGGCGCTGCTGCGCGCCCGCCAGGCCACCGGTGCGATCAAGGGCGACAACGCCGACCAGGACGCCGGCATCAAGCTGGTGCTCAAGGCCGTCGAGGCCCCGCTGCGCGAGATCGTCTACAACGCCGGCGGCGAGCCGAGCGTGGTGGTCAACACGGTGCTGGCCGGCAAGGGCAACTACGGCTTCAACGCCGCCAACGACACCTACGGCGACATGATCGAGATGGGCATCCTGGATCCCACCAAGGTCACCCGCACCGCACTGCAGAACGCCGCCTCGGTGGCGAGCCTGATCCTGACGACCGAGTGCATGGTCGCCGAGGCCCCGAAGGACGAGGCCCCGGCCCCGGCCGGCGGCGGCATGGGCGGCATGGGCGGCATGGGCATGGACATGTGAGTCGGACGTGAGCGCCTGCGAGCGCGAGGGGTGAACCCTCGCCCGCGGCAGCTTTTCGCAAGGGCCCGCGCCGCAAGGCAAGGGCCCTTTTTCGTCGCCGGCCGGGCCCTGCGCGCGCAAGGCGCCGGCTTGGCCAGCCGGCGCGGGGCCCTCTGCACCCGCGCTACGGCCCGGTCTGCCCCAGGGCCTGTTGGATGAGTGCCTTGGCCGTGTCGGCCACCAAGCCCGGCTGCTCGTGCACCAGCCAGTGCGAGCCCTCGGGCACCCGCCGCAGCTCGAGCTGCGGCACCCAGCGCTCCAGCCCGCGCAGCAGTCCCGGGCGCAGCGCCGCGTCCCGCTCGCCCCACAGCACGGTGGTGGGCACGCGCACGGTCACGGCCTCGTCGGGCAGGTCGATCTGCGCCAGCGTGCCGTCGCCCGGCAGCGCCGGCCGCAGTGGCGATGCGCGGTACCAGGCCAGCATCGGGTCGAGCCCGCGGCCGCCGTTGCGCCAGGCCTCGCGGTAGCGCTCGCGCTGTACGGCGTCGAGCCAGGCGGCATCGCCGAAAAAGGGCCACAGCCGCCGGAAGTCGTCCTCGGCCAGCAGCGCCGCAGCGTCCGGCCGCACGAGGAAGTTCATGTAGGCGCTGGCAGCGATCTGCTCGGGGTCGTGCCGCAGTTCGCGCAGGAAGGTGGCGGGATGCGGCGAATTGATGATGAGCAGCCGGCGGACCAGGTCCGGCCGCTGCGCGGCCAGGTTCCAGGCCACGGCGCCGCCCCAATCGTGCGCCACCAGCAGCGGCAGCGGCGCGCCGAGCTGCTCGATCAGCGCCGCGAGGTCGGCCACCAGGTGGCGCGCGCGGTAGGCGGTGTCGCCGGCCGGCGCCGAGCTGCCCGGGTAGCCGCGCTGGTTGGGCGCCACCGCGGCATGGCGGGGCGCCAGGCGCAGCAGCACGCCGTCCCAGGCGAAGGCAGCCTCCGGGAAGCCATGCAGCAGCAGCGCGCGCACGGGGCCCGTGCCGGCGCTGCGGCAGGCCAGCACCGTGCCCCCGGGCAGGTGGGCCTCGGCGAGGCGGATGCCGGACGGCACCTTCAGGCCTGCGGGGCCGCCGGCGCGGCGGCCTCGGCGGGCGTGGCGGGCGGCACGATCCAGCTGCGCAGCGCCTCGGCGACATCCGCCACGCCCTGGCCGGACAGCGCCGAGAAGGTGCTCACGCCGACGTCGGCGGACTCGGTGCCCAAGGGCGCCAGCGCCTCGGTGGCCCCGCGCAGCGCCAGCTGCGCCTCGGAACGGTTGAGCTTGTCGACCTTGGTCAGCAGCACCAGCAGCCGCACCTCGCCCATGGCCACGCGCGGCGCCACCAGGGCCAGCAGACGCTGGTCGAGGTCGGTCAGGCCCAGGCGCGAGTCGGCCAGCAGCACCAGGCCGTGCAGCGGCCGGCGCAGCGCCAGGTACTGGGCCATCACCTCCTGCCAGCGCAGCTTGGCCGCGCGCTCCACGGCGGCATAGCCATAGCCGGGCAGGTCCGCCAGTCGCGCCTCGGCGGCCTCCCGCGGGCCGAGGTCGAACAGGTTGATGTGCTGCGTGCGTCCGGGCGTGCGCGAGGCGAAGGCCAGCCGCTTTTGCTGCGTCAGGCGGTTGATGGCGCTGCTCTTGCCGGCGTTGCTGCGGCCGACGAAGGCGATCTCGGGCAGCTCGTCGACCGGGAGCTGGTCGAGCCGGCTCGCCGTGGTGAGGAAGCGGGCGCCGTGCAGCCAGGCCAGCGCGGCACGCGCCTCGGGAGAGGCCTCCGGGGTGGTCGCATGACGCGGGCTTGGCGCGGCCGCCGGGCCGGCACGGGGGGCGCGAAAGGGTGGTGTCATGGCGCATTGTAAAATTTGGGTGTTTCGTTTGGCCTGCGGCGTGCCACGCCACGGGACTGCCCGCCCCCCGAAAGCCCCCTGCATGAAGCTGCTGACTGCCTTTTCCCGGCGCCGCCCGGCCCTGCTGGCCGCCGCCCTGCTCGCGTCCACCGCGGCGTTGGCCACCACGCCGGCACCGGCGTTCAAGGCCGATCTCGCCCGCGGCCAGCAGCTGGCCGCCACCTGCCTGGCCTGCCACACGGCCGATGGCACGCGGGGTTCGCCTGCCAACCCCATCCTGCAGGGCCAGCACCCCGAGTACATCGTCAAGCAGCTGCAGGAGTACAAGAGCGGCAAGCGGCGCAACGCCATCATGCAGGGCATGGCCGCGGCCTTGTCCGCCGAGGACATGAAGCACATCGCCGCCTTCTACGCCAGCAAGCCCACCCCGAAGGGCTTTGCCGGCAACAAGGACACGGTGGCGCTGGGCGAGGCCATCTGGCGGGGCGGCATCAAGGCCAAGGGCGTGCCGGCTTGCGCCGGCTGCCATGGCCCGGCGGGCAGCGGCATGCCGGCACAGTACCCGCGCATCGCCGGCCAGCACGCCGCCTACACCGAGGCGCAGATGAACGCCTTCCGTCTGGGCGAGCGGGCCAGCAACGCCCAGATGATGGCGATCGCCGGCAAGATGAACGAACGCGAGATCAAGGCCGTGTCCGATTTCGCCGCCGGCCTGCGCTGACGCCGGCCTGCAGCCACCCACCGGGCCGGCCGTGTGCCGGCCCTTTGCGTTTTTGCCGCCCAGGCCGGCACAGCCGACACCCATAATCCGGGCATGGCTGTATCCACGTCCGGCGTCGAGGTCCGTTCCGGCTCGCGCGTCCTGCGCGAGTGCGTCGAGTTGCTGTCCTCGATGCGCTTCGCGATCACGCTGCTGTCGGTCATCTGCATCGCCAGCGTCATCGGCACGGTGGTCAAGCAGAACGAGCCGGCCATCAACTACGTCAACCAGTTCGGGCCCTTCTGGGCCGAGGTCTTCGGCGCGCTGCAATTGCAGACCGTGTACAGCGCGCCCTGGTTCCTGCTGATCCTGGCCTTTCTGGTGCTGTCCACCAGCCTGTGCATCGCGCGCAACCTGCCCAAGATCGTCAGCGACTGGACGCAGTACAAGGAAGGCGTGCGAGAGCAAAGCCTGTTGGCCTTCGCCCACAAGGGCCAGGCCGCGGTGGCCGAGCCGCCCGCCCAGGCGCTGGCGCGCATCAGCGGCCTGCTGGTGGCGCAGGGCTGGCACGCCAAGGTGCAGACGCGGGACCGCGGCGTGATGATTGCCGCGCGCAAGGGTCGGCCGAACAAGATCGGCTATCTGGCCGCCCACGGCTCGATCGTGCTGATCTGCATCGGCGGCCTGCTCGACGGCGACATGATGGTGCGTGCCACGATGGCGCTGCTCGGCAAGAGCGTGTTCGCGGGCGGCGGCATGATCCCCGACGTGCCCGAGCAGCACCGGCTGTCGGCGAGCAACCCCACCTTCCGCGGCAACCTGTTCGTGCCCGAAGGCATGAGCGCCGGCACCGCGGTGCTGACCATGCCCGGCGGCGTGGTGCTGCAGGAGCTGCCCTTCGACGTCGAGCTCAAGCGCTTCATCGTCGAGTACTACCCCACCGGCATGCCGCGTCTGTTCGCCAGCGAGATCGTCGTGCACGACCGCCAGACGGGCGAGAAGATCGAGCACCGCGTCGAGGTCAACAAGCCCGCCTTCCACCGCGGCATTGCCATCTACCAGAGCAGCTTCGACGACGGCGGCTCCAGCGTCACGCTGCGCGCCTTGCCGCTGGGGCCGGGCGAGCCCTTCGAGGTCAAGGGCACGATCGGCGGCGCCACGCAACTGGTGAGCACCGGGCCCCAGGGCGAGGACAAGCAGACGCTGGAGTTCGCCACGCTGCGCGTCATCAACGTCGAGAACCTGATGGCCTCGGCGGCCGACCAGGCCGGCGCCGATGTCCGCCGCGTCGACCTCGTGCACTCGATCGACCAGCGCCTGGGCGCGGGTGACAAGGTGGTCACCAAGCGCGACCTCACCAACATCGGCCCCAGCATCACCTACCGCCTGCGCGACGCCGCCGGCCAGGCACGCGAGTTCCAGAACTTCATGTCGCCGGTGATGCTGGAGGGCGCCAACGTGTTCCTGTTCGGCATGCGCGAGACGCCGCAGGACGAGTTCCGTTACCTGCGCGTGCCGGCCGACGAGCAGGGCGGCCTCGACGGCTGGAGGCGTCTGCGCGCGGCGCTCGATGACCCGGCGCAGCGCGAGCGTGCAGCCCGCCGCTACGTGGCGCTGGCGGCGCCCGCCGACCGGCCCGAGATCGCCGAGCAGCTGCTGGGCACGACGCGCCGCGTGCTGGGCCTGTTCGCCGGCACCGAGCACGGCAAGCTGCCGGCGGCGCAGGGCCAGCGCGTCAGCGGCCTGCAGTCGCTGGCCGACTTCCTGGAGAGCACCGTCCCCGAGGCCGACCGGCTGCGCGTCAGCGAGGTCATGCTGCGCATCCTGAATGGCGCGCTGTTCGAGCTGATGAACCTCACGCGCGAGCAGGCCGGCCTGAAGCCGCTGCTGCCCGGCGAGCAGGCCGAGCGCTACATGACGCTGGCCGTCACCTCGCTGTCGGACAGCTACTTCTACCCGGCGCCCATGATCTTCCAGCTCGCCGACTTCAAGCAGGTGCAGGCCAGTGTGTTCCAGGTGGCGCGCGCCCCGGGCAAGACCTTGGTCTACCTCGGCTGCGCGCTGCTGATCGTCGGTGTCTTCGTGATGCTCTACGTGCGCGACCGGCGCCTGTGGGTGTGGCTGCAGCCGGACCCCGCCGCGCCCGGCGACGCCACCCGCACGCGCATCACCACCGCCCTGTCGAGCACCCGCCGCACGCTCGACGGCGACCACGAGTTCGAGCGCCTCAACAAGGCGCTGCTGAAGGAGTCCGCTGCATGAACACGACGACGCTCATCCTGGGGCGCAGTGCCAACCCGCTGGCGCGGCGCTCGGCGTTCGACTGGATCTTCGCCGCCCTGGTGGTGGCGGGCGCGGCCTACGCCTTCCACCGCTACGGCCACAAGCTCGACGGCTACGAGACCTGGATCCTCGCGCTGAGCGCGCCCAGCCTCATCGCCCTGGGCTGGTTCTGGAGCCCGCTGCGCGCGCTGAGCCTGGGCGTAGGCGCCTCGGTGCTGATCGCCATCGCGCTGTACGCGCGCACGGCCGACGACTTCGGCGCCGACCTCGCGGCCGGCGAGAACGTGTTCCTGCTCAAGTACTTCCTGTCCAGCCAGAGCGCCATCCTGTGGATGAGCCTGCTGTTCGTGCTGAGCACGGTGATGTACTGGATCGGTCTGCTGGCGCGCAAGGCGGCCGACGGCGAGGACAACACCGCACTCAAGCTCGGCAGCCTCTTCGCCTGGTCGGCGGTGGTGATGGCGCTGATCGGCTCGCTGGTGCGCTGGTACGAGAGCCACCAGATCGGCACCGGCATCGGCCACATCCCGGTGAGCAACCTCTACGAAGTGTTCGTCATGTTCTGCTGGATGACGACGCTGTTCTACCTGTACTACGAGCAGCACTACCGCACGCGCGCCCTGGGCGCCTTCGCGATGCTGATCGTCAGCGCCGCGGTCGGCTTCCTGCTCTGGTACACGCTGGTGCGCGAGGCCCACGCCATCCAGCCGCTGGTGCCGGCGCTGCAAAGCTGGTGGATGAAGGTGCACGTGCCGGCCAACTTCGTCGGCTACGGCACCTTCGCGATCGCGGCGATGGTGGCCTTCGCCTACCTGATCAAGCAGCAGGCTGAAGAGAAGCGCTGGTGGAAGCTGGCGCCGCTGTGGCTGCTGGGCGTGGTGCTGTGCTTCGAGCCCATGGTGTTCCGCCGCAACGTCGACCCGCTGTCCACCTACTGGGCCCTGTACTTCGGCGTCAGTGCGCTGCTGGTGGCCGGCATCCTCACGCTGCGCGGCCGCATCGCGGCGCGGCTGCCCTCTTACGAGGTGCTCGACGACGTGATGTACAAGGCCATCGCCATCGGCTTCGCCTTCTTCACCATCGCCACCATCCTGGGGGCGCTGTGGGCGGCCGAGGCCTGGGGCGGCTACTGGAGCTGGGACCCCAAGGAAACCTGGGCCCTGATCGTGTGGCTGAACTACGCCGCCTGGCTGCACATGCGCCTGATGAAGGGCCTGCGCGGCGCGGTGAGCGCCTGGTGGGCGCTGGTGGGGCTGGCGATCACGACCTTTGCCTTCCTGGGCGTGAACATGTTCCTCTCGGGCCTGCACTCCTACGGCGAGCTGTAACCCGCGCGCGGCGCCGAACGAATCGGCGTGTATCGGCTCCCAGCACGCACCATGCACCACCACCCTGACCGCGGCTTCCGGCACCCCGTGCCTTCCGAGATCACGCCGCGGGATCTCGCCCTCAACCGCCGCCAGTGGCTGGCGGCGGCCGGCGCCACGGCGCTGGCGCTGCCGGCGGCGGCCCAGACGGCACGCCCGGGCAAGCTGGCCGCCCTGCCCGGCGCCAGGAGCGCGGTGCCCGGCGCCAGCACCCCCGAGAAGCCCACCGCCTACGCCGACGCCAGCAGCTACAACAACTTCTACGAGTTCGGCACCGACAAGAGCGACCCGGCCCGCTACGCCCACACGCTGAAGACACGGCCCTGGACGGTGTCGGTGGAAGGCGAGGTCGCCAAGCCCGGCCGCTTCGACATCGACACCCTGCTGAAGCTGGCGCCGATGGAGGAGCGCATCTACCGGCTGCGCTGCGTCGAGGGCTGGAGCATGGTCATCCCCTGGGTGGGCTGGTCGCTGGCCGAGCTGATCCGGCGCGTGGAGCCCACGGGCCATGCGAAGTTCGTGCAGTTCGTGACCCTGGCCGACCGGGCGCAGATGCCCGGTTTGCGCTCCAGCGTGCTCGACTGGCCCTATGTCGAGGGCTTGCGCCTGGACGAGGCCATGCACCCGCTGACGCTGCTGGCCTTCGGCATGTATGGCGAGGTGATGCCCAACCAGAACGGCGCTCCCGTGCGCCTGGTGGTGCCCTGGAAGTACGGCTTCAAGAGCGGCAAGAGCCTGGTGGCCATCCGCTTCGTGCAAAGCCAGCCGAAGACGAGCTGGGAGCTGGCCGCGCCGCACGAGTACGGCTTCTATTCCAACGTCAACCCGCGCGTCGACCACGCGCGCTGGAGCCAGGCCACCGAGCGCCGCATCGGCGACGACGGCGGCCTGTTCGCCAAGCGGCGGCCGACGCTGATGTTCAACGGCTACGAGCCCCAGGTGGGGCAGCTGTACGCCGGCATGGACCTGCGCAAGTTCTTCTGAGGCCGTGGCGGCGCCGCGCGTGCAGCGCTGGCTGCTGCACCCCCTGGCCAAGCCGGCGGTCTTCGCGCTGTCGCTGGCGCCCTTCGCGGCGCTGCTGCACGGCGCCATCACGAACACGCTGGGCGCCAACCCGGCCGAGTCGCTGATCCGCGGCACCGGCGAGTGGACGCTGCGCTTCCTGTGCCTGGTGCTGGCCGTCACGCCCTTGCGGCAAGCCTTCGCGCTGCCGGCGCTGGCGCGGCTGCGCCGCATGCTGGGGCTGTTTACATTCTTCTACGGAACCATTCACTTCATTTGTTATGCCTGGCTCGACATGGGGCTGGACCTCGCGCGGATCCTGCCCGACATCGCCCAACGCAACTTCATCCTCGTCGGCACGGCCGCGATGCTGCTGATGCTGCCGCTGGCGGCCACCTCGTTCAACCGCGCCATCCGTGCGTTGGGCCCGGCGCGCTGGCAGGCGCTGCACCGCGCGGTGTACGCGGTGGCGCTGCTGGGGCTGCTGCACTTCTTCTGGATGCGCGCGGGCAAGAACGACTTCGCCGAGGTGGCCGTGTACGCGACGGTGATCGCGGTGCTGCTCGGGTGGCGGCTGTGGTGGCGCTGGCGCGCTTAAGTGTCAGTTTGAATTGACACTTTGCGGTGTCAGTTCTTATTGATTACTGGACCGATCCGCGGCAGACTGCAGCTCCACTTCACACTGCGGGAGCGCGCCATGGGTGCTGCCACGTTCATCGTGCTGTTCGTCGTGTTCGGGTCCTTGTTCGGCCTGGCCACCCACGCCCATCGTCACCTGTTCAGCGAGGGCCACACGCGGCGCTCGTCGGCCGATGACCGCGATCCGATGCAGCGCCTGTTCCCGTGGGTGCTGCTGTGCTCGCTGCTGTGGCCGCTGATGGCCATGACGGGCGTGTTCACCTGGTGGGTGAAGCGCCGCCGCTGAGCGCCCGCGCGCCCGCCGCGGCCGCGCCCGTCAGCCCCGCGCCAGCACCGGCGCCAGCGCGCGCCCGGTGTGCGTGCCACGCGCCACCACGGCCTCGGGCGGGCCTTCGGCCACCAGCCGGCCGCCCGCGCTGCCGCCTTCGGGCCCGAGGTCGATGACCCAGTCGGCCTCGGCCACGACGTCAAGGTCGTGTTCGATGACGATCACGCTGTGGCCGCCGTCCACCAGACGGTGCAGCACCTGGATCAGGCGCTGCACGTCGGCCATGTGCAGGCCCACGGTGGGCTCGTCCAGCACGTACAGCGTCCTGGGCGCGCGCTGACCGCGGCGCGTGAGGTCGTCGCGCACCTTGCTGAGCTCCGTCACGAGCTTGATGCGCTGCGCCTCGCCGCCGCTGAGCGTGGGGCTGGGCTGGCCGAGCGTGAGGTAGCCCAGGCCCACGTCCTGCAGCAGCTGCAGCGGGTGCGCGATGGCCGGCATGCTGGCGAAGAAGGCCACGGCCTCGTCCACCTCCATGCGCAGCACGTCGCCGATGCTCTTGCCGCGCCAGGTGACGGCCAGGGTCTCGGGGTTGAAGCGCGCGCCGTGGCACACGTCGCAAGGCACCTTCACGTCGGGCAGGAAGCTCATCGCGATGGTGCGCAGGCCCTGACCTTCGCAAGCCGGGCAGCGCCCGTCGCCCGTGTTGAAGGAAAAGCGCGCCGTGCCGTAGCCGCGCGCCTTGGCCTCCAGCGTCTCGGTGTAGAGCCTGCGGATGGCGTCCCAGAAGCCGATGTAGGTTGCGGGGCAGGAACGCGGCGTCTTGCCAATGGGCGTCTGGTCGACTTCCAGCACGCGGTCGATGCCCTCGAAGCCGCTGAGTGCGCTGCAGCCCTGCAGGCTGGGCCTTCGGCCGGCCGCGGCGGCGTCGCGCCCGGCCTTGGTGGCCTGGTGCGCCACCTGCGCAGCCACGTTGGCGAGCAACACCTCGCGCGCCAGCGTGCTCTTGCCGGAGCCGCTCACGCCCGTCACCGCCACCAGGCGGCCCAGCGGCACGGAGAGGTCCAGGCGCTGCAGGTTGTGCAGCACGGCGCCGTGCACGCGCAGCAGCGGCGTCTCGGGCGTGACGGCGCGGCGGGGGTTCAGCGGGTGCCTCAGCGGCGAGGCCAGCATGCGGCCCGTCACCGAGTCCGGCGCCTTCATCAGATCGGCCGCCGTGCCCTGGGCAACGAGCCGGCCACCACGCACACCCGCACCAGGGCCGATGTCGATCAGGTGCTCGGCGCGGCGGATGGTGTCCTCGTCGTGCTCCACCACCACCAGGGTGTTGCCGCCTTCACTCAGCCGCGCGAGCGCGTCGAGCAGGATGCCGTTGTCGCGCGGGTGCAGGCCGATGGTGGGCTCGTCGAGCACGTAGCACACGCCCTGCAGGTTGCTGCCCAGCTGGGCCGCCAGCCGGATGCGCTGCGCCTCGCCGCCGCTGAGGGTGGGCGCGGCACGGTCCAGCGTCAGGTAGCCCAGACCCACGTCGTGCAGGAACAGCAGGCGGCTGGCGATCTCGCTGACCACATCGCGGGCGATGCCTGCATCGCGCCCTTCGAGCTTGAGCTCCGCCACCCAGGCGCGCGCCTCGTGCACCGACAGCCGCGCGATGGCATCGATGGGCCGGCCCCCAAAAGTGACGGCCCGCGAGGCCGGGTTCAGCCGCGCGCCGTGGCAGTCGGGGCAGGGCTCGTCGACCAGGCCCTCGACCTCGGCTTCTTCCGACGGGAAGCTCATCTCGCGGCCCTGCGCGTCGTCGTCCTTCACGCTGTCATCGAAGGCCTTGCGCTGCTCGCGCGTGAGCTTCAGGCCCGTGCCCACGCAGGTGGTGCACCAGCCGTGCTTGCTGTTGTAGCTGAACATGCGCGGGTCCAGCTCGGGGTAGCTGGTGCCGCACACCGGGCAGGCGCGCTTGGTGCTGAAGACCTTGACCGTGCCCACGCCGGCACCGGTGCCGCCGAAGTCCATGGCCACCGCCAACTGGTCCAGCGGGGCCAGCAGGTGCACCACGCCGCGGCCGGCCTCCAGCGCCTGCTGCAGCAGCGTGCGCAGCGCGGCTTCGTTCGCGGCGTCCACCACCACGTCGCCCACCGGCAGCTCGATGGTGTGCTCCTTGAAGCGGTCGATGCGCGGGAAGGGCATCGTGGGCAGGAACTCGCCGTCCACGCGCAGGTGGGTGTGGCCGCGCGCGTGGGCCCACTTGGCGAGGTCCGTGTACACGCCCTTGCGGTTGACGACCAGCGGCGCCAGCAGCCCCACGTGCTGGCCGGCGTGGTCGCGGAGGATCTGGTGCGCGATGCTCTCGGCGCTCTGCGCCTTCACGGGCGCGCCGTCGTGCACGCAGTGCTGCAGACCCAGCTTCACCCAGAGCAGGCGCAGGAAGTGCCAGACCTCGGTGGTGGTCGCCACCGTGCTCTTGCGGCCGCCGCGTGAGAGGCGCTGCTCGATGGCCACCGTGGGCGGGATGCCGTAGACGGCATCGACCTCCGGCCGCCCCGCCGGCTGCACGATGCTGCGCGCGTAGGCGTTCAGGCTCTCGAGATAGCGCCGCTGGCCCTCGTTGAACAGGATGTCGAAGGCCAGCGTGCTCTTGCCCGAGCCGCTGACGCCGGTGACGACGTTGAAGGTGCCGCGCGGCACCTTCACGCTCAGCGACTGGAGGTTGTGCTCGCGCGCGTTGACGATGTGGATGGCGTCGTCGGTGGCCGCGGCGCGGCGTTCGCGCACGACGGCCTGCAAGGGCCGTCCTTCGAGCGATCCGGCCTGCAAGGGGCGGCCTTCTTCCACGCTGGCCGCCGGCACCAGCCCCATCGCGCGCTCGTACTCGCGCAGCGCCTCACCCGTGTGCGAGCCGGCGTGCGCCTTCACGTCGTCGGGCGTGCCGGTGCAGACGATCAAACCGCCGGCCTCGCCGCCCTCGGGCCCGAGGTCCACGATCCAGTCGGCCGCGCGGATGACGTCGAGGTTGTGCTCGATGACCAACAGCGAGTGCCCCGCCGCCAGCAGCTTGCGGAAGGCCCGCATCAGCTTGGCGATGTCGTCGAAGTGCAGGCCGGTGGTGGGCTCGTCGAAGAGAAACAGCGTGCCGTGCCGGGCCACGCGCTGTGCGGGTGACTGGGCCGCCTCGGCCAGGAAGCCCGCCAGCTTGAGGCGTTGCGCCTCGCCGCCGCTGAGCGTGGGCACGGGCTGGCCCAGGCGCACGTAGTCCAGGCCCACGTCGATGATGGGCTGCAGGCGCGCCACGACCTCGCGGTCGTTCTGGAACCAGTGTGCGGCCTCGGCCACCGTCAGCTCCAGCACGTCGGCGATGCTGAACCGGTGCGGCCCGCGCACCAGCTTCACGTCGAGCACGGGCGCGCGGTAGCGCGTGCCGTCGCAGTCGGGGCAGCGCAGGTAGACGTCCGACAGGAACTGCATCTCCACGTGCTCGAAGCCGCTGCCGCCGCAGGTGGGGCAGCGGCCGTCGCCCGCGTTGAAGCTGAAGGTACCGGCCGTGTAGCCGCGCTCGCGTGCCAGCGGCGCCTCGGCGAACAGGGCGCGCAGCGCGTCGAAGGCGCCCACGTAGCTGGCCGGGTTGCTGCGCGCCGTCTTGCCGATGGGGCTCTGGTCCACGAACACGGCGTCGGCCAGCTGCTCGGCGCCCAGCAGGCGTTCGAAGGCGCCAGGCGCCTCGGTGGCCTTGCCGAAGTGGCGGGCCAGCGCAGGGTAGAGCACGTCCTGGATCAGGCTGCTCTTGCCGCTGCCGCTGACGCCCGTGACGCACACCAGGCGGTTGAGCGGCACGGCCAGGTCCACGCCCTGCAGGTTGTGCTCGCGCGCGCCTTCGAGCAGGAGCTTGGGCGTTGACGGCTCCACCAGCTTGCGCAAGCCCGCCGACACCTGTTTGCGCGCGCCGAGGTAGGCGCCGGTCAGCGTGTCGGCCGTGCGCGCGGCCTCGGGCGTGCCGTCGAAGACGATGCGGCCGCCGCGCTCGCCCGGGCCCGGGCCCATGTCGATCAGGCGGTCGGCGGCCCGCATCACGGCCGGGTCGTGCTCGACGACGACCAGGGTGTTGCCCGCATCGCGCAGCCGGTGCATGGCCTGGACGATGCGGTTCATGTCGCGCGGGTGCAGGCCGATGGAGGGCTCGTCCAGCACGAACAGGGTGTTGACGAGGCTGGTGCCCAGGGCGGTGGTGAGGTTGATGCGCTGCACCTCGCCGCCGCTGAGCGTGCGGCTTTGCCGATCCAGCGTCAGGTAGTGCAGGCCCACGTCGCACAGGTACTTCAGGCGCGTGCGGATCTCATCGAGCAGCAGCTTGAGTGCCTCGTCGAGCATGGAGCTCGGCAGCGTCAGGCCGTCGAAGAAGCGACGCAGGCGCTCGATGGGGAGCTGCATCAGGTCGTGCAGGCTCAGGCCCGGCAAGGCTTCAAGCTGTTCGCGGCGCCAAGCCACGCCCACGGGCAGGAAACGCTTCTCGCGCGGCAGCACCGCGTCGGCATCGGCCGCGCTGCCCAGGCGCCACAGCAGCGCCTCGCGCTTGAGCCGCGCGCCGCCGCAGGCGCCACACGGCGTGTAGCTGCGGTACTTGGACAAGAGCACGCGGATGTGCATCTTGTAGGCCTTGCTCTCGAGGTACTCGAAGAAGCGGCGCACGCCGTACCACTGCGTGTTCCAGTTCCCCTTCCAGTTCGGCGTGCCCTCGATCACCCAGTCGCGCTGCGCCTGGGTGAGCTGGCCCCAGGGCGTGTCGCGCGGGATGCCGGCCTCGCCCGCGTACTTGACGAGGTCGGCCTGGCAGTCCTTCCAGGCCGGCGTCTGCATGGGCCGAACAGCGCCGTTGCGCAGCGTCTTCCGCGCATCGGGAATCACCAGGCCCATGTCGACGCCGATCACCCGACCAAAGCCGCGGCAGGCCTCGCAAGCACCGTAGGCGCTGTTGAAGCTGAACAGCGCCGGCTGCGGCTCGGCGTAGCGGATGTCGCTCTCGGGGCAGTGCAGGCCGGTGCTGTAGCGCCACGGCTCGGCCGCATCACCGGCAAACACCGTGAGCCGCCCGCCGCCGCGCTTGAGCGCCAGCTCGATGGCCTCCATCACGCGGATGGTCTCGGTGCCGGCCAGGCGGAAGCGGTCGGCCACCACATCCAGGATCTTGACCGCCCCCAGGCTTGCCGCTGAAGCGGCGGCGCCACCCCCCGAGGGGGCTCGCCCGGCTTGGGACGGCCCGGCGCCGGACGCCGCACGCTCCACCACGCGCTCGCCCTGCACGCGCGTGAAGCCGCTCGCCGCCAGCCACTGCGCCTGCTGCTCGGCG
Organism: Rubrivivax sp.; assembly: GCA_032115875.1. Taxonomy (GTDB): domain Bacteria; phylum Pseudomonadota; class Gammaproteobacteria; order Burkholderiales; family Burkholderiaceae_C; genus Rubrivivax. Next base: position 13,951 of record JAUMBF010000017.1, read on the forward strand.
CTGGTGTCGGCCGGCAGCTCGGCCGGGAAGGTGAACACCAGGCGCGGGTCGCCGGCCGCCTCGGCCCGGGCGCGCAGGTCGTCGAAGATGGTCTGCGGCGTGTCGTGCCGCACCGGCAGCGCCGTCTCGCGATCGAACAACTGCGCGGCGCGTGCGAACAGCAGCTTGAGGTGGTCGTTCAGCTCCGTCATCGTGCCCACCGTCGAGCGCGAGGTGCGCACCGGGTTGGTCTGGTCGATGGCGATGGCCGGGGGCACGCCCTCCACCTTGTCGACGGCCGGGCGGTCCATGCGGTCGAGGAACTGTCGCGCGTAGGCGCTGAAGGTCTCGACGTAGCGGCGCTGGCCTTCCGCGTACAGCGTGTCGAACACCAGCGAGCTCTTGCCGCTGCCGCTGGGCCCGGTCACCACCGTGAGCTCGCCCGTGCGGATGTCGAGATCAAGGTTCTTCAGGTTGTGCTGGCGAGCACCACGGATGCGGATCACACCGGTCGACATGCGGCCTTTCGGAGCGCCCCCGGGGCCAGGCGGTGCCCAGCCCGCCCCCTGCGGGGGTCGAGGTGCCCGGGACAGCCGGTGCACCTCAAGAGGTCAAGGCGGGGGATTTTAGGGAGCGCCCAGGCCGGAAGGCATGGGCCGGGTTCGTCAAACCAGCGACGCCGCCGCATCGTGGATGGCGGCACGGATGCGCTGGTAGGTGCCGCAGCGGCAGAGGTTGCCGGCCAGCGCCTCGTCGATCTGCGCATCGCTGGGCTTGCTCACGCGGGCCAGCAGCGCCGTGGCCGCCATCACCTGGCCGCTCTGGCAGTAGCCGCACTGCGCCGCATCGTGGCGGAGCCAGGCTGCCTGCACGGCGGCGCCGATGCGGTTGCTGCCGATGCCCTCGATCGTGACGACCTCGGCACCGGCTGCCGCCGCCAGCGGCGTGACGCAGGCGCGCACCGGGGCGCCCTGCAGGTGCACGGTGCAGGCGCCGCACTGCGCCAGGCCGCAGCCGAACTTGGTGCCGGTGAGGCCGAGCTCGTCGCGCAGCACCCACAGCAACGGGGTCGAGGGATCGGCCTGCACGCGGGCGGGGCGGCCGTTGAGCTGGAAGGGCGTCATGGCATCGGGTCTCGGTGGGCAGGCGGACAGCCCGTTTGCGGCAGACCGATCGTGCCACGTGTCGCGGGCGTGCCCGACAAGGCCACGATCGCGGCCCCATGCTGTCCACGGGCCTGCGCACCGAGTGGGGCCTGGGCGGCGTCGCGGTGTTCGGCGCGGCGGCCGCGCTGCGGGTGGCCGCCATGCTGGGCAAGCTCGCGGGCATGCACCCGGCCGGCCCGTCCCGGGCTGGGCCCCTGCCGAGGCCTCGCTGGTGGGCTGGCTGCTGCAGACCCAGGGGCTGCGCCTGATGGCCGTGGCCTGCACGATGCTGACGGTGCCGAGGGTGGCACCGCGGCTGCACGCGCTGCGAGCCGTCATCGGCAAGGGCGGCTGAGCGACTCAACGGCCGCGCGGCGCAGGGTCGTTTGCGCATGGCACCATCGCCCCCGCCGCGCCCCCGCAGGCCGGCCGCGCAACGAGCCGATCCACCCGGAACCCACGGAGACAACCCGATGACCCTGCTCACCCGCCGCCACGCGCTGCTCGGCACCGCCGCCGGCCTGGCCCTGCCCTCCTTGGCGCGCGCCCAGGGCGCCTGGCCCGCCAAACCGGTGACCATCGTCGTGCCCTTCCCGCCCGGCGGCGGCACCGACGCCTTCGCACGGCCGCTGTTCGCCCACATCGGCAAGGCCAGCAACCGCCAGTTCCTGATCGACAACAAGGGCGGGGCCGGCGGCACCCTGGGCGCCGGCATCGCGGCCAAAGCCGCGCCCGACGGTTACACCTTCTTCATGGGTGCGGTGCACCACGCCATCGCGCCCAGCATGTACCCGCGGCTCGACTACAACATCGAGACCGACTTCATCCCGGTGGGCATCGTCTCCAGCGTGCCGCAGGTCATCGTCGTCAATCCGCAGAAGGTGCAGGCCACGACGCTGCCGCAGCTGCTGGAGTTCATCCGGCGCAACCCCGGCCGGCTCAACTACGGCTCGGCCGGCAACGGCACCAGCCACCACCTGGCCGGCGAGCTGTTCAAGCTGCAGACCAAGACCTTCATCACCCACATCCCCTACCGCGGCGCCGGCCCGATGCTGCAAGACCTGATCGCCGGCCAGGTGGACCTGGCCTTCGACGGCCTGGGCTCGAGCGCGGCGCACATCCGCGGCGGTCGCATCCGCGCCATCGCCGTGGCCTCGGAGCGCCGTGCGCCGGGCTTCCCCGAGGTGCCCACCTCCACCGAGGGCGGCGTGCCCACCTACAAGGTGGCCACCTGGTACGCCATCTGGGCGCCCAAGGGCACGCCGGCCGAGGCCGTGACCGGCATGCAGGCCGAGATGCGCAAGGCCTTTGCCAGCGACGAGATCAAGGCCGCGTGGACGGGCCTGGGCACCGAGCTGCCCAACACCTGGGGCCCTGACATGGGCCGCTTCGTCAGCGCCGAGGTCAAGCGCTGGGCCGAGGTCGTCAAGAGCAGCGGCGCGAAACTGGACTAACCCCCGAAGCGCCTTGCGGCGCTTCCCCCTTGGAAAAGGGGCGCCGCCAGCGGCCCGGCGGAGCCGGTTCCGCGGCGGCCGCTTGATTCCCACGCTCTGCAGCATCCATGAACAACGCCAACCTCTTCGTTGCCCTGCGGGGCGGCTTCCCGGCCGACCTCGACGCCACCGCGGTGGAGACCGTCGACACGCCGTCGGCGCTGGCCTACACCTGGCGCGACCTGGAGCGCGCCAGCGCGATGGTGGCCAACCTCATCGACTCGCTGGACCTGCCGGCGCAGTCGCGCGTGGCCGTGCAGGTGGACAAAAGCGTCGAGGCGTTGGTGCTGTACCTGGCGGTGCTGCGCAGCGGCCATGTGTTCCTGCCGCTGAACAACGCCTACCAGGCGGCCGAGATCGAGTACTTCGTCGGCAACGCCGAGCCGGCGCTGGTGGTGTGCACGCCCAAGGCCTTCGGCTGGCTGGCCAAGATCGCCTTCAAGGCCGGCACGCAGCACGTGTTCACGCTCGGTGACGACCGCAGCGGCTCGCTGCTGGCGCGCGCCGCGCAGCACGCCGACACGCACGAGCCGGCCGTGCGCGGCGATGGCGACCTGGCCGCCATCTTGTACACCAGCGGCACCACCGGCCGCAGCAAGGGCGCGATGCTCACGCACGGCAACCTGCGCAGCAATGCCGAGGTGCTGAAGCGCTTCTGGGCCTGGCGCACCGGCGGCCAGAACGGCGGCCCCGAGGGCCGCGACACGCTGATCCACGCGCTGCCCATCTTCCACGTGCACGGCCTCTTCGTGGCCTGCCACGGGGCGCTGCTGGCAGGCGCGAAGATGCTGTGGCTCAACCGCTTCGACCCCCGGGCCGTGGTGGCGCGGCTGCCCGAGGCCAGCGTGTTCATGGGCGTGCCCACGCTGTATGGGCGGCTGCTGGCCGAGCCCGGCCTCACGCCCGAGGCTTGCCGCGGCATGCGCCTGTTCATCAGCGGCTCGGCGCCGCTGCTGCTGGAGACCTTCGAGGCCTGGCGCGCGCGCACCGGCCACACCATCCTCGAGCGTTACGGCATGAGCGAGACCGTGATGCTCACCAGCAACCCCTACCGCCCCGAGGCCGCGCGCCGCGGCGGCACCGTGGGCCCGGCGCTGCCCGGCGTGGGCTTGCGCGTGGTGGGCGACGACGGCGCGGCGCTGCCGCCGGGCGAGGTGGGCCACATCCAGGTGCGGGGCCCCGGCGTCTTCAAGGGCTACTGGCGCATGCCCGAGAGAACGGCCGAGGAGTTCACCGCCGACGGCTGGTTCCGCACCGGCGACGTGGGCCAGGTCGAGGCCGACGGCTACTGCACCATCGTCGGCCGCAGCAAAGACCTGGTCATCACCGGCGGCTACAACGTCTACCCGGCCGAGATCGAGGGCTTCCTCAACGCCCTGCCCGGCGTGGCCGAGAGCGCGGTGGTGGGCGTGCCGCACCCCGACTTCGGCGAGGCCGTGATCGCCGTGGTGGTGGCCCGGCCCGGCAGCGCGGCGCCCGAGTCCGCGGCCCTGATCGGCACGCTCAAGGGCCGCATCGCCGGCTTCAAGGTGCCCAAGTTCGTGGAGGTGGTGGCCGAACTGCCGCGCAACGCCATGGGCAAGGTGCAGAAGAACCTGCTGCGCGAGCGGCATCGCGGGCTGTTCGGCGGCGGCGCCTGAGCGCCGCGCGCCTGGCGCAACCTCAGGCGCCCAGCCGCATGGCCAGGCGCCGCCACAGCGGCTGGCGCTTCCACTCGGCCACCGCGCGGTCGGCGAAGTCGCGGCCGCGCGGGCTGAGCCGGTAGCAGTGCAGGCGGCCCTGTCGCGGTTGCGGCGGCAGCTCGTCGAGCAGGCCGAACGCGCTGAGCGGGCGCCAGCTCGCGTACAGCATCTGGCCTTCGATCACGCAGCGCTCGTCGTGGGCATCGGCCGGGCGCACCAGCACCTGGCCGCGGCGCAGGCGCGCCAGCGCGTCGATGAACTCGCCGCGGTCGGCGATCAGGGGTTCGGCGGGCCGCGGCCAGGGCGCGGCGCTGTCCTGCGTCGGAACACGATGCGGCGATTCGAACAGCTGCATGCGAGTAGCCCTCCGGCGGCGCCGGCCCCACGGGCCAGCCTCGGCGACATCTTGCGCCAAACTGACACGCGCCGGGTCCCTCAAGTGACGGGCCTTCGGCGGCCAGTTCCGCGGCGAGCCAGAATACGCGCATGACCCGGCCGCTGAAGCTGCTGCTGCTGGGCGGCACGCGATTCCTGGGCCGCCACCTCGTCGAAGGCGCCCTGCGGCGCGGCCACGCGGTGACGCTGCTGCACCGCGGCTTGAGCGGGCCCGGGCTGTTCGCCGGGGCCGAGCACCGCCTCGCCGACCGCGACGGCGACCTGGCCGCCGCCCTGCACGGCGGCCCCTGGGACGTGGCCATCGACACCAGCGCCTACGTGCCGCGCCACGTGGCCAGCCTGGCTGCGGCCCTGACCGGCCGAGTGGTCCGCTACCAGTTGGTGTCCACCGTCAGCGTGTACGCCGAGGACGCCCCCGCCCCGCTGGCCGAAGACAGCCCGCGCGCCCGCCTGGCCGGGCCTGCCACCGAGGCCGTCACCGGCGAGACCTACGGTGCGCTGAAGGCCCTGTGCGAGGACGCCGCCGGCCAGGGCTTCGGTGCCGGGCGCTGCCTGATCGCGCGGCCCGGGCTCATCGTCGGCCCGCACGACCCCACCGGGCGCTTCAGCTGGTGGGTGCGGCGCTTCCTGCGGGCCGCGGCCCAGGGCGGCGAGGTGCTGGCCCCCGGCGACCCCGACGCCCCGGTGCAGTTCATCGATGCGCGGGATCTCGCCGCCTGGATGCTCGACCAGGCCGAGGCCGGCGGCCACGGCACCTTCAACCTGGCCGGCCCGGTGGGCGGCACCACGATGGGCGCCCTGCTGGAAACCGCCCGGGCCCAGCTGAGCCCGGCGGCACGGCTGACCTGGCTGAGCGAGGCCGCCCTGCTGCGGGCCGGCGTCAGCCCCTGGACGGACCTGCCGCTGTGGCTGCCCGCCGCGCAGGCTGCGCTGCACCGCACGGCCATCGGCCGCGCGGTGGCCGCCGGCCTGGTCACGCGCCCGCTGGCCGAGACGCTGCGCGACACCGCCGCCTGGCTGGACACGCTGCCCGGCGACGAGGCTGTGATGCCGGCAACGGCACCGGGCGGGCCGCCGCGGCCGCAGCCGGGGCTGCCGGCTGCCACCGAGGCGGCGCTGCTCGCGGCCTGGCACCGGCGCTGAAGGCCGGGCTGTCCCCGCTGCAGGCGCTTCCCCCGCCCCTCCCGCAGCCCGTCGCAACGCCCGCGCACCGCGCGCGGCCGCTGCCTGCAGTGCGATTCATCCTGGTGTCGTGCGCGGTCCTGTTGTGCGCCTATCCTGATGCGATGGCCAGAGCGGCGTTGGCCCGGGCCACTTTGGCGCGGATGTCCGTGGCGTGGTTGTCGACCACGAGATGCTGCGTCAGTTCCTTGGGCGTCTTGCGGTCGATCAAGCGCAGGAACTTCAGCCACTCGGTGTGCCGGTGCCGGAGCTGGCACATCGAGATCACGCGGCCGTCGAGCGTGTTCATCGCCGCGAACAGGGTTGTCGTGCCGCAACGCTTGTCGTCGTGGGTATCAGCGCGTCGGCAGCACTCCGCTCATCTTGACCACACGCACCCGGCATGTCAGCCCTACGGAATCCGGAAAGCAAGGCGACCCGTCTGCGAAGAGCGACTTCCAGTAAGACACGCAGGTTCCCGGCACAGTCGGGGCCTCGAAGTCCACCGACAGCCGCGATATGCGGCCCGGCGGGGTGTAGGGCACTTCGATGGAGGGTGAGGCGGGCTTGAGCCGCTCGGTCACCAGCACGGGCTCCTCGTCGCCGCCCGCGCTGCGGCGGCGCACGATGATCTCTTCGTCCATGCAATGCAGCCGGCGGCCCTCCCAGGGCACGGTACCGACGTTCTGCACCTCCCAGGTCTTGGTGAAGCGCGCGCCGGCCACCACCACGGTGCCATCGGGAATGGTCACGTCCCCCAGGAAGATGCTGCGGTCCTTGCGCTCCCGGAACTGGCGATCGAACTTCGGTGGCAGGTGGTAGTCCTCGAACACGAGGTGAAACAGCTGCAGTGGGTGGACGTTCAGCTTCAGCGCGATACGCACCACGGTCTCCAGCTCCGGAAGTCGGCCGCCGGCCTCGCCGATTGCATGCAGCGTCTGTCGGCTCAGTCCCGTGCTTCGGGCCAGTTCGGCCATCGAAAACCCGAGCTCGTGCGTGCGATTCCGCAAGAAGCGTCCGAGTGCGTTCATTTCTGTCTCGCGATGGGGGCTGACCCGTTGGGCTGACCTCAGATCGGTGGAGCATGAACCATCAGCGGCCGGCACCTTGTCTCGTGAACTGGACAGTGCGGATGTTACGGTCAACAGTTCTTGTTGCCCGCGGTCAAGCCTTGGTTCGGCCCGTTCATCGCGGCGACTGCCAACAAGGCATCCACCCCACCTCAACTCCAGGATTCTCCGCATGATCAGCTGCCCAAGGATCACCCGCCGGTCGCGCCCGCAACCCGCCATCAAACCAAAGACACAGGGGCTCCCGGTTGCGCCTGAGTCCTTTCTGATCTGGACGGTGGCCACGGCCAGCTTGCTAAGCGGCTGCGGCAGCGGCGATGAAAGCAGCCTGCCCCCCGAGAGCACGCCTGGGATCACTCTGACGGGCGTGGCGGCCACCGGCGCGGCTTTGGGCAATGCCGTGGTGGCCGCCACATGCGCAGCCGGTACGCCCGCCGCCGCGGTGACGACCGCAGCGTCCAACGGCAGCTACAGCCTTTCCGTTGCTGGCGGCGCTTTCCCTTGTGTGCTGAAGGCCACCAGCAGTGACGGCGAGATTCAACTGCACTCACTGGTGGCCACGAGCGCTGCCAACATCACCACCGTCACCGCCAACATCACGCCACTGACGGAATTGGTGGTGGCGCGCCTGAGCGGCTCAGAGCCCGCCACGTTCGTGGCCAGCGTCACGGCAGACAGTCTGGCGAGCAAGGTGACCCCCACCGCCGTGGCCAGCGCTCAGGCGGCCGTGGCCAGCACCCTGGCTTCAGGCGGCCTCGACGCCAGCAGTGCTGGCGACTTCATCTCTGGCATCTTGATCGCTGCCAGCGGCGGCACGGCTGGAAACGCGCATGATCAGGTTCTTGATGCTCTGAACGCCAAGCTGACTGCCGGCGGCAGCACGCTGGCCACGTTCACGAGCACGGTGGCAGCCCAGGGTAACCCGACATCGGGCGGGGGCGGCGGAACAACCCCACCGCCCATGGCCAGTTTGCCAGCCGATCTCCTGCTGAAGCCCAAGGCCGCCAACTGTGCGTCACTCGCGAGCGGCACCTTCTGGGTCATCAAGCATGCCCCTTCCGTGAGTGCCGCATCGGTGACCGCAGCGGCCACCATGGACGTGAACGCGTCTTTACTCACGATCAATTCGTCCACCAATGGGTTCACCCCTGTCGGTCTGGTCGACCTTGGCGGCTGCCGATTCACGTTGGGAAGTGAACCCGATGACGAGCTGGTGGTTTCACGTGCCGGCATCGGGGTGTCGCGCAGCTTTATCGGCACCGACGACACGAGCGTCGACCCGTCTGTGCGAGGAACGAGGCGGCTGATCATCGCTTTGCCCCATCAGAACATTCCTTTGGCTGATCTGGCAGGCACCTGGAACGTGGCGGTCATTGAGCGTGCACAGAGCCCGGTGGGCGGTTATCAGGGAAAGGGATTCATCATCACCGTCAACAGCGGCGGGTTGGTGACCGATCTCAAATGCAATGACGGCGCACCCCCGACAGGCTGCGGAGCCGGGAGCGGCCCCTGGCCGACCTTCAGTGTCAACAGTTCCGGCGGCTTTGATTTCACCGGCGCTGGCGCGCCAGCCGCGCGCGCTTGGGCCTATCGCGCCGGCAACGGCGATCTGATGATGGTCACGCTGGCCACAGATGGTGCGCTGGCGACATGGACCAAGAGCAGCGCACTGACTCTGCCCGCAGTCGGTGCGGAGTCCAGCGGCTGGAATCTGGAATTGCGCGTGACCGGCACGTCCCCTTTCTTGCTTGTGGAGGGCACCAGCAAGGTGGTTTCCGTCGACAGCACGGCAGGCACTCTGGTTCGCAACTCCGGCAGGGTTGGCATCACCGTGACCACACCACAGAAACTGGAGTACAACAAGCCGAGCCAGGGCTGGTTCTACCGGCCTGCTGCAACGCCGTTGGACAGCGAGGGCAAAGTCGCGACCGTGCGGGAAGCTTGGTACCTGCCGCTCAGGGGCATGGGCTTGACCGCCTACCACGTGCCCGCCACCAACAACAGCGGAAACTTGTCGTCCAACGTCATTTTCGGCCTCACGGTGGCCAAGCAGCCATGAAGCGCATGCTGATGCTGAGTGTTGGCGTGGCCTGTACCTCGGGCTCGGTCTGAGCAAGTGCTGTCAGGCCATAGGCAGCTTGGCGCTGCGCACAAGGCCGGCAACTTCCACCCTGGCAGCACGGGGCTCCGGTCACGACACTGACACGCTCAAATCCGTTTCGGCGATCCGCCGACATAGCGCGACTGGACCCACATCCTGCGACCTTGCTGCCGCTGCTCCAGCGCCTGCGCCAGCATGCCGGCACTGCGCGCGGCGTGGTTCAGGACGAGAGGCGCGTGTCGCGGCGCCTTCATCGCCCGGCGCAACGCCACGAGGCCGAAGTCCAGCGTCGGATTCATGGGCTGTGCTTGCTGCGTGGCGGGCAGCCAGGAGGCCGCCTGGGAACCCAGGGCCGAGGCCAGTTGCAGCAAGGCCGCCGCACGCGGGTCTCCGGCCACGAAGAGCACATGGTTGAAGCCTGGCAAGGTTTCTCCACGGATGCGGTATGACGCTCCGACCGTCTCAAGGCTGCCCGCGGCCTGCACTTCATCGAACAACGCTTCCACGGCTTCGAATTCGCCGCCGCTCAGTCGGATGAAGCTGTAGCCCATGGTCGACAACAGGCAAGCCGAGAGACTGCCCTGCACCGAGGCCATCATCCGGCCGGACAGGCTCATGAGGTTTCCGACGATGTCGGCACACAGTACGAGCGCCTGGCGCAGCGGCTCCTCACAGAGCGGCGCCAGGCGCCAGGCGCGCGCCATCTGCAGATGCAGCGGCGCATCATCCGGTGCCTGCGCCAGCCAGCAGGCGAAAGCCACGCGCAAGTGCTGGCCCAGCGCCGCCGCAAGGTCGTCACCTTGCAGATCAAGGCCACCGCGCAGCTGCGGCATGGCCAGGCTCCAAAGCGCCACCGCGCGCACCGCCGGGTCTACCTGCCGCAGTGCCTGTGCGGTGTCATGCCAGAGCGCCGACAGCGCTGGGGGCGGCGCAGCAAAGGCGGCCTCGACCGGCACGTTCCACAACAGCGCCGCCGTTTGCTCCAACGTGGCCTGGCCTGACCAGGCCACGAGCGGCTGACCCCGGATCACGATGTCGCCGTCGACAACTCCGGTGAGCTCGGTATCGATGAGCGGCCAACCCTCGAACAGACAGGCATGGCTGGACGGGGCAGCCCTGCGCTGCGAGACGGCCCCTTGGCGCAGCTGATCAACCTCGAAGGCGGGGTAGCGACTGCAGCGCGGCTGCAGGGGGTCGGGCACCGCATGGAGCAAGCCGCGACTGACGTAAGCGTACAACGTGGCCTTGCGCACGTTCAGGCGCGCGGCGGCTTCGTCCGCGCTCAGCAGTTCGCCGCTGGACCGTGGGGTGGACAGTGAAGCGTAGGCCATGGCCGCATCCTTCGGTTCAATACATTGATTCAATTGATCAAGATTGACTATCGCGGCGCAGTCTCGGTCAAATATGCAGCTCTGTCCAGCAACTGCGCTATGCGCTGCCTCGTACGCCGCCCTGGCTCACTCTCGCCGCGATGCACACATCCACCCGTCTGTTGCCGCCCACCCTGGCCCCGCTCGGCCTGGCCTTGTGTCTGCATTCATGGCCTGGGCAGGCATCCGCCCAAAACCCCGAAGTCACCGCGCCGCAGCGGGTCGAGATTCGGTCCGACGCGGCCGCTCAACGCCGGGCAGACGTCGCTGGGCGGCAGGTGGTGGCGCGCGACGAACTGCTGCGTCACGGTGACTCGCGCCTGGTCGATGCATTGCAGCGCGTGCCTGGGGTGTCGGTTGAGACCCGCGGCGCCAACGCTGAGCTCAAGCTGTCCGGCCTCGGCGCCGGCTACACGCAGATCCTGCTCAACGGCGAGCCGCTGCCACGGGGCGTGACGCTGGACAGCATCGCCCTGGACAGCATCGAGCGCGTCGAGATCATGCGCGGCGCCACGGTGCAGTCGTCGCAGGCCATCGCTGGCAGCATCAATTTGGTGACACGCCGGGTCGCATCTGTCGCCACGCGCGACTTGCGGCTGAACCTCGCCAGCCAGTGGGGGCGTCCACAGGCTTCTGCTGCAATCAACGTGGGTGGCCGCTCGGGGCGCAGCACCTGGGGACTCGGCGCGGTACTCAGCCGCGAACATCAGCTCTGGCCGGCCACCTTTGTGCAGGAGCGGCGGGAGGGTGTGGAGGACGCTCTCACGCAACGCACGCTCACCCACAAGCGCGAGCGCGATGACACCGATGCCCTCAGCCTGAACCCGCGCCTGTCGTGGAAGCACGAGGACCCGCGCAGCGGCTCCTGGCAACTGAGCACCGACCACAGCCTGCGCTACGCGCGATCGACCGGCGGTGTGCAGGACACGCGCGAGCCGCAACTGGGCGCGGCACCGGCCCAGAAAAAGAGCGACATGGCGCTCAACTACCGCCGACACTTCTGGCGCGGGCGCGCTCAGGCTCAGCACCGCAGCAGCGACGGCGCACAGTCCGAGGCCCGACTGAATGTGACGCACTCGGCCCGTGACCAGCAGGCGCGATCCCAGGGTTTCGACTTCAGCGCACAGCCGGTCCAGGACACCCGGGTCGACGGTTTTGCAGTGGACCAGTCGGTGGTGCTCAATCTAAACCACCAGCGGCCGCTGAGCGCTTCACACCGGCTCGATGTGGGTGCCGAATGGGAGCAGGCTCGCCGTCGTGAAGACCGCGTGCAACTGGAGTTGCCCTTGCCCGGTGGCCTGCCGCCAGAGAACCTGGACGAGCGCTATCTCGCCAAGGTGCAACGCTGGGCCCTGTACCTGCAGGACGACTGGTCGTTGACAGAAGCGACGGCCCTACAACTGGGTCTGCGCCTTGAGCAACTGGACACTCTCAGCGAAGGCAACGTGTTCGACCGCGTGCAGCAGTCGCATCGACTCGTCGGCCCTGTGCTGCGCGGTTCAGCCCAGGCCTCCAAGTCGCTGGGCACCTTCAAGCTGGGCCTGTCGCGCGGCTTCAGGCTGCCCACACCGCGCGACGTGATGCCAAGGCGTTACGTGCCGATCGAGGTCTCGCCCACGTCACCGGCGCAGTCAGGCAACCCCGATCTGAAACCCGAGCGCGCCTGGAGCCTGGACGGCAGTTGGCACATGCCCTGGGCCGCGGTCAGCGGCGAGCTCGTGGTGTCGGCTTCGCTACGGCGCATCGACAACGTGATCCTGGATCGGCTGGTTTACCAGCCCGAGGTACTGACTGCGCCCTGGCTGCTGCAGCGTTTCAACGGCGGTGGCGCTTGGACCGCAGGCCTTGAGATCGATTTGAAGGGTCAGACGCCCCACCGCTGGATCGCTGGCGCGCCCCTGCGCTGGCAAGCCAGCCTTGCGCTGGCGCGCTCTCGACTGGCAGACCTTGATGCGCCGCGGCCGGCGCTGGCCGGTCAGGCACCTTGGGAGCTGAAGCTGAACCTTACCCAGAAGTTCGGCCCAGCGTGGACGGGCCAGCTGGGCCTGCAAGCCCGTGGCGCCGACAGTGCCGATCTGCCGAGCCAGCGGCGCATCGAGAACCTGGCGCGTCGTAGTCTGAGTGCGGGCCTGAGCTGGCAACCGAGGCCGCGCGAAACCTGGCGACTGTCCGTCGCGCAAGTGGCAGCCAGCGACGAGGTCGCCCTGCGGTCCGTGAATGCCGTGCAGCTGAACAGCCCGAGCCGCTACCAGGCCCGAGAAGCCTGGCACCGCGATCTGGTGTGGCGGCTGGGCCTGGAGTGGCCGTTGTGACTTGCCGGCAGGCGGCGGCCCCACACACCCCATGAGAGCCTGAGAAGGTATCCTGAATCCACGGCCTCACCCGCCCTTTCTATGGGGCTCCATGTCGTTTCGTGTGGAACGCGACAGGTTCATTTCGCGGCCGCCGGCACGAAGGGGCTGACCGGCAGATGCTTGAGCTTGGACATGCGCAGGTAGGCGATGGCGATGAAGTTGCGGCTCGTCCTGAATCCCCGCGCGGCGCGCTTGGCTTGCTGCAACAGCCCGTTCATCGCCTCCACGCAGGCGTTGCTGCGGTGATCCACCATCCCTCGCACCACCACCTCGAAGCGCTCCTTGAGCGCGGTGGCGAGCTTCTTGAAGGGTTCCAGGCGGCAGCGCCGCGCCCAACTCAGCCACGCCCGCAGGTCCGCCGTCGCTTGCTCCACGCTGTTGTGGGCGCGCGCCGCAGCGTACACCGCGCGCAGCGCCATCTTCAACCGCCACGCCCGAGCGCTCTTGAGCGCAGAGCGTTGCAGCCAATGCATGGCGTTGAGCTGCTGGCGGCTGCTCTGGCCGCTGCTGGCCAGCTCCTGAAAGCGCCGCAGGTTCTGCTGGGCCCGTTGAACGCGCTGTGCCGCGGTCTGCAGATCGGTCTGCGCCTGGCGCTCCTCGGCCGCGAGACTGCGGATGCGGTCTGACAAGGCGTCATGCCGCTGGCGGGTTTGCTGATCGATGACGCGCAGCTCCGCTTCAAGGCTGCTGCGCCGCTATTCCATGGCGATCCTGGAGAGCATGTGGGCCTCACCGCGGGCGGTGTGGCGCTCCAGGGTGATGCGGACCAGCGTCTGGCCTGGGCTGACGCTGTCGCCCTCGACCACCATCCATTCGGCCAGGATGCCGGCCTGCGGCGCCACCACCTGGATCAAGCCGCCCGTGGGCCCCAGCAGGCCGGGCAGGCGGGCCTTGCGCGTGATCTGATCCCACACCGAGAACGCCAGCAAGGCCAGCGCCAGCACGATGCTGATGCCCGTGACCCACGCAAAGCTGGGTGGCCGCGCGATGCGGATGGCCCCCAGCCACTGGGCCCTCTGGGCTTCGAGCACTTCGTGGCGGAACAGCGTGGTGGTCACGGGTGTCTCTCTGATCGGCAGCCTTGAACGAGCTCTTGCAGTCAGAAACGCATCAGCGATTACCGGCAATCATTCACGAGTTGGATCGAGCGGGGGGGGATAAACACTTGGCCGGCGCATGGCCTTGCCGCAAGCCCTTCGGGCCGACCCACCGACCGTCCATCAAGCCCCATCGCGCTTCACCACGGCGCGGCGGCAGCCTGTCGCACGGCCGTCGCGCCGCACGGGGCGGCTGCCTACAGTGCGATCCATCGGTTCCCGAGGTCGGGAGCCCCTCCCGAAGGAGATCGCCATGTTCCACCGCCCTGCCACGATCAACACCCCCGCCCTGGCCTGCGCCGCGCTCGTGACGCTGGCAATCCTGGGCTTCGTCGACGGCCTGGCGCGGCAGGAGGCGCAGGCGCTGGAGATGGCCGCCAAGGCCGCCGCACCCGTGGCGGCGGCCTCCGCGGCGCCGCGTGGCTGAGCCCGCGGTCAGTATTGCACGCGCGCCAGCCAGGTGGCACGGCTGGCTTCGAGCACCTGCCCCAGCGTGACGAGGCCGCGGGCGCGCAGCAGGGGCAGCATCTTGACGAACACGTCGGCGGTCACGATGGCGTCGCCCAGCGCCGTGTGGCGGCCCAGCACCGGCACACCCAGCCGCTCGGCGATGGCCTCCAGCCGGTGACTCTGCTGCTCGGGGTGCAGCACGGCCGACAGCAGCAGCGTGTCGAGGACCGGCTGCTCCAGGCGCACGCCAGCGGTCGATCGAGCGGACCAGTTCCGGCAGCCGGGTGAGCGTACCGGCGCCAACGGCGCGGCGGCGCCCATCGTGCTGTGGGCCGCGCCTTGGGCCTGCGCCTGGGCCCCGATCCGACCCCGTCGGGAAACCAAGGCCCGCTGACGCAGCGCTGATGGCAGGCTTGCGGACGGCGCTGACAGCCGGCGCGTCAGCCGCGCTGGACGCCAGGGCGCGGCGTGCCGGCCGCAGCCCAGGCCGGGCCGTCGAACCACGCACCACCCAGGACGGCGTCACGCAACATGGGCAGCGCGTCCAGGCCCCAGAAGACGCGGCCGTCGAGCCCGAAGCTCGGCACACCGAACACGCCCGCGGCCAGCGCGGCGTCGGTGTTTGCGCGCAGTTCGGCCTTGACGGCCTCGCCGTCGGGATCGCGCGGCAGGCCTTGCGGGGCCAGGGCCTCGCGCAGCGCGGCCAGGCGGGCCGGGTCGGTGGCGTCTTGCCCGCCTTCCCAGACGTGGCGCAGCACGAGCTCGGTGTGGTGGCGGTTGGCGCCAACGGCCAGCAGCAGCCGCAGCAGTGGCAGCGGGTTGAAGGGGTGCTGCGCCGGCACATCGAGCCGGATGCCGTGCTGCTGCGCCAGCCAGGCCACGTGGCGGAAGGTCCACTGCCGCTTGGGCTCGATCTCGGCCGGACCCTTGTTGCCCAGCGCCTTGAGCAGGCCCGCAAAGAGCACCGGCCGGATCTCGACCTCGACGCTGCAACCGGCCAAGGCCTCGGGCAGGCGCATGAACGCCAGGTGCACGAAGGGCGAGACGGGGTCGAGGTGGAAGACGATGCGCTTCATGCCGCGGCCGGCGGCTCGCCGCCCTGGGACGCGCGGCGTTTGGGCAGCAGCCGCCAGATCTCGCGCTTCTCGGCGTCGTCGAACAGCGACCAGCAGGCGATCTCGTCGATCGTGCGCTGGCAGCCCTCGCACAGGCCGCTGGCCTCGTGCATGCGGCAGACGTTGATGCACGGGCTGGGCACGGCGGTGCTGATCATGGCGAGGGCTCCTGCACCACGTCGGCCCCGGGTGCGGCGCTCAGGCCGCGCTTGGCCAGCACCGCCCGCGCCACGCGCGATGCAGGCTCGCGGCCGAGCTGGCGGCTGATCCAGGCGCCGGCATCCACCAGCGCGTTCAGGTCCACGCCGGTCTCGATGCCCATGCCGTCGAGCATGAACACCACGTCTTCGGTCGCCACGTTGCCGGTGGCGCCCTTGGCATACGGGCAGCCGCCCAGGCCGGCCACGCTGGTGTCGAAGCTGTGCACGCCCATCTGCAGGCAGGCCAGGATGTTGGCCAGCGCCTGGCCGTAGGTGTCGTGGAAGTGCCCGCTGACTTCGGCCAGCGGAAAGTGCCTCAGCGCCCGCTCCATCGCGGCCTGGACGGCGCGCGGTGTGCCCACGCCGATGGTGTCGGCGATGCCGATGTGGTCCACGCCCATGGCCTTGAAGCCGACGACCACGCGCTCCACCTCGTCGGCGCTGACCGCGCCCTGGTAGGGGCAGCCCAGGGCGCAGGACAGCGCCGCCCGCACCTTGAGGCCCGCGTCATGCGCGGCGGCCACCACGGGGGCGAAGCGCGCCAGGCTTTCGGCGATGCTGCAGTTGATGTTGCGCTGGCTGAAGGCTTCGCTGGCGGCGCCGAACACCACCACCTCGTCGGGCCGGTGCGCGGCGGGCAAGGCCAGCGCCCCTTCCAGGCCCTTCAGGTTGGGGGTGAGCACGGCATAGCGCACGCCGGCAGGCCGGGCCAGGCCCATCAGCACCTCGGCGTTGTCGGCCATCTGCGGCACCCACTTCGGGCTGACGAAGCTGGTGACCTCGATCTCGCGCAGGCCGGCGGCCTGCAGGCGCTGCACCAGGCCGATCTTGGCCGCGGCGGCCACCGGGCGGGCCTCGTTCTGCAGGCCGTCGCGCGGGCCGACGTCGCACAGGGTCACGCGGGTGGGCAGCATGGGGATGGGTCCGGGCTCGGGGCTGGCTTGCGAATGGGTTGCAACTGTAGCGGCAGCCAAACGCTCCGATTCAGGCCGGATCCAAGCGCAGCAGTTCGGCCCCCTCGGCCACCTGGTCGCCCACGGCGTAGAGCAGCTCGGCCACGCGGCCGGCGCGCGGGGCGGCGAGCGTGTGCTCCATCTTCATCGCCTCCATCACCGCCACGGGCTGGCCCTGGGCCACGGCGTCGCCGGCCTGCACCAGCAAGGCGATCACCTTGCCCGGCATCGGCGCGGCCAGCCGGCCGCCCTCGCGCACGCCGTCGGCGGCGTGCTCCAGCGGGTCGTGCGCCTGCAGCAGCGCAGGGCCGCCGGGCCGCGTGGGCGCGAACACGGCGTAGCGCTCGCCCACGCGGTAGACGGCCAGCGTGGCGCGCTCGCTGCCCAGGGTGACGTCAAAACGGCCCGCCCCGAGCTCGCAGCATGCGAAGGCATGGCGGTCGGCACCCAGCTCCAGCACGGCACGGCCATCGTGCCGGCGTTCGAGCACGGCGTTCAGCGGCTGCTCGCCGCACCGCAGCGCAAGGCGTCGGCGCGCGCCGCCGGCCAGCCGCCAGCCGTCACGGCGGCTCCAGGGGTCGGCGTCTTCCAGCGCGGCCTCGGCTGCCAGCTGCCATGCCGCCACCCCGGCAGCGGCCCAGGCGGGGTCGAGCATCGGCCCCTCGAACAGCGCCGGCCGCTCGCGCTCAATCAGCGCCGTGTCGAGGTCGGCCGTGGCAAAGGCGCGGCTGGCCACCACGCGCTGGAGAAAGGCCACGTTGGTGGCCAGCCCGACGATGTGCGTCTGCGCCAGTGCAGCACCCAGCCGCGCCAGGGCCTGGTGGCGGTCTTCGCCCCAGACGATGAGCTTGGCGATCATCGAGTCATAGTGGGGGCTGATGGCATCGCCCTCGCGCACGCCGCTGTCCACGCGGGGCAGCTCGTCCGATCGCGTGAAGCTCACGTGCGCCGGCCAGCGCGCCACGTGCAGCGTGCCGGTGGCAGGCAGGAAGCCGGCGTCGGGGTTCTCGGCGCAGATGCGCGCCTCGATGGCGTGGCCGCGCAGCGCGATCTGCGCCTGCCGCAGCGGCAGCGGCTCGCCGCAGGCCACGCGCAGCTGCCACTCCACCAGATCGAGGCCCGTCACCGCTTCGGTGACCGGGTGCTCGACCTGCAGCCGCGTGTTCATCTCCATGAAGTAGAAGCGGATGTCGCCGTCACCATCGCTGTCTGCATCAGGCTCGGCGATGAACTCCACCGTGCCCGCGCCCACGTAGCCCACAGCCCGGGCCGCAGCCACCGCAGCGGCGCCCATCTCGGCTCGCCGCTCGGCGCTCAGGCCCGGCGCGGGGGACTCCTCCAGCACCTTCTGATGGCGGCGCTGCACCGAGCAGTCGCGCTCGTTCAGGTGCACGGCGTGGCCGTGGGCGTCGGCAAAGACCTGGATCTCGATGTGCCGCGGGCGCGTGACGTAACGCTCCACCAGCACGTGGTCGCTGCCGAAGCTGGCCGCCGCCTCGCGCTGGCAGCCGGCCAGGGCCGCGGCGAAGTCCTCCGGCCGGTCGACGCGGCGCATGCCCTTGCCGCCGCCGCCCGCGCTGGCCTTGATGAGCACCGGGTAGCCGATGCGCGCGGCCTCGCGCGCGAGCAGGGCCGGGTCGTTGTCGGCGCCGTGGTAGCCCGGCACCAGGGGCACGCCGGCCTGCTCCATCAAGGCCTTGGCCGCGCTCTTGCTGCCCATGGCCGCGATGGCGCTGGCCGGCGGGCCGATGAAGGCGATGCCGGCCTCGGAACAGGCCTGGGCAAAGGCTTCGTTCTCGCTCAGGAAGCCGTAGCCGGGGTGGATGGCCTGCGCGCCGGTGGCCCTGGCCGCAGCCAGGATGCGCTCGATGACGAGGTAGCTCTCGCGCGGCGCATTGCCGCCCAGGTGCACGGCCTCGTCGCAAGCCCGTACGTGGGCCGCATCGGCGTCGGCATCGGCATAGACGGCCACCGTGCGCACGCCCAGCCTGCGCGCCGTGGCGGCCACGCGGCAGGCGATCTCACCGCGGTTGGCAATCAGGATCTTCTGGAACATCTCGGGCTCCCGCGGTGAGATCGCCTGCACAAGCAGGGATCGGAGAGAACAGGCGCGATCGGCATGGTCAAGGCCGGCCTCACGCCCGCCAGGCCGGATCGCGCTTGGCCAGGAAGGCGGCGACGCCTTCGCGGCCTTCGCTGCTGGCGCGGATGTCGGCGATGCGGTGGGCGGTCTCGGCGCGCAGTTCGGCGTCCACCGGCCGGCCGGCCACGTCTTGCACCAGCCGCTTGCAGGCCCGCACGGCCGCGGGGCCATTGGCCACCCAGGCGTCGACGATGCCGGCACAGGTGGCATCCAGCTGCTCGGAGGGCACGCACTCGTGCACGAACCCCAGCGCCGCGGCGCGCCGCGCGTCAAGGCGCTCGGCGGTGGTGAAGTAGCGCCGCGAGGCCTGCTCGCCCAAGGCGCGCACCACGTAGGGCCCGATGGTGGCCGGCAGCAGGCCCAGCCGCGCCTCGCTGAGGCAGAAGCTCACCGTGTCGGCTGCCACGAGCACGTCGCACACCGCCGCCAGGCCCACGCCGCCGGCATAGCAGTCGCCATGCACGCGGCCCAGCACCGGCAGCGGGCAGGCCCAGATCGTGTGCAGCATCTCGGCCAGCGCGGCGGCATCGGCCCGGTTCTCGTCCCAGGTGTAGCCGGCCATGCGGGCCATCCAGGACAGGTCGGCCCCGGCGCAGAAGGCCTTGCCGCGGCCGCCCAGCACGATGGCACGCAGGCTGTCGTCGGCACCCAGTGCACGGAACGTGTCCGTCAGCTCGGCGATGACGCCATCGTTGAAGGCATTGCGCACCTCGGCCCGGTTGAGCCAGACCTCGGCCACGTGGGGCCGCGGGCGCAGGATCTCGAGGCTGCTCATGGTTCAGTGGCGCCAGCCGCGCAGGCCGCGCCGCAGCTCGAAGGCCTCGTAGTCGCGGTCGCGGTGCAGCAGCGCGTAGTCGTTCTCGATGCAGAAGGCGGCCACCAGCACGTCGATGCTGCTGCGCACGCTGATGCCCTGCGCGCGCAGGCTGCGGTAGTGGCCGGCGGCAGCCAGCGCCAGCGACGCGCTGCCGGTGTCCTCGACGTGCAGGCCTTCCATCAGCCGCTTGGCAGCCCGGTAGTCGGCCTCGTGCCGAAAGCCGCGCAGCACCTCGTACAGCACGAGGTCGGGCACGATGATGCGCACCTCGCCGCGTTCCAGCATCAGCGACAGCAACCCGACCGCCGGGTGATCGGCGTCGTTGAAGAAGTCGATCCAGACGCTGGAGTCAACGACGAGCACGGCGGGGCTTCCCGAAGGCGGCCGGCGCGGCCTCCTGCAGCGCCGGGGCCGGTGCAGGATCGTCGGCGGGCTGGGTCCAGTCGATGGACTCGTCGCCTTCCCACTTGAGCTTGCCGCGCCACTTGAGAACTTCGCGGTAGGCCGCCTGCCGCGCCAGCAACCTCAGGCCAGCCTCGACCGCGTCCTTCTTGGTCGAGTACGGCCCGGCGGCCATGGCTTGGGCCATGAGCTCGTCGTCGATGTCGATGTTGGTGCGCATGATGTGTGCAGAACGCGTATCAGGTACACATCGTACACTACATGCGGAACACGCCGAACTGCGGCCGCTCGGGAATGGGCGCGTTCAGGCTGGCACTCAAGCCCAGCGCCAGCACGCGGCGCGTGTCGGCGGGGTCGATGACGCCGTCGTCCCACAGCCGGGCGCTGGCGTAGTACGGGTGCGCCTGGTGCTCGAACTGCTCGAGGATGGGCTTCTTGAACGCGGCCTCCTCCTCAGGACTCCAGGCGCCGCCCTGGGCCTCGATCCCGTCGCGCTTGACGGTGGCCAGAACGCTCGCCGCCTGCTCGCCGCCCATCACGCTGATGCGCGCGTTGGGCCACATCCACAGGAAGCGCGGGCTGTAGGCGCGGCCGCACATGCCGTAGTTGCCGGCGCCGAAGCTGCCGCCGATGATCACCGTGAACTTGGGCACCGTGGCCGTGGCCACCGCCGTCACCATCTTGGCGCCGTGCTTGGCGATGCCCTCGGCCTCGTGCTTGCGGCCGACCATGAAGCCGGTGATGTTCTGCAGAAACACCAGCGGCACCCGGCGCTGGCAGCACAGCTCGATGAAGTGCGCACCCTTCATGGCGCTCTCGCCAAAGAGCACGCCGTTGTTGGCGACGATGCCCACCGGCATGCCCTCGATGTGCGCGAAGCCGCACACCAGCGTCTGCCCATAGCGGGCCTTGAACTCGTCGAACTCGCTGCCGTCGACGATGCGGGCGATGATCTCGCGCACGTCGAAGGGCTTGCGCGCGTCCACGGGGATCACGCCGTGCAGCTCGGCCGGGTCGGCCTGGGGCGGCCGCGGCGGCATCAGCTTGAGCTGCTCGGGCTTGCGCCAGTTGAGGTTGGCCACCACGTTGCGCGCCAGCGCCAGCGCGTGGTGGTCGTTCTCGGCCAGGTGGTCGGCCACGCCCGACAGGCGCGTGTGCACGTCGCCACCGCCCAGGTCTTCGGCGCTCACCACCTCGCCGATGGCGGCCTTCACCAGCGGAGGGCCGCCCAGGAAGATGGTGCCCTGGTTCTTGACGATGATGGTCTCGTCGCTCATGGCCGGCACGTAGGCGCCACCCGCGGTGCACGAGCCCATGACCACCGCGATCTGCGGCACGCCCTGGGCGCTGAGCTGGGCCTGGTTGTAGAAGATGCGACCGAAGTGCTCGCGGTC
Source organism: Rubrivivax sp. (assembly GCA_032115875.1). GTDB lineage: Bacteria > Pseudomonadota > Gammaproteobacteria > Burkholderiales > Burkholderiaceae_C > Rubrivivax. The sequence continues at coordinate 35,273 of JAUMBF010000017.1, forward strand.
GGGGAAGACCTCATCCTGGTTGGGCAGGTTGGCGCCACCGCTGTCGACCAGGTAGATGCAGGGCAGGCGGTTCTCGCGCGCCACCTCCTGCGCCCGCAGGTGCTTCTTCACCGTGACGGGATAGTAGGTGCCGCCCTTGACGGTGGCGTCGTTGCAGACGATCACGCACTCCACGCCCCTGACGCGGCCGATGCCGGCGATCACGCCCGCGCCGGGCGCCGCGTCGCCATACAGGCCGTGGGCCGCCAGCGGCGCGAGTTCGAGGAAGGGCGTGTCGGGATCGAGCAGGCCCTCCACGCGGTCGCGCGGCAGCAGCTTGCCGCGGGCCAGGTGCTTGGCGCGCGCGACCTCGCCGCCGCCCAGGGCGATGCGCGCGAGCTGGCGGTTGAGGTCATCGACCAGCCCGCGCATCCACTCGGCACTGGCCTTGAAGCTGTCGGAGCGGGGGTTGAGCTGGCTGGTCAGCACCGGCATCGTCTCTCCTCGTGCCGACACCCCGGACGGGCGCGGCGGGCTGTTCTCGGCGAGTTGACGTTTACGTCAACGTCAATCGGCCGAATGGTACACAGTGCACAGGCCGGGCGCGGTCATGGGCCTGGGATGCTCAGTACGCCCCTTCGGCCAGCCAGCGCTCCATCTGCGGCAGCCGGTCGTTGCCCCAGAAAGGCTCGCCATCGATGCAGAAGAAGGGCGCACCGAACACGCCCGCGGCCACGGCCTCTTCGTTGGCCTGCTTCAGCCGCGTCTTCCAGGCGGGGTCGTTCCAGACGGCTTCAGCAACGTCGGCGTCGAGGCTCTGCGCGGCGGCGAAGGCCTTCAGCGCCGCCGGCTCGTGCAGCGCCACGCCTTGCGTGAACACCGCGCGCAGGCCCGCCTGCGACCAGCGCGCCGCGGCCGATCCGGTCTCGCTGCCGCCCTGCATGGCGGAAAGCCACCAGAACACGCGCGCGGCGTTCTGCGTCGGGATGGGAAACACCGGCGGCGGCACGTACGGCACGCCGTGGAAGCGCGCCGAGCGCGCAAAGTCGAGCAACGAGTACTCGCGCTTGAGCGGGTATGACACGGGCGACTTCAACTCGGCGGCCTGGAACGTGGCACCCAGCAGGATGGCGTGGCGGCGCACCGTGCGGCCGTGGCGCGCCGCGAGCGCGTCGATCCACTCCGAGGCGACGTAGGAGTAGGGCGACGAGAAGTCGAACCAGAAGTCGATGGGGGCGGGGGCAGGCCTGGCCACCGCGCTCACTCCAGCTTGATGCCGCGCCGCGTGATGATCTCGCCCAGCGTGCGCGCCTCGACCTGCACGCGCGCGGCGGCCGCGGCGGCATCGCTGCCCACGGGCTCCCAGCCGCCGGCCACGAAGCGCTGGCGCGTCTCGGCCTCCTTCATCACGGCGGGCACGTCGCGCGCCAGCCGCTCCAGCGCGGCGCGCGGCAGGCCGGCCGGGGCCACGAGCGCGTTCCACACCTCCAGCGCCGGCATCCGCACGCCCAGGTCGGCCAGCGCCGGCACGCCGGGGGCGAGCTCGCTCTTCGGGCCCGTCACGCCGACGGCGTGCAGCTTGCCCGCCTTGACCTGCGGCAGCGCCAGGCCCGGCGGCACCAGCGCCATCTGGATCTGCCCGCCCAGCAGCGCCGTCAGCACGGCCGGGTTGCCGTTGTAGGGCACGTGCACGGCGCTGGCACCGACGGCGCCGTTGACGAGCTCGCCGCCCAGGTGCCCCACCGAGCCGATGCCCACCGAGCCGTAGCTCCACTTGTCGCCCGCGGCGCGTGCCGCGGCCAGCCAGGCGGCGCCCTGCGGCTGCTCGGCCGGCGTCACCAGCACCAGCGGCGCGGTGGCCAGCAGCGAGACGAGGGCGAAGTCCTTCGCGGGGTCGTAGGGCAGCCGGGGGTTCAGCTGCCGGGCGGTGGTGAGGTTGCCGTTGATGACCACGCCCAGCGTGTGCCCGTCGGTGGCCTTGGCCACGGCGTCGGCCGCCACGTTGCCGCCAGCGCCGGGGCGGTTCTCCACCACCACGGGCTGGCCCCAGGCCTTGGCCAGGGCGTCGGCCAGCGCGCGCGCCGAGATGTCGGGCGTGCTGCCGCCCGGGAAGCCGACGAGGATCTTCACCGGCTGCGACGGCCACGGCGCCTGCGCGTGGGCAGGGGCGGCGGCCAGCACCGCCATCGCGGCAGTGGCGGCCAGGGCCAGGAGTCGTCGGCGGGCGGGGTTGCACGGTCTCATAGGGTCTCCTCGGGGATTGATTGGCCGGGACGGCACATTGTGCCGGCGCGCGCCGGACCGGCGCCGCGATCAGCGCCGCCAGAACTGTGGCGTGAACAGCACCAGCACGCTGAGCAGCTCCAGCCGCCCGAGCAGCATCGCGAAGGTGCACACCCAGGTCTGGAAGTTGCTCAGGCTCCCGTAGTTGACCGCGGGCCCGACGTCGCCCAGCCCGGGGCCGATGTTGTTGACGCAGGCGATCACGGCCGTGAACGCGGTGACCACGTCCAGCCCGCTGAACAGCAGCAGCATCGTCAGCCCCACCAGCGAGGCGCCGTAGATCATCATGTAGGCGATCACGGCCTGCATGACGCGGTCGCTCACGGCGCTGGCGCCCATGGTCACCGGGTTGACGACGTTGGGGTGCACGATGCGCACCAGCTCGCGCCGCGCCTGCTTCAGCAGCAGCAGCATGCGGATCATCTTGATGCCGCCGCCGGTGCTGCCGGCGCAGGTGGCGAAGCAGCCCAGCAGGATCATCAGCAGCGGCGCGAACAACGGCCATGCCGCGTAGTCGGTGCTTGCATAGCCCGTGGTGGTGGCGACGCTCACGACATGGAACAGCGTGTGGCGGATGGCCTGCCACGGCTCGGCGTAGGTGTCGTGCCACACCAGATAGCCGGCGATGAGGACGACGGCACCGGCGATGACCGCGTAGAAGGCCAGCACCTCGGGGTTGCGCAGCAGCGGCCCCAGCGAGCGCGCGCGCCACATCGCGAAGTAAGACAGCAGGCTCACGCCCGCCAGCAGCATGAACACCACCGCGATCATCTCCAGCAGCGGTGACTGGAAGTGCCCGAAGCTGGCGTCGTAGTTCGAGAAGCCGCCCAGGCTGACGGTGCTGCACATGTGCAGGAAAGCGTCGGTCCAGCTCATGCCGCCCAGCCGGTAGGCCAGAAAGCAGGCCAGCGACAGGCCGAAGTAGGTGCCCCAGAGCACGCGCGCGGTGTCGGCGATGCGCGGCGTGAGCTTCTGGTCCTTCAGCGGCCCGGAGAACTCGGCCTTGAACAGCTGCGAGCCGCCCACGCCCAGCAGCGGCAGAATGGCCACTGCCAGCACGATGATGCCCAGGCCACCCACCCACTGCATGAAGCAGCGCCAGACGTTCACGCTCGGCGGCAGCGTGTCGAGCCCCGACAGCGCCGTGGCCCCGGTGGCGGTGAAGGCCGACATGGCCTCGAAGTAGGCGTTGGTGACCGACAGCCCCGGCACCGCCAGCAGCAGTGGCAGCGCCCCGAAGGCTGGCAGCACCAGCCAGGTCATGCCCACCAGCACGAAGCCGTCGCGCGGCTGCAGCTCGCGGCGGAAGCGGCGCGTCGCCGCGCTCATCAGCAGACCCGCCACGGCCGTCACGACGGTGGCGGTGATGAAGGCCTGCTCGGCATCGTCGTGCCGGCCCACGGCGAAGGCCAGCGGCACCAGCAGGAGCAGCGCGAACAGCACCACCATGCGGCCGACCAGCGCCAGGACGGCGAGCGCGCCCATCTCAGAACAGGAAGGTGGCGCTGACCTGGAACAGCTTCTCGACCTCGCGCACCATGCGCTTGCGGGGCACGAAGATGATCACGTGGTCGTTGGGCATCACCACCGTGTCGTGGTGGGCGATGAGGACCTGCGGCTTGGCCTCGTCGCCGGCCTCCGAGCCGTCGGCCCGGTGCAGCCCGCGCACGATGGCGCCGACCTGCGCGCCCTTGGGCAGCGGTACCTCGTCGATGCGGCGGCCGGCGAACCGGCAGGTCTTGCGGTCGCCGCGCACGATGGCCTCCAGCGCCTCGGCGGCACCCCGGCGCAGGCTGTGCACGGCCTCGACGTCGCCGCGCCGCACGTAGGCCAGCAGCTCGCCGATGACGGTGTGGCTGGGGCTGATGGCGATGTCGATGGTGGTGCCCTGCACCAGGTCGGCATAGGCGCGGCGGTTGATGACGGCCAGCACGCGCCGCGCGCCCAGCCGCTTGGCCAGCAGGCAGGACATGATGTTGTCCTCGTCGTCGCCCGTCAGGCCGATGAAGAGATCCATGTCCTGCACGTTCTCGTCGCCGAGCAGGTCCTCGTCGGTGGCGTCGCCGTGCAGCACCAGCGTGCCGGCAGCGAGCTGCGTGCTCAGGTACTGGCAGCGCGCGGCGTTGGGCTCGATCAGCTTGAGCTGGTACTGGCCCTCGACCTGCCGCGCCAGCCGCAGGCCGACCTTGCCGCCGCCGGCAATCATCATGCGCTTGACAGGCTCGGCGCGGTGGCGCAGCGCGCCCAGCACGGTGCCGATGTGCTCGGTGGCGGCGAGCACGAAGACCTCATCGCCGGGCTCGATGCGCGTGGCGCCGTCGAGCACCGGCAACACCGTGTCCTGGCGGTAGATGGCGACGATGCGCATGTCCACCCCCGGCACCAGCGCCGGGATCTCGGCCAGGCTGTGCTGCACCAGCGGCCCACCGGCCACCGCGCGCACCGCGATCAGGCTGACCAGGCCGTGCGCGAACTCCAGCACCTGCAGCGCCTCGGGGTACTCGACGAGCTTGCGGATGTAGGCCGTGACGGTCTGCTCGGGGCACAGCAGGTGGTCGACCGCGAAGCCGTCGCGCTGCATCAGCTCGCCGCCGTCGACGAACTCGGGGCTGCGCACGCGCGCGATGGCGGTGGGCACGTTGAAGCACTGCTTGGCCACCTTGCAGGCCACCAGGTTGGTCTCGTCCAGCGGGGCGCAGGCGATCAGCAGGTCGGTGTCTGCGGCGCCGGCCTCCTGCAGCACGCTCGGCTGGATGCCGTTGCCGACCACGCCGCGAAGATCCAGCCGGTCCTGCAGCGCCCGCAGTCGCGCCGGGTCGCTGTCGACGATGGTGATGTCGTTCTTCTCGGACACCAGGCTCTCGGCCACGCTCTCACCCACGCGGCCGGCACCCAGGATCAGGATCTTCATGGCGCGCGAGTGTAGTCAGCGCCCCGCCCGATCACCGAAGCCGCTCACTGCGGCTGGAAGCCCGAGCGGCGGATGATCTCGGCCCAGTTGCGGGTGTAGGCCTGCTCGCGGGCGGCCAGCTGCGACGGGCTCATCACATCCACCGTCAGGCCCAGTTGGCCCAGGCGCTCGCGCACCTCGGGCCGGTTGGCGGCGCGCGCCAGCGCCTGGGCGAAGCCGTCGACCGCGACAGCCGGCGTGCCCGCCGGGGCCCAGAAACCGTAGTACGGCACATCGTCGAAGCCGGCCAGGCCCAGCTCGCCGAACGAGGGCACGTCGGGCAGGGCGGCCTGGCGCGCACGGCCCAGCACCGCCAGCACGCGCAGCCGGCCGGCGCGGTGGTTCTCGATGAAGTCGGGCACCGAGCCCACGCCGGCCGCGATCTGGTTGCCCAGCATGTCGGCCATCATCGGCGCGCTGCCCCGGTAGGGCACCGGCACGAGGTCGAGCTTGTAGCGCTCGCCCAGCACCTTGACGAGGAACTCCGGCGTCGAGGCCGGCGCGGGCACGCCCACGCTGCCCTTGCCGGCACCCGGGCCGCGCACCCAGGCCACGTACTCGTCCATCGTGCGGACCGGCGTGCCCGGCGACACCGCGAAGGCGTTGACGAAGCTGGCGAAGCCCCCCATCGGCACGAAGTCGCGGGCCGGGTCGAAGCCGGGCGACTTGGACACCAGCGGCAGGATCGAGATCGTGTGGTCGTGCGAGACGAAGACCGTGTTGCCGTCGGGCGCAGCGGCCTTCAGCGCCTGCGCCGCCAGCTGCCCGCCCGCGCCGGCCCGGTTCTCGACCACGACGGAGGCGCCGAGTTCGGCCTTCAGCGCCTCGCCGAGCAGCCGGGCGATGGCATCGGTGCCACCGCCCGGCGGAAAGCCGACCAGGATGCGCAGGTTGCGGCCCTGGGCGCGGGCCCGAGCGGGCAGGCCGAGCGTGGCGGCGGCAGCAGCAGCGATGACGACATGGCGGCGAGACAGGCGGTTCATGGCGGACTCCAGGTGGGTGGTGAAGGAACAGCGGCGCTCGGGCAGGCCGGTCACCGGGGCGGTCCCAGCGAGCTCAGGAAGGCCAGCACAGGCGCCACGCTGCGGACCGGATCTTCCTCTTGCGGCACGTGGCCCAGCTCGGGGAACTCGACGAGCCGGCTGCCGGGAATGAGGCGCTGGAACTCTCGGCCCACGGCGGGGGGAATCAGGCGGTCGCGCCCGCCCCAGAGGATGAGCGTGGGCTGGCGCAGCGCGGCGATGCGCTCGGCGTGCTCGCCGCTGGTCATCAGCGCCAGGCGCTGCACCAGCGCGGCGCGGTTGCCTTCGCGCAGCGTCAGCTCAAAGTAACGGTCCACCAGCGCAGGGGTCACACGCGCGGGGTCGCCGTAGACGCTGCGCACGCTCTCGGCCACCAGTTCGCGCGGCAGCGTCCACTCCGACAAAGTGCGCAGCACCGGCGTGCGCGCGACGCGGAACCCCAGCGGCACCGACTCCGGCACGAAGGCCGGGCCGGCGGCGTCCACCAGCACCAGCGCGGCCACGCGCGCGGGCGCGGCGTGCGCGGTGCGCCACGCAACCTCGCCGCCCAGCGAGTTGCCGCCGATCACGAAGCGCGGCACCTCGAGTGCGTCGAGCAGCGCCAGCGTGAAGCGGGCATAGACGTCGCCGTGGTAGGGCTCGCCTGCCCAGCGGCCGGTGAAGGGGCCGGTCAGCCCGAAGGCGGGCAGGTCGAAGCTGATGACGCGGCGCCCCTGGCGCACGAGCAACTTTGCCCAGCCCTCCCAGGTGTGCAGGCTGGCAGCGGTGCCGTGCACCAGCACGATGGGCAACGCATCGTCGCGGGGGCCCTCGTCGCGCACGTGCACGAGCTGGCCGCCAAGCTCGACGAAGTCCGAAGGCACCGGTGCCCAGCGCGCCACGAGCGTCTCGACCGGGCGGTCGGGCATGCGCAGCCACGACAGCGCCAGCACCGTCAGCAGGATCAGCACGCCCAGCAGGCGCAGCAGCCACGTCATCACGGCATTCTAGGAACGGTCCATGGCTGCCGGCGCAGCGAGCTTGGCGCCACAATCACGCTGATTCCACCACAGCCGCCTTTGTCAGGGGAGCCTGCGCCATGAGCCTGGACCGCCGCACCTTCAACGCCCTGCTCGCCGGCACGCCGCTGGCCGCCACCCTGCCCGAGGCCTCGGCCCAGGGCGCGCGCGACCGCATCGTGCTCGGCATGACGCTGGAGCCCAGCCCCGGCCTGGACCCCACCACCGCCGCAGCCGCAGCCATCGGCGAGGTGGTGCACCTGAACATCCTGGAAGGCCTGACGAAGATCGCGCCGGACGGCGCCGTCTCGCCGCTCCTGGCCGAGAGCTGGATCCAGGGCGTCGACGGCAAGACCTACACCTTCATCCTGCGCAAGGGTGTGCGCTTCTCCGACGGCAAGCCCTTCGACGCCGACGCAGTCAAGTTCAGCTTCGACCGCGCCCGTGCGCCCAACAGCACGAACAAGGCGAAGAAGGCGGTGTTCGACAACATCTCCAGCGTCGTCGTGCAGGACGCGCACACGGTGATCCTGGTGCTCAACCAGCCCGAGGCCATGCTGCCGTTCCGGCTGGGCGAGAACACCGCCGTCATCCTGCACCCGGACAGCGCCGCGCAGGCCGCCACGCGGCCCGTCGGCACCGGCCCCTACGTGCTGGACAGCTGGAACCGGGGCAACAGCATCGTGCTCACGGCCTGGCCCGGGTACCGCGAGGCCGACCGCGTGCGCATGAAGCGCGCCACCTTCCGCTTCATCAACGACCCGGCGGCCCAGGTGGCGGCGCTGCTGGCCGGCGACGTCGACGCGATCCCGCGCTTCGCAGCACTGTCGGCACTCAAGCAGTTCCAGGCCGACCGGCGCTTCGAGGTCGTCATCGGCAGCACCTCGGGCAAGGGCATCCTGGCCATCAACAACCGCAAGGCGCCGCTGTCGGATGTGCGCGTGCGCCGTGCCATCACCCACGCCATCGACCGCAAGGCCTTCATCGACGGTGCGCAGGAGGGCCTGGGCACGCCGATCGGCAGCCACTTCGCGCCCACCGACCTGGGCTACGTCGACCTCACCGGCCTGCACCCGCACAACCCGGAGCGCGCCCGCGCGCTGCTGCGCGAAGCCGGCGTCACGACGCCGCTGAATCTGACGCTGACGCTGCCGCCCCCGAGCTACGCGCGCAAGGGCGGCGAGATCATCGCGGCGCAGCTGGCCAAGGTGGGCATCAGCGCCAAGATCGAGAACGTCGAGTGGGCGCAGTGGCTGTCGGGGCCGTTCAAGGGCAACTTCGACCTGACCATCATCAACCACGTCGAGCCGCTGGACTACGCCACGGCCTACGCCGACCCGAACTACTACTTCGGCTACGACAACCCGCGCTTCCGCGGTCTGGTGGCGACGCTGGCGGCGACGACAAACCCGCGCGAAAAGGGCCGCCTGTGGCGCGACATCCAGCGCCAGCTGGCCGAAGACGCCGTCAACGCCTTCATCTGGAACCCGGCCCAGGTGTCGGTGGGCCGGCGCGGGCTGCGCGGGCTGTGGACCTCGAGCCCGATCTTCGCCAACGAGCTCGCGGCGCTGAACTGGGCGCCGCCGCCGACCCGCGGCTGAGAACAGGAGCGGGCCGGATGAGCGTGGCCACGATCCGCCGCTCCCACACGGCCTGCACGCGGCTCGGCGGCGAGCCTCCGGGCGGCGCCTGACAACGCCCATGGCCGGGCCCGCCGACGATACCGCCACGCTGGCCAGGGCCTATGCCCGCGGCGAGCGCTCGCCGGTGGAGCAGCTGCAGCAGGTGCTGGCGCAGGTGGCGCGCTGGGAGCCCCACATCGCCGCGCTGTGGGCGGTCGACGCCGACGCGGCGCTGGCCCAGGCGCGCGCCTCCGAGGCCCGCTGGCGCTGCGGCCAGCCGCTGTCGCCGCTGGACGGCGTGCCGGTGACGATCAAGGAGAACATCGCCACCGCCGGCACGCCGGTGCCGCTGGGCACCGCGGCCAGCGAGTTGCGGCCCGCCCCGGCCGACGCGCCCCCCGCGGCGCGGCTGCGCGAGGCCGGGGCCGTGCTGCTGGGCAAGACGACGATGCCCGACTTCGGCATGCTCAGCTCCGGGCTGTCGAGCTTGCACGCGCTCACGCGCAACCCCTGGAACCGCGGCCTCAACCCGGGTGGCAGCAGTGCCGGTGCCGGCGCCGCGGCGGCCGCCGGTTACGGGCCGCTGCACATCGGCACCGACATCGGCGGCTCCATCCGGTTGCCGGCGGCGTGGTGCGGCGTCGTCGGCTTCAAGCCGAGCCAGGGCCGCGTGCCCATCCACCCGCCCTACCTGGGCCGCGTCGCCGGCCCGCTGGCGCGCAGCGTCGCCGACGTGGCCGCGGCCATGGCCGTGCTGGCCCGCCCCGACGACCGCGATGCGACGCGCCTGCCCTTCGCCGAGCTGCCGTGGCACGAAGTGGCCAGCACCGTCGCCGGCTTTGTGCGCGGGCTGCGCATCGGCCTGCTGCGCGACGCCGGCTGGGGCCTGGCGGTGGACGCCGCCGTGGCGGCAGCGCTCGACGACGCCGCGGCGCGGCTGCGCGAGGCCGGCGCCGTGGTCGAGCCGCTGGCGCCGTTCACCAGCGCCGAGATGGCCGAGGGCATCGAGCGCTTCTGGCAGCTGCGCTCGGCGCTGGACCTCGCCGCACTGCCGCCGTGGCGGCGCGAGCGCGTGCTGCCCTTCATCCGCGCCTGGGTGACGCCGGCCGCCGGCTTCGACGCCGCCGCGGCGTTTGACGGCTACACCCAGTTCGGTCGCCTGCGCGACGCCGCGGTGGCGGCTTGCGCCAGCTTCGACTACGTGCTGTCGCCAGTGGCGCCCAACGGCGGCTTCCCGGCAGAGTGGCCGATGCCCAGCAACGACCCGGCGCGGGCGATGGCCCACATCGGCTTCACCTTGCCCTACAACGCCAGCGAGCAGCCGGCCGTGGCCGTGCCCACGGGGCTGCTGGCCGGCGGCGTGCCCTGCGGCGTGCAGTTCGCGGGTGCGCGCCACAACGACATGGGCGTGCTGCGTCTGGCGCGCGCCTTCGAGCAGCTGCGGGGGCCGCTGCCACCGTGGCCGCAGCCGCCCGCCTGAGCCTGCAAAGACATGAATCGCGCCCGCGCCGGGTCGGTACCCGTCCTGGCGTCAGGCTACATTCAGGGGTGATGGCCTACCCGGACGTCCGCGGCAACCCTTGCAGCAGCGCCAGCGCCGCCGCGCGCGATGCGGCAGAGCGTGCACTGCGGCTGATGATGGTGTTCGACGCGCCGCCGCTGGACGAGCTCGACGCCGCAATGGCCGCCGACCCCGGCTGGCCGCTGCCGCACGTGATGAAGGCCGGGTTCCTGCTCAGCCTGACCGAACCGACGCTGCGGGCCGAGGCCGACTTGCACCTGTCGCACGCCCGCGCGCTGGCCCGCGACGCCACGCCGCGCGAGCGCGCCCACCTCGAGGCCGTGCAGCGCGTGCTTGAGGGCCGCTGGCGCGACGCCCTGCGCCTGTGGGACGCCGTGCTCGTGGAGCACCCCCGCGATGCCCTGGCTCTGCAGTGGGCGCAGCTGTGGGACTTCTACCGCGGCGACGCACAGTCGCTGCGCCAGCGCCCGGCGCGCGCACTGCCCGACTGGGACGAGGCCGACCCGCTGTTCCCGGCGGTGCTCGCGCTGTGGGCCTTCGGGCTGGAGGAGAGCAACCTGTACCCGCAGGCCGAGGAGGCCGGCCGCCGCGCGCTGGCGATCGACCCCGGTGTGCCCTGGGCCGTGCACGCGGTGACGCACGTGATGGAGATGCAGGGCCGCTTCGAGGACGGCGCCGCGTGGCTGCGCCAGCAGCAGGCGCACTGGGCCGAGGGCAACGGCCTGGCCGGCCACCTGTGGTGGCACAAGGCGCTGTTCCGTCTGGAGGCGATGGACCTCGCCGGTGCCCTGCGCGTGGTGGACAACCACCTCAGCGGCGAGGCGCTGCAGATCACGCTCAACCGCATCGACGCCGCCTCGCTGCTGTGGCGGCTGCACCTGCTGGGCGAAGACGTGAGCGCCCACGGCCGTTCGCTGGCCGACGGCTGGGCGCAGGCCGACGACGAGGCCGGGCACTACGCCTTCAACGACGTGCACCGCGTGCTGGCGCTGCTGCTGGCCGGCGAGGTGGCGCGCGCCGAGGCCTGGCTGGCGCGCTGCGCCGAACGGGCTCTGCAGGCGGTGGACGCGGGGCGCGACAACCACACCATGGCGCGCGAGGTGGGCCTGCCGCTGATGCGCGGCCTGCTCGCCCTGGCCCACGGCGACGGCGACGGAGCGGTCGACCTCATCACCCCCGTGCGCGGGCAGGCGGCGCGCTTCGGCGGCAGCCATGCGCAGCGCGACCTGATCGACCTGACGCTCCTGGCCGCCGCCGCCGATGGCGGGCGGCGCAGCCTGGGCCGCGCGCTGCTGAACGAGCGCACCATGGCCAAGCCGGCATCGCCGCTGTCGCGCCACTGGGCAGCGCGGCTGGCGCTGCCCCGCGAAGCCCGGGCCTGAGAGCCGGTGACGACATGGGCTCCAGCGCCGAAGAGCCGCGCGAGCAAAGGCTGAAGCTGCTCGAAGACGACATCGGCCGCAAGCTCGCCGAAAGCGCCGCGCGCGGCGAGTTGCAGCATGCCCGCCACTGGGGCAAGCCGCTCGACCTGGGCGACGGCTACGACGAGACGCCCGCCGAACTGCGCATGGGCATGAAGATCCTCAAGGATGCCGGCGTGGTGCCGGCCGAAGTGGAACTGATGCGCGAGATCGAGGCGCTGCGCCAACAGATCGACGGCATGGGCGACGAGGCGCGGGCGCGTGCCGCACGACAGCGCCTGTCAGCGCTGCAGCTGGCGCTGGCGCTGCGCCTGGAGACCCTGCGCCACAGCGGCGGCGCGTGAGAGCCTGTGACGATGTGAACCTGGATCCGGCAGTTGACCGCTCTCCTGCGCGGGCAACGGATTTGGGGTCAACCACTTGTGGCCACGACCAACAGCCGGATCCAAGGTGAACTGTCTTTCGCATGTGCCGTTTCGGTCGAATTACGCAGGCCTAATGCGCCGCCATTGACGGGCTGTGTTATGGTTCGCGCCGCCCGCAAAGGCGGTGTCGGAATGTCCAGCGTTCGGCTGGGTGTTTCGCTGCCAGTCAGAAGTGGCCGCTGCCGGCGAATTCGCATTCGCCGGCAGTCCAGGAAGATTCAACCGAGAGCACCCCATGACAAAAAGCTACGCCCAGATCGTCAAGCAGATCAAGGCCCTGGAAGCCGAAGCCGAAAAGGCGCGCCGCACCGAAATCGACGGCGTCATCACGCGCATCCGCGAGGCGGTCCAGTTCTACAACCTGAGCGCCGCCGACCTGGGGCTCACGGGCAAGGCCAAGCCCGAAGGCGCCAAGGCCACCCCGTTCAAGCGCCGCAAGCGCAAGGCCGCCGCGCCCAAGACGCAGGCCGCCGCCAAGTACACCGACGGCCAGGGCAACAGCTGGGTGGGCCGCGGCAAGCGCCCGCAATGGCTGCGCGACGCGCTGGCCGCGGGCAAGCAGCTGTCGGACTTCGCCATCAAGTAAGCGCGCCCGCGCTCAAGCGCTGGCCTGCGCCACGGCGTGGGCCCAGGCCTGCATGCGCTCGGCCGCCCAGGCGGCCGGCCGCTGCGGCTTAAAGTGGCGCTCGGCCTGCCAGAGCGCGGCCAGTTCGGCCGTGCTGCTCCACACCCCGGTGGCCAAGCCCGCCAGGAAGGCTGCGCCCAGCGCGGTGGTCTCGACGACGCGCGGTCGCAGCACCGGCAGGCCCAGCAGGTCGGCCTGGAGCTGCATCAGCGCGTCGTTGACGCAAGCGCCGCCGTCCACGCGCAGCTCGCGCACGGGCAGATCGGTGCCGCCATCGGCCTGCATGGCCTGCAGCAGCGCCGCGCTCTGGAAGGCGATGCTTTCCACCGCCGCGCGCGCGATGTGCGCCACCGTGCTGCCGCGCGTCAGGCCCGTGATCGTGCCGCGGGCCTGCGCGCTCCAGTACGGCGCGCCCAGCCCGGTGAAGGCCGGCACGAACACCACGCCCCCGCTGTCGGGCACGCTGGCGGCCAGCGCCTCCACCTGGCCGCTGCTGTCGATGGCCTTGAGGCCGTCGCGCAGCCACTGCACCACCGCGCCGCCGATGAACACGCTGCCTTCCAGCGCGTACGCGCGCGCCGCGGTGGGCTGCGCGGCGGCGGTGGTGACAAGGCCGTGGCTGGAGGCCCGCGCCTGCGCGCCGGTGTGCATGAGCATGAAGCAGCCGGTGCCGTAGGTGTTCTTGGCCAGGCCCGCCTCGAAGCAGCCCTGGCCAAACAGCGCCGCCTGCTGGTCGCCCGCCAGGCCGGCGATGGGCAGGGTTGCGCCCAGCAGCGCCGCGTCGGCCTCGCCGTAGCGGTGGCTGCTCGGGTGCACCGCGGGCAGCAGCGCGCGCGGGATGTCCAGCAGCGCCAGCAGCTCGTCGCTCCAGGTGCCGCGGTGGATGTCGAACAGCATCGTGCGCGAGGCATTGCTCGTGTCGGTGGCGTGGACGCGGCCACCGGTCAGCTGCCACAGCAGCCAGCTGTCGATGGTGCCGAAGGCCAGCTCGCCGGCCTCGGCCCGTGGCCGGGCGCCGGGCACGTGCTCCAGCAGCCAGGCCAGCTTGGTGGCCGAGAAATAGGCGTCGACGACAAGCCCGGTGAGATCGCGGATGCGCCCGGCATGCCCGGCCTCGCGCAGCCGCGCGCACAAGGGCTCGCTGCGCCGGCACTGCCAGACGATGGCGCGGTGCAGCGGCGTGCCGGTGGCGCGGTCCCAGAGCACGGTGGTCTCGCGCTGGTTGGTGATGCCGATGGCGGCCAGGTCGCGCGCGTGCAGGCCGGCCCGCGCCAGCGCCTCCTGCGCGGTGGCGAGCTGCGTGCGCCAGATCTCGAGCGCGTCGTGCTCCACCCAGCCAGGCTGCGGATAGTGCTGCGCGAACTCGCGCTGCGCCATGGCCACCGGCTGGCCGCGCGCGTCGAACACGATGCTGCGCGAGCTGCTGGTGCCCTGGTCGAGCGCGAGGACATACGGCATGGGTGAACTCCTGTCCGGCGCGGTCCGGCCTGGGCGCGCGGGTTGCAGCCGCGCATTGTGGGCCGGTGTGAGAATCGCGCCAGCCCGTGCTGGCCCGGTGTCGACCGCCCCGTGTCGCAGGCCCGGCGCCCTGCATGCAAGCCTCCCGCCACTCCCTCGTCACCGGCACCCTGTTCGCGCTCGCCGCCGGCCTGATGTGGGGTCTGGTGTTCATCGCACCCACCTTGCTGGCCGAGTACCCGCCCGCGCTGCTGGTGGTGGGCCGTTATCTGGCCTTCGGTCTCATCGCGCTGCCGCTGGCCTGGCTGGCGCGCGAGGCCCTGCGCACGCTGTCGCGCAGCGACTGGCTGGAGGCCATGAAGCTTTCGGCCGTGGGCAATCTGCTCTATTACCTGTGCCTGGCGGCGGCCATCCAGATGGCCGGCGGGCCCCTGGCCACGATGATCATCGGCACGCTGCCGGTGGTGATTGCCATCGTCTCCAACCTGCGCGGCGCCGCCGCCGTGCGCGCGCGCGACGGGCGCCTGCCCTGGGCACGGCTGGCGCCCTCGCTGGCGCTCATTGCCGCGGGCATCGGCTTCGTCAACCAGGCCGAGCTGGCGCGGCTGCAGGCCATGGGCGAGATCGACCTGCTGCGTTACGGCCTGGGCGCGCTGCTGGCGGTGTGCGCGGTGGCCTGCTGGACCTGGTACCCCATCCGCAACGCCGACTGGCTGCGCACCCACGCCGACCGCTCGCCCAGTGCCTGGGCCACGGTGCAGGGCCTGGCGACGCTGCCGCTGGCGGCCGTGGGCTACGCGCTGCTGTGGGCCTTTGACGCAGCCTTGGGAGAGGGTGCGCTGCAGATGCCCTTCGGCCCCCGAGCGCTGGAGTTCATCGGCCTGATGCTGGCCATCGGCCTGTTCGCCAGTTGGCTGGGCACCCTGTGCTGGAACGAGGCCAGCCAGCGCCTGCCACCGGCGCTGGCCGGGCAGCTCATCGTCTTCGAGACCCTGGCCGCCCTGGCCTACGCGCTGATGCTGCGCGGCCAGCTCCCGGCACCGGGCGTCCTGGTGGGCGTGGCCCTGCTGGTGGCCGGCGTGCTGTGGGCGCTGCGCGTGAAGCCGCAGACGGCCTGACGGCCCGTCGGGTGCGCCCGGTGGGCTTGGCCAGGCTCGGCCCGAACGGCGGGGACCCGGCGAACGGCCGCTCCGCAGGCGATCAGAGATCTGCTGGCATCACCGTGCCGCGGCACTCGCCGAAGCCGATCGAACGCCGGCCCTGAGCCATGCAGCGCCCGCGCAGGATGACGGTGTCGCCGTCTTCGAGGAAGCTGCGCGACTCGCCATTGGCCAAGGCCACCGGCACCTTGCCGCCCTGGCTGAGCTCCAGCATCGAGCCGCCCTGCCCCGGCCCGGGGCCGCTGAGCGTGCCGGTGCCCAGCAGATCGCCCGTGCGCAGGTTGCAGCCGTTGACCGTGTGGTGCGCGATCAGCTGCGCGAGCGTCCAGTACGCGGCCTCGGCGGTGTTGCTGGCCATAAGCCGCTCGCCCACCAAGCCGTCCTGGCGCATGCGCGCGGTCTGGATCCAGACCTCCAGGGCGATGCTCAGTGCGCCGTGCGCGCGGTGCGTGACGCTGTCGAGGTAGGGCAGCGGCTGCGGGTGATCGGCCGGGCGCGTGAAGGGCACGCGGAACGGCGCCAGCGCCTCCATCGTCACCACCCAGGGGCTGACGGTGCTGCCCCAGTTCTTGCTGAGGAAAGGCCCCAGCGGCTGGTACTCCCAGGGCTGGATGTCGCGTGCACTCCAGTCGTTGAAGAGCACGAGGCCGAACAGGTGCGCCTCGGCCTCGTCGATGCCGATGCGCTCGCCCAGTGGGTTGCCCGGACCGATGAGCGCGCCCAGCTCGAGCTCGAAGTCAACACGGCGGCTGTCGCGCAGCACCGGCGGCGCCGCATCCGGCGGCTTGATCTGCCCCAGCGGCCGCCGCAGGCCCTGCCCGCTGACGACGATGCTGCTGCTGCGCCCGTGGTAGCCAATGGGCACCCACTGGTAGTTGGGCAGCAGCGGGTTGTCGGGGCGGAACAGCCGGCCCACCGCAGTGGCGTGGTGGATGCTGGCGTAGAAGTCGGTGTAGTCGCCGATCGTGCACGGCAGCGCATATTCCACCTCGGCCATCGGCACCAGCGCGTTCTCCAGGAACGGGCCGTGCAGGCTGCCCTCGGTGAGCGCCTCGGACAGCGCCGCGCGCACTGCGCGCCAGGCCGACCGGCCGGCGGCCATGAAAGTGGCCAGATCACCCCGCGCCAGCGCATCGAGGTGCCGTGCGACCTCGGGCTCCCAGGGGCAGATCTCGAGCGCGATGCGCAGGTCCAGGACCTGGTCGCCAATGGCCACGCCCACGCGCCAGGGTTCGGGCTGGATGCCCTGGTCGGCCTTGCGGCGCAGCCGCGCAAAAGGCAGGTTCTGGATCGGGAAGTCGGTGCCGGGCTCGTTGGCCGAGGCCACCCAGCTGACGAGGGCCGGGTCGTGCGTGGCGTCGGTGGCGTGGACGAAGGCGGGTGCGGGGCTCATCTCAGCTGGGCGTATCGAAGCGGTCGGGTTCAAAGCGGTCAGACAGAGCGGCCCAGCAATCGGCATAGGCCGTGTCGAGCCGCCCGGGCGCCATCGCCCAGGCCGTGGGGCGCAGACGGCAGCGGCCTTCGAACATGAAGGCGAGCGTGTCGGCCAGCTTGTGCGGCTGCAGCGCGGCGGCGCTGGCGCGCTCGAAGGCCTCCGCATCGGGCCCGTGCGGCACCATCGCGTTGTGCAGGCTGGCGCCCCCAGGCTTGAAGCCCTCGGGCTTGGCGTCGTACTGGCCGAGCACCAGGCCCATGAACTCGCTCATCACGTTGCGGTGGTACCAGGGCGGGCGGAAGGTGTCCTCCGCCACCAGCCAGCGCGGCGGAAAGATCACGAAGTCGCAGTTGGCCACGCCGGGTGTCTCGGACGGGCTCGTGAGCACCGTGAAGATGCTGGGGTCGGGGTGGTCGAAGCTGATCGAGCCCATGGTGTTGAAGTGCGCCGTGTCGTAGAGCACGGGCACCAGGTTACCGTGCCAGGCCACCACGTTGAACGGCGTGCCCGGCTGCTGGCTGCGCCAGCTGTGGCCGCCGAAGCGGCGCACGATCTCGTAGGGGCCGGGCTCGGCCTCGAAGGCGGCGGTGGGCGCGATGAAGTCGCGCGGGTTGGCCAGGCCGTTGCTGCCGATGGGCCCCAGCTCGGGCAGGCGGAACGGGGCGCCGTGGTTCTCGCACACGTAGGCGCGCGCCGCACCATCGGGCAGCGCCACCTTGAAGGCCATGCCGCGCGGCAGGAGCACGATCTGCCCCGGTGCGGCGCCGAGCACTCCGAGCTCGGTGGTGACGAGCAGCCGGCCCTGCTGCGGCACGATGAGCATCTCGCCGTCGGCGTTGACCAGCGCGCGCCGCTCCATGCTGCGGTTGGCCAGCACGACGTGGATGGCGATGCCGGCCTGCGCGTCGGGGTCACCGTTGCGGCAGACGGTGACGAGACCGTCGACGAAGTCCCGCGGCGCATCGCCCGCCGGCAGCGAAAACGGGTGCCAGCGCAGCGGGTCGGGCGGCACCGGGGCCTCGTCGCCGCCGGGGCCAGACTGCCACAGCGGCTGCTCGTAGGCCTGGTGCGCGCCGGTCACCACGCCGGGCTGGCGGCGGTACAGCCAGGTGCGGCGGTTGTCGGCACGCGGTGCGGTGAAGGCGGTGCCCGACAGCAGCTCGGCATACAGGCCGTGCGCTGCGCGTTGCGGGCTGTTGCGGCCCTGCGGCAGTGCGCCGGGCACGGCCTCGCTGGCGAAGTGGTTGCCGAAGCCGCTGAGCGGCAGGGCGGGCGGCAGGTCGTGCTTCATCGCGTCTCCTCGGCGGTGTCGGGCTCGGCGCTGTCCAGGCCGGCCCGCGCGGCCGCCAGGGCCTCGCCCAGCACGGCGGGGTCGCCGATGTGGTTGGCCAGCAGCAGCACGAGCCGCGCGTTGAGCAGGCGGCTCGCGTCGTCGCCCAGGCCGCGGTGGGCGGCCACCAGGCGCTCGATGAAGTCGTCGCCCGGCGTGTAGGCGTGCAGCGGCGTGCGGCCGGTGCTGCGGAAGTTGGGCGTGGTGATCAGGTGGGGCGTGTTCACTGGGGACCCTTCGTGCTGCGCACTGCGGAATTCGCCCTTCGGGCGGCCGGGCGGGCTCATGGGGGACCCTTCGTGCTGCGCACTGCGGAATTCGCCCTTCGGGCGGCCGGGCGGGCTCATGCCGGGCTCCTTTCAGGCGTGGCCGCAGGCGCGCGCCAGCGCGGCCTGCACGGCATCGAGAGTAGGCACGCGCCAGCGCGCGGCCAGGTGCTGGTCGGGCCGCAGCAGCACGGCGCTGCCGGGGCTGGCGTCCAGACGCTGCGCGGCGCGGCGGCGGGGGTCCACAAGCACGGTCGTGCCGACGGGCAAGGCCGCAGCAGGGCCATCGTGCTCGCACACCAGCACGGCGCGCACCGGCGGCACCAGGGCGGCCAGCGCATCGATCAACGCACGCTGCGCCGCGCCCAGGCCGGCGGGCGCCGTCTCGAACATCAGCAGCACGAAGCCACCGCCCGTGTGGCGCAGCAACCAGCTGTCTTGCCAGCCCTCGCGGCCGGCCTGCTGCACCGGCGCGTCGGGCAGCGGCGAGCCGGGGCCGGCGGTGCAGTCCCAGGCCTCGGTGTCGGGCGTGTTCAGCGGCGAGTCCACCAGGTGCGTGGGTACCGACAGCCGCCCGCTGTTGACCAGCGTGCGCGCAAAGGCGTGCTCGCGCGCCAGCGTCAGCACGGCATCGCGCAGCTCGCGGCTGGCGCGGCTCTTGGGCGTGATGAAGTCGGTGGCGCGCGTGCTGTTGAGGATGTTCTCGTCGGCCGCGGCCCCGCGCTCGCTGCTGTAGGTGTCGAGCAGGCCATCGGGCGCGTGGCCTTCGAGCACGGCCTTGAGCTTCCACACCAGGTTGTCGGTGTCCTGGATGCCGCTGTTGGCGCCGCGTGCGCCGAAGGGGCTGAGCTGGTGCGCCGCATCGCCCACGAACAGCACGCGGCCGTGGCGGAACTGCGCCATGCGGCGGCACTGGAAGGTGTAGACGCTGGCCCATTCCAGCTCGAACTCGGGTGCCCGCTGTTGCCCGGCCAGGCCCAGACCGTGCTCGAGCAACGCACGCACGCGCGGCAGCACGCGCTCGGGCTGCTTCTCGGCCTCGGGGTCGGCATCCCAGCCGAGCTGGAAGTCGATGCGCCAGACGTCGTCGGCCTCCTTGTGCAGCAGCACGCTCTGGCCAGGGTGGAACGGCGGGTCGAACCAGAACCAGCGCTCGGCCAGCCCGGGCGGGAAAAGGTCGGTCTTCATCACCACGTCGGCGATGAGGAAGCGGTCTCGGAAGACCTGGCCTTCCAGGTCCAGGCCCAGCATGCGGCGGATGGGGCTCTTGGCGCCGTCGGCGACGATCAGCCAGTCGGCCTTCAGCGTGAAGGCCCCTTCGGGCGTGCTTACCTGGAGCACGGCGCCGCCGGCCTGCGGCTCGAGCTGCGTCACCTGGTGCCTGAAGCGCAGCCGCAGGTTCGGCAGCTGCAGCGCGCGTTCCACCAGATATTGCTCCAGCCAATACTGCTGCAGGTTCACCATGCCCGGGCGTTCGTGGTCGGGCTCGGGCAGGAGGTTGAAGCGGAAAACCTCGGTGTCGCGGTGGAAGGTGCGGCCGACGTTCCACGTCACGCCCTTGGCTACGACGGCGTCGCCGACGCCGAGCCTGTCGAGCACTTCGAGCGTTCGCTTGGCATAGCACAGGCCGCGCGAGCCGACGCTGACGGTGTCGTCCTCGTCCAGCAGCGTCACGGCCACACCCTGCAGCGCCAGATCGATGGCGGCGCTCAGGCCCACCGGGCCTGCGCCCACCACCACCACGCGGGCGTGGTGCGTGGCGTGCGGCGCGTCGAGCTCGGGCGCGCGCGGCGCCGCGTAGCGCGGGTAGGTGTAGGTGCGCAGCATGGCCGTGCCGGTGTGTCAGCCTTCGAGTGCCTTCCACATCTCGATGTCGCGCTCGGCCGTCCAGATGCGCGGGTCGCGGTGGCCGCTCATCTCGTCGTAGCAGCGCGTCACGTCGAAGGGCATGCAGTGCTGGAAGATGACCCAGTGACCGTACTTCGGCGCCAGCTGGGCCATGGTGGCCTTGTAGACGGCGTTGAGCTCCAGGCCCGCCCTCACACCGGCCTCGACGCTGGCGCGCACGTCGGCAATGAAGTCGCGCGTGCCCTGCAGCCCGGCCCGCACCTGGGCCGGCGTGGTGAGCGCGGCGCCGCGGCCGGGCACCAGCTGCGCCGGGCCCAGCGCGGCCAGGTTGTCGAGCGTCTGCGGCCAGTCCGAGAAGTAGGCGTCGCCGGCATAGGGCGTGGCGTCAAACTCCACCAGGTCGCCGCTGAACAGGATCTTCTGCTGCGGCAGCCAGGCCACCGTGTCGCCCTTGGTGTGGCCGCGGCCCAGCTGCAGCAGCTGCACCTCGAGGCCGCCCAGCCACAGCGTCATCCGGCCGCGGAAGGTGATGGTGGGCCACGTGAGCCCCGGCGGCACGCTCTCGACGTTGCGGAAGAGCCGCGGGAAGCGGCCGATCTCGCTGGCCTTGTCCTGCTCGCCGCGCTCGATGATGAGATCGCGCGTGTCTTCGCTGGCGATCACGTGCTCGGCCCCTGCGGCCTGGTACGCGCTGGCGCCCAGCACGCGCACCGCGTGGTAGTGGGTGAGCAGCACGTACTTGATCGGCTTGTCCGTCACCTCGCGGATGCGGCGGATGACGTCCTGCGCCATCACAGGCGTGGCCTGCGTGTCCAGCACCATCACCGCGTCGTCGCCGACGATGACGCCGGTGTTGGGGTCGCCCTCGGCGGTGTAGGCCCAGGCGTTGTCGGACAGCCTGGTGAAGCTGACCTTCTTCTCCTCGAGGTCGGCCTGCGAGGCGAAGGCCTTCTGGGGCGTGTTCATGTGACGGGTCTCCGTGGCCTTGTCGAAGGCGCAAGCGTTTGATATTGTCGAACGAGTTTGGCTTACTGTAAACCCATGACATCCCAGCGCGGCATTCAGAGCATCGAGGTCGGGGGCCGGCTGCTGCAAGCGCTGGCGCGCGAGGGCCGGGCGATGGCGCTCAAGGACCTGGCCGCCGCCGCCGGCATGCCGCCGGCCAAGGCGCACCCCTACCTGGTGAGCTTCGGCAAGCTCGGGCTCATCGTGCAGGACGCCGGCAACGGCCGAGCGGGCTGGTATGGCCTGGGGCCGCTGGCGCTGCAGATCGGCCTCATCAGCCTGCAGCAGGTGGACCCGCTGCGCCTGGCCACCGAGCAGCTGCCGGCGCTGGCGCAGGCCCTGGGCCAGACGGTGGGCATCACCGTGTGGGGCGAGCAGGGCGCCACCGTCGTGCGCACCGAAGAGGCGCCCAGCCCCGTGCACGTGACCATGCGCCACGGCGCCGTGATGAGCCTGGCCGGCACCGCCAGCGGCCGGCTGTTCGCGGCCCACCTGCCGCGCGCCGTGGTGCGCGCCGCGTGGCGCGCCGAGACGGGCCGCGCCGGCTTCGACCCTGGCTTCGAGGCCGAGCTCGCCGCCATCCGCACGGCCGGCGTGAGCCACGTCATCGACAAGGCCGTGGTCGGCGTGAGCGGCCTGGCCGCGCCGGTGTTCGACGGCAGCGGCCAGCTGGTGCTGGCGCTCACGGCCATCGGCGCGACGGCGGGCTTCGATGTGCGGCCGCAGGAGGCGGCGGCGCGCGAGTTGCTGCGCTGTGCGCAGGGGCTGTCGGCGCAGCTGGGGTCAGCCCCGGGGCGAGGCCTCGGCCCAACACCCGCCAAGGTCGCCGCGGCTTGATGGTTGAGCCAGGCGCTGCTGCTCGGCGGCCTGTGGGCGCGTGCCGGTGCAGGGCGTGTCAGGCGGGCATAGGCGGGCATTGATGGGAATGGAAGGGAATAGAAAGGAATGAGCCTAAATCCGGCAGTGACCCCGTCGCCGGCAGCGCTGCCGGCGACGGGGTCACTGCCGGATTTAGGGTGAATGGAGCCCGGCTGAGCGGTTCGTATCTGGGCCCGCATCGAGGCACCCCGCGTGTCCCCGACATGCAACAAGGCCGTTTGCAGAAGTGCAGTCTGTT
>JAUMBF010000018.1:0-4755 GCA_032115875.1 Rubrivivax sp.
GGTCTTCGCTGACCATCAGCACCGCGCTGCCGCGCGAGCGCGCCGCGCGCAGGCGCGCGTGCACCTCGGCGACGGCGGTGAAGTCCAGCCCGAAGGAGGGGTTGCTGACGAGCAGCAGCGCGGCGTCGTCGGACAGCTCGCGCGCCAGCACCGCGCGCTGCACGTTGCCGCCCGACAGCGAGCGGATCGGGGCGCCCTCGCCGCGCGTGCGCACGCCGAAGGCCTTGATGAGCTCGCGCGCGCGCTGGCGCAGCGCCGCCGGCCGGCGCCAGCCGGCGCGGGCGTAGGGCGGCTCGTCGAAGCGCCGCAGGCCCATGTTCTCGGCCACGCTCAGCTCGGGCACGCAGGCATTGCGCAGCGGTTCCTCGGGCAGGCTGCGCACCTTCAGCGCGCGGTTCTCGGCGCGCGTGGCGCGGTAGGGCCGGCCCTCCACGCGCACCTCGCCGGCGTCGCGGCGGCGCTGGCCGACCAGGGCCTCCATCAGCTCGCGCTGGCCGTTGCCGGAGACACCGGCCACGCCGACGATCTCGCCGCCGCGCACCCGCAGGTCCAGGGCGTCGACGGCGGTCTCGCCGCGGTCGCCGGCCACGCGCAGGCCGCGGACGTCCAGCCTGACCGGGCCCGCGCCGGCCAAGGGTGCGGGTGGCGGCGCGAGGCCTGAGGCCTCCTCGCGGGCGGCGTCCGTGGCGTCATCGGCCGTCGCTGAGGCGGGCGCGGTCCCGGCGCCGGTGTTGGCCGGCATCTCGGCCCCGGCACCGGCCGCGCCGCCCACCATCAGCGCGGCCAGCGTGGCGGATGCCACGCCCTCCACGGCGCGGCTGGCCACCAGGCGCCCGCGCCGCAGCACGCTGACGTCGTCGGCGAAGGCCGTGACCTCACGGAACTTGTGCGTGATCAGCACCACGGTGCAGTCACCGGCATGGGCGCGGTCCCGCAGTGCGCCCAGCACTTCGTCGGCCTCCTGCGGCGTCAGCACCGAGGTCGGCTCGTCCAGCACCAGCAGGCGCGGGCGCAGGTAGAGCTGCTTGAGGATCTCGAGCTTCTGCTTCTCGCCCGCGGAGAGCTGTTGCGGCGTCGCGTCCAGCGGCAGGCTGAACGGCGCCGCGGCCATGAAGGCCTCGAGCTCGGCGCGCAGGCGGCGCCACGGCACCACCGCGGGCAGCCGGCCGCGCGCCAGCAGCAGGTTCTCGGCCACCGTCATGCCCGGCACGACGGTGAAGTGCTGGTAGACCATGCCGATGCCCAGCGCGCGCGCGTCGGCCGGGGCGCGGATCTCCTGCTCGCGGCCGTCCACCAGCACGGCGCCGGTGTCGGGGCGGTGGTAGCCGACCAGGCACTTCACGAGCGTGCTCTTGCCGGCGCCGTTCTCGCCCAGCAGCGCGTGCACGCTGCCGGGCCGCACCTCGATGGAGACGTCGTCCAGCGCGGTGAAGTCGCCGAAGCGCTTGCCCAGGCGGTAGGTGGCCAGCGCCAGCGCCGGCGCGCGCGCGGCGGGGGTCGGCGTCATGCCTGCGCCACGACCGGCAGCGCCGCCAGGCCTGCGATCAGCGTGGCCGAGTCGGCCACGGCGCCGAAGACGCCGCCCTGCATCGTCACCATCTTCAGCGCCGCCTCGTGGTTGCCGAGGTCGGTGGCGCCGGTGCAGTCCGACAGGATCACGCACTCGAAGCCGCGGTCGTTGGCCTCGCGCATCGTCGTGTGCACGCACACGTCGGTGGTGATGCCGGTCAACACCAGGTTGCGGATGCCGCGGGTGCGCAGGATCAGCTCCAGGTCGGTGGCGCAGAAGCTGCCCTTGCCCGGCTTGTCGATGACGACCTCGCCCGCCAGCGGGGCCAGCTCGGGGATGATCTCCCAGCCCGGCTCGCCGCGCACCAGGATGCGGCCGCAGGGGCCCGGGTCGCCGATGCCCGCGCCGATCTGCTGCGAGCGCCAGCGCTTGTTGGCGGGCAGGTCGGACAGATCGGGGCGGTGGCCCTCGCGGGTGTGGATGATGGGGAAGCCGCGCTCGCGCATCGCCGCCAGCACGCGCGCGATCGGCCCGATCGGGGCGCGCGTCAGCGAGAGGTCGTAGCCCATCTTGTCGACGTAGCCGCCGATGCCGCAGAAGTCGGTCTGCATGTCGATGACGACCAGCGCCGTGTTGGCCGGGCGCAGGTCGGCGTCGAAGGGCCAGCGATAGGGGGTGCTCGCGATCGTGGTCATGCTGCGGTCTCCAGCGGGTTGGGCTCGGCGCCGCGGTAGCGCCGCGTCGGCGCGGCAAAGCCGCAGGGGGTGCCGTCGCGCACCTGGATGCTCGCGTCCCAGGGCAGGCGGTAGCGGCCGGCCACCATGTCCTGCATGAAGGTATACGGGCAGTCCTGGGCGCCACCCTGCACCGCCACGTAGCCGCGGTGCCAGAGCTGGTAGGGGTTGTTCTCCACGCCCCACAGCGCGCGCGCCTCGCGCACCAGGTCGGGCCGCAGCTCGGCGGTGATGATCTCGTCGGGCCGGTTGCCGCCCTCGGCCATCACCGTGCCGTCGAAGTTGCAGAACATGCCCTGGCCCATGGAGTCGAAGCTGCCGTCGCTGCCGCACAGGCAGACGCTGGCCGTCTGCGCCAGGTTCTGGAAGGCGTTGGCCTGGTTCGTGATGCGCCAGGCGTGGCGGATCGGCGCCGTGTAGCCGGCGGTGCGCAGGATGATCTCGGCCCCCTTGTAGGCCGCCTCGCGCGCCATCTCCGGGAACATGCCGTCGTGGCAGATGATCAGCCCGATGCGGCTGCCGTTGGGGCCCTCGCACACCGGCACGCCCATGTTGCCGGGCTCCCAGGCCTCCACCGGCACCCAGGGGTGGAGCTTGCGGTAGTACAGGCGCAGCTCGCCGCGGTCGTCGATGATGAGGCCGGTGTTGTAGGGGTTGCCGTGCGGGTTGGCCTCCATGATGGAGAAGCAGCCCCAGATGCGGTGCTCGATGCAGGCCTGGCGGAACAGCGCGACCTCCGGCCCGTCCAGCGTGCACATCAGCTCCGGGGCGGTGCTCATCGACAGGCCGTGCAGCGCGTACTCGGGGAACACGACCAGGTCCATCGTGCCGAGGTTGCGCCGCGCCTTGCCTACCATCCAGGCGATGCGCCGGGCCTGCGCCGCCAGCTGCTCGGGGGTCTCCACCACCGGCAGCTGCAGCTGCACCAGGCCGACGACCACCCCGTGGGGCGATTTGTTCAGTCCACCAAGTCCGTTCATGGGTTCTCCGGGCGGTTCAAGAGGGTCAGGGTGAGCCGGTTCAGCGCGTGACGCCCAGCTCCATCGGCGCGCCTTGCAGGCTGCGGCGCGGCGAGCAGGTCCACACCAGGATCGCGAGGGTGAGCACGTAGGGCACGGCGTTGAACAGGTAGGTGTAGCCGCTGACCCCGATGGATTGCAGCGCCGGCCCGAGCGCCCCGGCGCCGCCGAACAGCAGCGCCGCCCACAGGCAGCGCACCGGGTGCCAGCGCGCGAAGATGACGAGCGCCACCGCGATCAGGCCCTGGCCGCTGGACAGGCCCTCGTTCCAGCTGCCGGGGTAGTACAGCGACAGCGAGGCTCCGCCCAGCCCGGCGATGAAACCGCCGAGCTGCCCAGGGCACGGGCCGCGTCGGCCGAATCGCCGACCATGCGCAGCTTCAGGCCCCAGCCGGTGTGGGCCAGGGCCCAGGTCAGCGCGAGCGCCAGCGCCACGCCCAGCGGGAACAGCACGTTCACCGCCAGCGCCGCCTGCGCCGGGCTGCCGGGGGCCGCGCCCAGCCACAGGCCCAGCGGCAGCGAGGGGATCTGCGGCGCCTGCGGCTGGATCAGCGGCTTGCCGAGGTAGAAGGCCAGGCCGGCGCCGAACAGCATGATCGCGATGCCGGCGGCGATGTCGTTGACGCGCGGCAGGCTGCTGACCAGGCCGTGCAGCAGCGCCACCAGCGCGCCGCTGGCGGCGGCCAGCAGCACGCCCACCCACCATTGCCCGCTGAGGTAGGCGCCGCCGAAGCCGGCCATGGCCGAGAACACGAGCACGCCCTCGAGGCCGAGGTTGATGCGCCCGGCCTTCTCGGTCAGGCACTCGCCCAGGCTCACGAACAGGAAGGGCGTGCCCACGCGGATGGCGCCGCCGAGCACGGCCAGCAGCACGTCTAGGACGACGGAGTCGGTCACGGCGTGGCTCCCTGGGCCGGGCGGCGCAGCACGAACAGCTCACCCAGGCGGCCGCGCCAGGCCTCGCTGGCCAGGATGATCACGAAGCTGAAGCCCATCAGCACCTGCACCGAGGCGTCGGGCAGGCCCATGCGGCGCTGCAGCAGGCTGCCGGCGGCGAGGAAGCCGCCGAAGAGGATGGCCACCGGCACGATGGCCAGCGGGTGGTGGCGCGCGACGAAGCTCACCAGGATGCCGGTGTAGCCCAGGCCGACGATGAGCGAGGCATTGGCCGCCGTGTGCACGGCCGCGACCTCGATGCCGCCGGCCAGGCCGGCCGCCGCGCCGCCGAGCGCGCAGGCGGTGACGATCAGGCGGTGCGCGGGCAGGCCCACGCCGAGGGCGGCGCGCAGGTTGCCGCCGACCACGCGGGTGGCGAAGCCGTGCGTCGTGGCCGACAGCCACACCGCTGCGGCCACGCAGGCCGTGACGCCGAAGGCCAGGCCCCAGTGCACGTCCCAGGGGCCGATCATGCCGATGCGCAGCGGCTCGGCCAGCGGCAGCGTCGAAGGCTTGTTCAGGCTCGCGGGGTCGCGCAGCGGTCCTTCGACGATGT
>JAUMBF010000019.1:0-30661 GCA_032115875.1 Rubrivivax sp.
CCGCCGCACCCTCGTCCCAGCGCACGTGCATGCGCCCGCCCAGCGTGTCCACCACCTGCGCCGGCGCGTCCTCGCCAGCCCCTTGCCGCGCCACCAGCGCCTTGCGTCTTGCTTCACCCATCGGGTGCGTGTGCCAACACAACGCAAGTCCGCGCCAGCACTCGCGAATCAGGTCATCGCTTCGCGGCAACTGCCGGATTTAGGGTGACACCTTGCCTGCGGCCGTCGTGCCGCGTACCCGCGAACCGTCTTCCTTGGCCTGGTCGACGGCCAGCGCCACTTGCGCACGGGCACCCACGCCGCAACCCAGTTGCAGACTCCGGCCCGTCACGGTCGTGCGGTCGGCCTTGTCGCGCGAGAGCACGGCTTCGATCTCGCAGCTGGCTTTGTCGAGCACCCCGGTGTCGTCGGAAGCCAGGGGCCGGGCAGCGTGCGCCGCAGCGGCAAGCGCGACCCCGGTGAGGCCGACCAAAGTGTTGTGGATCTAAGTCGTCTGCATGTCACAAGTCCTGTGCGTGGTAGCCGAAGGGCGCACCCGAGCGGCCGCCGGGTGCGCTGACCAGCGTGCTCTCGGCTCGGTGCCCGGAGACCTTGAACAGCGCTCGTAAGCACACTCATGCAGGGCTTTGAACGCGCGTTGAGCCGCCTCAACAGCTGCGGTGTGGCGATGCCTACCGTCAGGCCCCGGCCTTTGTGTCGCCCATGTGGGTGCGGGCTCGGCTGGCAACACATCGAACGAGGAGTGAACACGATGAATCGGAAGCAGGGCGTTCCTTCGGCGCAGCACGCCGTGATTCCAAAGCCGGCGCTGGCAATGGTGGTGCGCTCAAACGGCCAGGCCCGTCGGCGCGCCGGGGTGGAACCTGGCAGTTCACGGGCCGAACGCATCCGCGAGGTCGCCTACCAGCTATATGAGGCACGTGGGCGCGCGGATGGCCACGACATCGCCGACTGGCTGGCGGCCGAAGCCGCGGTGGACGGCCGCACGGCCTGATCGGCGCATCCAGCGGCCGGATCCAGGCTGAATCAGGCTGGCAGCAGCCCCGGGGACCGGGTGCCGACCCGCCCGCCGAGGGCAGCGGTCAGGGCCTCGTCGACGGTATCCAGCCAGATGAACTGCAGCGCGGCGCGCGTGCTGTCGGGCACGTCGTGCAGGTCCTTGCGGTTGCGTGCGGGCAGCATCACCGCTCGCAGCCCGGCGCGCTCGGCGGCGAGCACTTTTTCCTTGATGCCGCCCACCGGCAGCACCAGCCCGCGCAGGCTGATCTCACCTGTCATCGCCAGATCGTGGCGCACCGGCCGGCCGCTGAACAGCGAGGCCAGCGCCACGAACATGGCCACGCCCGCGCTCGGTCCGTCCTTGGGCGTCGCGCCGGCCGGCACGTGCACGTGGACGTCCACGTGCTCGAAGGCCGTCGCCGGCACGCCCAGGCCCGGGGCCAGCGACTTGACCAGCGTCAGCGCAGCCTGGGCACTCTCCTTCATCACGTCGCCCAGCTGGCCTGTGAGGATCAGGCGGTCGCTGCCGGCCACGCGCGTGGCCTCGATGAACAGGATGTCGCCGCCGGCCGGTGTCCAGGCCAGCCCCGTGGCCACGCCGGGCACGCTGGCGCGCAGCGCCGCCTCGTGCTCCACAGTCGCCGGGCCGAGCAGGGCCTCGAGATCGCCGGCTTCCACCTCGAACTGGCTCGCCGAACCCTCGGCCACGCGCAGTGCGGCGGCACGCATGACGCGGCCGATCTCGCGCTCGAACTGGCGCACACCAGCCTCGCGCGTGTAGCCGGTGGCAATGGCGCGCAGCGCCGCGTCGCCCAGCACGCACTGCTCTGCACTCAGGCCGCAGGCCTCGCGCTGGCGCGCCAGCAGATGCCGGTGCACGATCTGCAGCTTCTCCTCGAGCGTGTAGCCGGGCAGCTCGATCAGCTCCATGCGGTCGCGCACCGGGGCCGGCAGCGGGTCGGGCAGATTGGCCGTGGCAATGAAGAACACCCGGCTCAGGTCGAAGGGCACGCCGAGGTAGTTGTCGCGGAAGGTGGCGTTCTGCTCCGGATCCAGCACCTCCAGCAAGGCGGCGTAGGGGTCACCGTGCAGGCCGGTCGACATCTTGTCCACCTCGTCGAGCATCATCACCGCGTCGCGCGCGCCGGCCTTGCGCAGACCCTGCACGATGTGGCCGGGCATGGCACCGACGTAGGTCCGGCGGTGACCGCGCAGCTCGGCCTCGTCGTGCACGCCGCCCAGCGAGACGCGCACGAAGGGCCTGCCGATGGCGCGCGCCACACTCTGGCCCAGCGAGGTCTTGCCCACGCCCGGCGGCCCCACGAAACACAGGATGGGCGCGCGTCCCCGCGGGTTGAGCTTCTTCACCGCCAGGTACTCGACGATCCGCTGCTTGGCGCGTGCCAGGCCGAAATGGTCGGCCTCCAGCGTGCGCCGCGCCGCGGCCAGATCGACGTCCATCGCTGCCGGCTCGCCCCAGGGCAGTTCGGTCATCCACTCGATCCAGGTGCGCAGCGGCGAGGCCTCGCCGGCTGCGTCGTGCATGCGCTCCAGTCGCCGCAGTTCCTGGCGCACCTGGGCCTCCACCTCGGCCGGCATGTGGGCGGCGTCGACGGCCTTGGCCAGGCCGGCCAGCTCGCGCGAGCCTTCGCCGTTGTCGCCAAGCTCCTTGCGGATGGCGCGCATCTGCTCCTCCAGCAGCGCCCGGCGCTGGCGGTCGTCGAGTTGCTCGCGCGTGCGCGCTCCGATCTCTTGCGACAGCCGCAGCACCTCGAGCCGATGGTTCACGAGCTGCAGCACCCGGTCCAGCCGCTCGTCGGTCGCCAGCACCTCCAGCAGCGACTGTTTCTCTGCCGGCTCGGCGTCGAGCAGGCTGGCGGCCAGATCGGCCAGCTGCGACGGCGCGCGTGTGCCTTGCAGCAACCGGGCCAGCTCACCCGGCACGCCCGGCATCATCGACAGCAGTTCGCTGCCCCGTTCTCGCAGCTGCAGCGCCAGCGCCTCGGCGCGGGTGGCGTCACCGGCCGGTTCTTCCAGGCGCTCTATGCGCGCGGCCAGGAAGTCGTGGCCCTCCACCAGCGCGGCCAGACGCACGCGCTGCAGGCCCTGGCACAGCGCATGGGCCTCGTTCTCGCCCTCGGTCTTGAGCTGCAGCACGGTGGCCAGTGTGGCCACGCCACACAGGCCGGCGAGGCCCGGATCGTCTTCGCGCGGATCCTTCTGCAGCACCAGGAGAACCGGCGAGCCTGCGTCCGCGGCATGCCGCAGTGCAGCCAGCGAGCGCGGCCGCCCCACGGCCACGGGCGCCAGCACGTGCGGGAACAACACCACGTTGCGCATCGGTATGAGCGGCAGCACGTTGTCGGGCAGTGATGCGCTCGACGCGGTCTGCGCGGCCGGCGCGCTCGGCGGTTCGGGTTCTTGCATGGTGGTGTCCTTTGTCGGCAAGCCTGGGGTGCGCCGCCGGATCGTCGCTTGAGTTCACGCAACCCGGGTCCCTTGCGCCACGGCTGGAGAGCCGGGAGGCAAGGGGTTGGGGCAGGGGCCACGCCGCGACGCCCAGCAGGTGCTGGCCGACGCCGGCTTCGGGCTGCGGCTGCCCCAGGGCTGGTCCGACGCCGAGGCGGCGCCGCTGCCGTGCGCCGGCCTGATCGGCCACCGTGCCCACACGATGGCCGGCGACGACGCAGGCGACTTGGGCCTGTACGGCTTCGGCGCAGCAGCGCACCGGCTGCTCCAGGTGGCGCGGCACCAGGGGCGCCGTGGTTTGCGCCGGCTTGCGCATGGGCGACATCCCGGCCTTCGCTTGCGCCTGGTTGTGGGGCGATCGCCGGCTGCAGTCGGTGGCCAACCTCAAGCGGCGCGATGGCCAAGCGTTCATGCGCGTCGCGGCGGCCTTGCCGCTATGCCCATGAGGCCCTCGACGACCTGCGCAACGGTCGCTGCGCGGGTGCCGCTGTCCTCCGCTGCTGATGCTGGGAAAGGCACCCCCCCGGCCGCTCACCGACGCCGGGCACGCCGCTTCGCAAGGAGCGGCGGGTTCTTTGCATGTCAGGCCTGCGCGCGACGCGATGCCGAACGACGCGAACGCCAGAACCAGCGTTTGACGGCCTCGGTCGCGGCGGCGTAGGCCGCCATCACGGCCAGCAAGGTTGCCAGCAGCGGCAGCGGCAGTGGCACAAAGCCCAGCCACTGCGCCGCCGGCGCGGTGTAGGGCAGCGCCAGGGCCAGCATTGCCACCGCGGCGGTCGTGGCGGCCAGCCAGCGGCTGGGGCGGCTGTGCCAGGCGGCGCCACGAGTGCGCAGCAGCATCAGCACCACCAGCTCGGTGAGCAGTGACACCAGGAACCAGCCGCTGTGGAACAGCGCCGGCCCGGCGTCGAACAGCTGCGTCAGCAACGCGAAGGTCAGCAGGTCGAAGGCCGAGCTCAGCAGACCGAACACGAGCATGAAGCGCCGCACCTCGGCCATGTCCCAGCGCGGCGCAGTGTGCAGCTGCCCGGCATCGACGCGGTCGGCGCCCAGCGTCATCGCCGGCAGGTCGGAGAGGAAGTTGTTGAGCAGGATCTGCGACGCCGTCAGCGGCAGGAAGGGCAGCAAGGGCGTGGCCAGCGCCATGCTGATCATGTTGCCGAAGTTGGCGCTGGTGGTGATCTGGATGTACTTCAGCGTGTTCGCGAAGGTCCGCCGCCCTTCGCCGATGCCCTGGGCGAGCACGCCCAGATCGGGGCGCAGCAGCACGATGTCGGCGCTCTCGCGCGCCACGTCCACCGCATGCTCCACCGAGATGCCCACGTCGGCGGCGTGCAGAGCCGGCGCGTCGTTGAGGCCGTCGCCGAGATAGCCCACGGCGTGCCCTGTACGCTGCAGCGCGCGCACGATGCGCTCCTTTTGCGCCGGGTCCACCTCGACGAAGCAGTCGGTGCGCGCCGCCAGGTGCCACAGCGCCTCGTCGCGCAGCGCCGCGAGCTGCGCGCCCGTGAGCAGCGCATGGGCGTCCAGCCCCACCTTCGCGGCCAGGTGGGCGGCCACGTGCCGGTTGTCACCGGTGATGAGCTTCACGCGCACGCCGCGCCGCGCCAAGGCCTGCAGCGCAGCGGCGGCATCGGGCTTGGGCGGGTCCGAGAAGCACAGGAAGCCGGCAAAGGCCAGGCCCGCCTCGTCGGCCACGCCGTAGCGCGGTTGCGCCGCGACGGTGCGCGTAGCCAGTGCCAGCACGCGCACGCCGCGCTCGCCCTGCTGCTGCGCGTAGACCTCCAGCGCCCGGCGGCGGGCCGCGTCCAGCGCGCACAGGTCCAGCACCGGCCCCACGGCGCCCTTGGTGATGATCCGGTGCTGTCCCGGCTCGGTCGCAGGGGCCACCACCACGGTGAGGCGCCGCCGTGCGAAGTCGTAGGGGATCTCGTCGACCTTGATCCACCCCGCCGTCGTCAGGCCCGCAGCGGCGCCGGCGGCGACGATGGCGCGGTCCATGGGGTTGTCGATCCCGGTTTCCAACGCGGCGTTCAGGTGGGCCCATCGCAGCACGTCGTCGCTGGGTTGCCCACCGGCGTCCACGGCGCTCTGAAGGCCCATGGTGCCCACGGTGAGTGTGCCGGTCTTGTCGCTGCAAAGCACGTCGATTCCGCCGAGGTCCTCGATGGCGTCGAGCCGCCGTACCAGCACACCGGCGGCGGCCAGCCTGCGCGCGCCGCGCGCCAGCGACACGCTCACGATGGCCGGCAGCAGCTCGGGCGAGAGCCCCACGGCCAGCGCGGCGGCGAACAGCATCGACTCCACCACCGGCCGCCCCATCCAGGTGTTGGCCACCAGGACCGCCACCACGACGCCGAACATCAAGCGCAGGAGCAAGTCGCCAAGGCGGCGCACGCCGCGCTCGAAGGCTGTTTCGGCCTCGCGGGGGGCGATGCGCGCGGCCACGTCGGCCAGCAGCGTGTCGCGCCCGGTGCGCACCACCAGCACCGTGGCGTGCCCGCTGCGCACGGAGCTGCCCAGGTGCACGGCATTCACGCGCGCGGCCAGCGGCGTGTCCGCGGCCAGCGTGCCTGCGGACTTCTCGACCGGAAACGACTCGCCCGTCAGGCTGGCCTGGTTGACCAGGAAGTCGCGGGCCTCGATGACGCGGCCATCGGCCGGCACCTGCTGCCCCGCGGCGAGATCGATCACGTCGCCGGGCACCAACTCGCAGGCCGGCACCGACTGCAGGGCACCCTCGCGTCGCACGCGCGCCACCAGCGCCAGCCGCTGCTGCAGCCGCGCCACGGCCTGCGAGGCGCGAAGCTCCTGCGAGAAGCCCAGCAGCGCGCTGCCCACGACGATGGCCAGGATCGTGGCAGCGTCGCCCCAGTCGCGTTGCAGCAGTGACAGCGCGGAGGCCACGAGCAGGATCAGAACCAGCGGGCTCGCGAGCTGCCGTCCGAGAAGCCGTGCCTGGCCCGTGCGCGAGACCGAGGCCACGGTGTTGGGGCCGACAACCGCAAGCCGCCGCACAGCCTCGACCGCAGGCAGGCCCGTCGGCCGGCTGCCGAGCGCGGCAAAGAGGGTGTCGGCCCCGTCGCTCCACCATGGCGCGTCGGCCGCCAGGAAGGGCAGGGGCGGCTCGGCCATGGCCAGGCACTGTGGCCGGCCGGGCCGAGCGGCCGTTGATCCGGCGCAAGCCCGCTTGACCCAGGCGATCTGGCGCCCCGGGCCGGCTCCGGCAGCCCGAGTGGGCTTGTCCGCACCTTCAGTGGGCCGAGGACTTCACGCTTGCGGCGGATTGCGCAAGCGCAAGCGGCACACGGCGGCAGCGGGGCAGCATGATCGCGCCGAGCCGTCGTCGTTCTGGTGCGCGCGCGGGTCATGAACCGTCTTCGGGGAGCCTGACGCATGCAAAACCTGCAGATCCTGGTGGCAGACGATCACGCCGTGGTCCGCGAGGGTCTGAAGCGTCTGCTGGAGTCTGCGGCCGATGGCTGGGTCGTGAGCGAGGCCGGCGGCGGCTTCGAGACGCTCGAGCATTTGCGGCGACGTCGCTTCGATGTCGCCATCTTCGACCTGTCGATGCCCGGCATGAGCGGGCTGGACCTGCTGGCGCGGGTTCGCGCGCTGTACCCCGCGATGCCGGTGTTGATCCTGACCATGCGGGCCGAGGAAACCTACGCCCGCCGCGCCTTCGAGGCCGGCGCCCGCGGCTACCTGACCAAAGACACGGCGGCACAGGAGCTGGTGAATGCCGTGCGCAAGGTGGCGGCCGGCGGCGTGTACGTCAGCGCCTCGCTGGCCGACCGACTGGTGATGCAGCTTGGCGCCGGTCCCGGCGGCAGTCAACCGCTGGACCGGCTCAGCGACCGTGAGCTCGAGGTGCTGCGTCGACTGGTCGGCGGCCAGCGGCCGACCGAGATTGCCCAGGCCATGAGCCTGTCGATCAAGACCGTGAGCAGCCACAAGAGCCGCATTCAGGAGAAGCTGCAGCTGCCCAATCTGGCGGCGCTGGTGCGCTTTGGCCTGGAGCAGGGCCTGGACGCAGACGACGCGAGGCCGGCGGTCGCGCCGTGACGCTGCAGCACTACCTGGCGCGCCTGATGGCCTGGTGCGTGGCGCCACTGGTGGGGCTGGCGGTCGGGCTGGGCTGGTGGCAGTTGCGGCATGTCCGAGACGACCACGCTGCTGACGCAAGAAGGGTGGCCCAGCTGCTGGCGTACAGAGTCGACCGCGAATTCCAGGCCCGTGAGGCGGCCCTGCTGGCCCTGGCTGCGTCGCCGCTGCTCGGCGACGACGTACGCTTGCCCCAACTGCAGCGTCAGCTGCAGGACATCGCGCAGGCGCTGGGTGGCGCGGTGCTGCTGCTCGACGCCACGGGCCGGGTCCGGCTGCACTCGGGCGGCCCCCCCGGCGAGCCGCTGCCGCCTTGGCCGCGCCCCGGCGGCCAGGCTGCCGTCACGCGGGCCTTCGAGACAGGCCAGCCGGCGGTCGGCGACCCTTCCATGGACCCGCTGGCCGAGCAGACGCTGGTGGTGGTGGCCGCCCCGGTGATGCAGGGCGCTCGCGTCGCGCAGGTGGTGGCCAATGCCGTGCCCGTGCAGGATCTGGCGCCGCTGCTGGCGGCGCTCGAATTGCCGGCCAGCTGGGTGCTGGCCTTGACCGACAGCCAGGATCGCAACGTCTTGCGCCGCGGCGGCGACCCGGCTGAAGAGGGCGTGATGCTGCGCTTCGAGGTGCAGGCCCAGGTGGTGCCGTGGTCCGCCGCGGTGTTGCTGCCGCAAGCCAGCCATGCGCGCTACCTCTGGGGCGTGGCGACGCTGATGCTGTTTTTGCTGCTGGGCGCCACACTGATCAGCGTGCTCGGGGGCGCCTGGGCCACGCGCCGGCTGGCCCGGTCGGTGCAGTCGCTGGCGCTTGTCGGCCCGGGGTCTTCGGTGCCGGGCGATCTCGACGAGATCCGCCAGATCCGCCGCCTGCTCCAGGACACCCGCGCCCAGCGTGAGACCGCTTTGCAAGCGCTGCGTCTGCGCGAGGCTCAGCTCAGCGGCATTTTCGATTCGGCCAGCGAGGCCATCGTCACCGTCGACGACACGCAGACCATCGTGCTGGCCAACCCGGCTGCGGCGCGCGTGTTCGGACACCCGGTGGAGCGGCTGATCGGCCGCCCGCTGGAACTGTTGCTCCCGGCTCGGCTGCGCGCGGCACACCGCGGTCATGTCGAAGACTTCGCTCGCAGCGGGGATCCCGCCCGACCGATGGCACGCCGCAGGCGCGTGCTGGGGCTGCACGCCGACGGCCACGAGTTCCCGGTGGAGGCCGCCCTGTCGCAGGTGCGGGCCGACGGCCGCACGCTCTGCACCGTCATCCTGCATGACGTGAGCGAGCAGCAGCGGCTCGCCGACGAGCTGCGCGCTTCGCATCGCGACCTGCAGCGGCTGCTGGCCGCGCAGACGGGAGTGCAGGAAGACGTGCGACGCCGTATTGCGCGCGAACTGCATGACGAGCTGCAGCAAGTGCTGGCAGCGATCAAGTTGGACATCGGCTCGCTCCTGCCGACTCTGGCGGCCGACCCGGCCCGGCTGCCGGCGCTGGTGACGCGCATGGATGACCTGGCCACCGCCGCCATCACCAGCAGCCGGCGCATCGTCAACGACTTGCGCCCGCAGTTGCTGGAGGACGTGGGCCTGGTGGCGGCGCTGGAAATGCTGGCGGCACAGTTCATGGAGCGGCGGCCGATCCGCGTCAGCGTCGACAGCGACACGGCCAGCCGCGATGATGGCGAGCCGCAGGACGCCGTCGCGCTGTGCCTGTACCGGGTGGCGCAGGAAGCGCTGAACAACATCGCCAAGCACGCGCGGGCGCGGCGGGTGCAAATGCGCCTGTCGCGCACGCCCGAGGGCGGCTGGGAGTTGCGCATCGCCGACGATGGCCGGGGCCTCCTCGCGCAGGACCGCCGCAAGGCTGGCACCTTCGGC
Source organism: Rubrivivax sp. (assembly GCA_032115875.1). Classification (GTDB taxonomy): domain Bacteria; phylum Pseudomonadota; class Gammaproteobacteria; order Burkholderiales; family Burkholderiaceae_C; genus Rubrivivax. The sequence goes on from JAUMBF010000019.1 coordinate 9,438, forward strand.
TTGCGCGGAATGGCCGAGCGTGTCCGTGCGCTCGGGGGCGACTTGCGCGTGGACGGTGAGGGCGGACCCGGGGTCGTCGTCACGGCCCGCGTCGGGCCCGGGGCGGCGCCGGAGCCCGAAGCCGACGCCGCGGTGGAGCCCGAGCGCCGCTGAGCATCCCAGGCCAAGCCCGCGCCTGACGTCGGCGAGTAGGGCGTTCGGGCTGAGAGCCTGGGAAGGCCGCCGCCGCGCGGGGCGTCTGCCCGCACCGCCCCTGGCCCTGAGGCGGCGGGTGCGCACTCAAGCACCGCGTCGGCGCCACGACCAAACGGCCAGGGCCGCCACGGCCGCGCCGAGCACCAGCATCGCGGCGGCCGGCGGCGCCTGCGCCGGAAAGCCCAGCGCAACGCGCAGCGGTGCCATGCCGGTCACTGCCAGCGTGCCGATGCCCACCGCCAGCAGCACATGCACAAAGCGCCGGTTACCCGCCGTCGATGCCCGCCAGCCGCCGCGGAAGGCCCACAGCAGAAACAGGTTGCCGGCGACGATGCTGGCCAGGGCAGCCAGCCGCAGGGCCTCGTGCGACCAACCCGCGGCGCTGCCTGCCAGTTGCAGCGCCACCAGCGGCAGCAGGGCCGCCGCCCCGGCCGCCAGCGCGCGCAGCGCATGGCCGCGGGGGAACAGCCGTGCCGCCGCCGGTCTGGGTGGCTCGCGCATGGCGCCGCTGGCCAGCGGTTCGGACTCGAAGACCAGCGAGCAGGCCGGGTCGATGATCAGCTCCAGCAGCACCACGTGCACCGGCAGCAGCAGCACCGGCCCGCCGAGCAGCGGCCATAACGAGGCGCCGACGATGGGGACATGCACCGCGAACAGGTAGCCCAGCGCGTGCTGCAAGTTGGCAAAGATGCGGCGCCCGGCGGCCACGGCCTCCACCAGCGATGCGAAGCGGTCGTCCATCAGCACGAGGGCGGCCGCCTCTCTTGCGACATCGGTGCCGCGCGCACCCATGGCAACGCCGATGTCGGCGGCGCGCAGCGCCGGGCCGTCATTGACGCCGTCGCCGGTCATCGCGACGACCTCGCCGCCGCGCTGCAGCGCCTGCACGATGCGCAGCTTGTGGGCCGGGGTGACGCGCGCGTAGATCGCCGTCCGCCGCACCTGGCGCTCGACCATGGCCTCGCTCAGGGCGTCGAGGTCGGCGCCGGTCAGCACCTCGGCCGGTTCTCCGGGCGCCAGCAGTCCGGCAGCGCGCGCGATGGCCAGCGCCGTGGCGGGGGCGTCGCCGGTGATCATGACGACGCGCACGCCGGCTTCGCGGCAGGCCTGCAGCGCCGCGGGCACCTCCTCGCGCAACGGGTCGGCAAAGGCGATCAGGCCCTGGGATTCGCAGCCCTGTGACGGCGCCTCTGCGGCGGCCGTCGCGGCGTCGGCGACGGCGTGCGTGGCCGTGGCGCGTGCCACGGCGATGACGCGCCAGCCCTCCGCGCCCCACGCCCGCGCCTGGGCCAGCAGGGCCTCGCGCGCCGGTGCATCGAGGGCGCAGCGGGCCAGCACGGCCTCGGGCGCACCCTTCAGCGCGAAGCGCAGCATGGCGCCGTCCTGCCAGCAATGGCTCACGAAGGGGCGGCCCGGCTGCACGCCCTCGCGGCGCAGCAAACGCCCCGGGGTGGGCGTGGTGCCGACGCGTTGCAGGATGGCGCGGTCCATCGGGTCGGCACCCTCGGCCGCACTGGCTGCGGCAGCGGTGAACAGCAGCGCATCGAAGGGCGCCGGCAGCGGCCCGCCTGGCGGTGGCCGCAGCGCCCGCCGGCCGTCATGCGCGGCCACCAGCGCCATGCGGTTCTGGGTGAGCGTGCCGGTCTTGTCCACGCACAGCACCGTGGCTGCCCCCAGCGACTCGATGGCCTGTGGCTGGCGCGTCAGCACTTGGGCCTGGGCCAGCCGCCGCGCGCCCAGCGCCAGCATCACCGTCCAGACCACCGCGAACTCCTCGGGCACGATGGCCATGGCCAAGGTCAAGCCCACCAGCAGGCCCGCGGTCCAGGAGCCCTCGCGCCAGGCAAACACCGTGGCTGCGAACAGGCAGGTCAGCAGCGCCGCGCTGGCGACCCGGCGCACCAGACCTTGCAGCTCGGTTTGCAGCCGGCTCGGCGGCGGCGCGATGGCGGCCAGCGAGCCGCCGATGCGGCCCAACGCCGTTCTCGCCCCGGTGGCGCACACGACCGCGACACCGTCGCCCTGCACCACCAGCGTGCCGGCGTGCAAGCGGCGGCCGGTCGCGTTGCCGGTGTCCTTGTCAACGGGCAGCGACTCTCCGGTGAGCAGCGATTCGTCGGCACGCAGACCGTGCGCGCGCAGCAGATCGGCGTCGCAGGCCATGCGGTCGCCCTCCTGCACGACGAGGCGGTCGCCGACGACGAGCTCCAGGCTGGGGATGCGGCGCACCACGCCCTCGCGCAGCACGGTGCTGCGCGGGCTGGACAGGTCGCGCAGCGCCTCCAGCACGCGCTGCGTGCGCAGCTCCTGCGACACCGAAATGGCCGCCACCACGAGCACCGAGACGGCCAGCACGGCCCCGTCGAACACGTTGCCCAGCAGGGCGTACACCGCGGTGCAGGCCAGCAGCAGCAACACCATCGGCTGGCGCAACACGGCCAGCGTGGCCGTGACCACGCTGCGGCGGCGCGGCGCGGGCAGCCGGTTGGGGCCGTCGCGGGCCAGCCGGGCGCGGGCCTCGGCCTCGCTCAGGCCGCTGGCGTCGGCGGGGGCTTCGGCGTCGGCGGTGGGCGTCATGGCAGGGCAGGGTGGGCGCCGGGCCGGCGGGTTCAGCCTGCGGGCGTCCACTGTCGCCGACCCGCAGCCTGCGCGGCCTCTTACCCGGCGTCGAGCACGGCATGCATGTCGAGGAAACGGTTGAGCGCAGCCGTGATGCGGATGCAGCCTTTGGAGGCGGTTCGCCCCAGCCGCGGCTCCAGCGCCACCGGGTCGGTTGCGTGCACTTGCAGCCGCATGAAGCCAATGCCGCCACGGCCCCAGCCGCGCTTGGCGGCCACCCAGCCTCGGGGCCCGGCGCGGCGAGCGCCTCGTCGAGCAGCCCGACGCAGCGCTGCTGCTCGGCCTCGGGCACGCTGCCAAAGCGCAGGCGGCAGTCCCAGCACCAGCGAGCGGCGGCGCATGCTCGGCCCGCTCGCCCGTGCCGGACAGGGCTCAACGGGCCGTGCCGACGTGCAACTCGTTGCTCACGCGGGCGATGCCCGGAGCGGCCCACGCGGCACCCGCCGCGGCTTCGCGCTCGGCCCAGGAGTCGACATTGCCGCGCAGCGTCACGGTCGAGCCGGCGACGATGACCTCAATGTGCCGGGCCTCGCGCTGGGCGTGGCGCTCCAGCGCCTCACGAATGCGCGCGGACACGTCGCCCGGCGTCGTGCCGGGCTTGATGGCAAGGTTGTTGCTCACCGCCACCACGCCCGCCAGACCGCGGACCGCGCGCTCGGCGTTGCTGCGCTGGTAATCCCACTCGACCTCGCCGGTGAGAGTGATCCAGCCCTTCTCCACCTTGACGCGGATGCGGTCGGCCGGGATCAGCACGTTCAGGCGCAGCGCGGACTCGGCGGACTCGGCGATCTCGGAGTCGCTGCGCTGGTGGCCCGGGGCGAGCTTCACGTCGAGTTCCACCGCCACGGCCTTGACGCCCTCCACCCGCTGCACGGCACGCTCGATGGCATGTTTCTCGGCGTAGGTCTCCAGGTGGCCGGTCAGCGTCACCACGCCGTCCTTGGCGGTCACGCCCACGTGCGCAGCGTTGATGGAAGGATCCCACTCCAACTCGTGGGTCACGTCGGTCTTCAGTTGAGCGTCGGTCTTCATCATCGTCCTTTCGTGTCTGATGCCCTGCGCGCCTGTCCTGAGGCGGGCACGGCCTGCTCAGGCCCTGCGGCCGGTGAAAGCCATCGTGCGATGGCGCCGGGCCGTACCGATTGAGGTGGCGCAACGTGGCGGGCCCGGCGCGCCTTCCACCAGGCCCAGGCCAGTGCTGACAGCGCCAGGAGCGCCGGGTGCCGGCCCAGGGCCACGGCCGCGCGCCAGGCGGTATCGACCCAGCGCAGCCGTTGGGCGGCGCCGATGGCGGCGCTGGCGATGGCGGCGCGCTGGACCTGAGAGCGCTCCAACAGCCGCTGGCGCCGCTGCTGCAGCGCCAGCCGGCTCGAGCGGCGGCCAGGCGGCGTCAAGGCCGCCGCTCCCGCAGGCGCTGCAGCGCGGCCACGTCCTGCTGCAATTCGCTGCGCGTGGCGCCCAGCAGGGGCGGCCGCGAGCGCGAGCGGTGGCGTGCAGCCAGCGCGGCTGCGGTGCCCGCTGCCAGAAACCCGAGCGCCAGCAGCCCCAGCACCCGTTCGCGCGGGCCATCCCACAGCAGCAGCACCAGCAGCAGCCCGGCGAAGACCGTGCCGACGCCGAGCAGGAACAGGCTCAGGGTTGCCCACAGCACCGATTCGGCCAGGTGCAGCCGCTGCTCCTCAAGCTCGGTGAGGGCCAGCTCCAGCCGCGTGGCGGCCAGGGCCAGCACCGCTCCTGCCAAGCCCCGCAGCGGCGCCAACAAGCCCCGGCCGCCCGCGCCGCCGTCCATGCTGCCCACGCTCTCAGCGACGCGAGATCAGCATGCCCACCAGCACGCCCACGCCGGCAGCCAGCCCGGCTGCCGCGTAGGGGTGTGTGTGCACCGCCGTGTCGGCAGCGTGTGCGACGCGGCGCACGTTCTGCGCGGCCGCGTGCTGCAGCGAGGCCAGCTCGTCACGCACCTCGTGCAGCCGAGACTCGAAGCGCTCGCGCTCGGCGGCCAGGGGTTCGCCGCCGCGTTGTGCGGCCTTCAGCAGGGCTTGGGCGTCGGTGACGATGCCGCGCAGGCTGTCGACCAGGCGGTCGCGCACGGGGGGTTCGGGCTGGCTGGGCAGGCTTGCGATGTCCATGGAGTCTCTCCTGAGGGGGGCGGTTGCAGAGCGAGTGCACTTGACGACACCCGGAACCCGGGGTCGGCCATGAGCATCGGTGCCGCGCTGGGGCGAGGCTTGAGCCGGCGCAACGCAGCACGGACCACAAAGCCCCGGCGTCAGGCCCGGCAGCGCGCGGCCGCAGCCGGCGGGTGCAGCACCGAGCCCAGCACGCGGCTCGGCCGGAAGGCGGTGAGGCCCTTGAGCCCGCTGCGCCAGGCCTGCCGGTACAGCGCCTCGAACTCGGCATAGGTGCAGGCCGTCGGTGCGTTGACCGTCTTCGAGATGCCGGCGTCGATGTACGGTGCCACCGCGGCCAGCATGGCCAGGTGGTCCTGCGGCGGCAGCTCCATGGCCGTGACGAATGCCGACGTCAGCGTCGCCGTGTCGCCGCGCAGGCGCTGATAGGCGCGCCAGGCGTGGTCTTCGACCTCGTAGGCGATGACGCCGGGGGCGAGCCGGCGCCGTCTGTGCCGCAGGTAGCTCCAGGCGAACGCGGGTTCGATGCCGCTGCTGGCGTTGTCGGCGAATGCCAGCGTGACACTGCCAGCCGGCGCAATGGACAGCAGGTGCGAATGGCGCAGCCCGTGCTCGCGGATCTCGCGTCGCAGCGCTTGGGGCAGCCGCGATGCAAAGCTGCCCTCGCGCAGCAGCCCGTCGGCGTCGAACAGCGGGAAGGGCCCGCGCTCGCGCGCCAGTGCCACCGAGGCCGTGTAGGCGCTGTCGCGCAACTGGCGGGCCAGCTCGGCGGCCAGTGTGCGCGCGGCCGCGCTGCCGTAGTGCAGCCCCAGCATCACGAGCGCGTCGCCCAAGCCCGTGAAGCCAAGCCCGATGCGGCGCTTGGCCAGCGCCTGCCGGCGTTGCGCCGGCAGCGGCCAGGCCGTCAGGTCCAGCACGTTGTCCAGCATGCGAACGGCCACCGGCACGATCTCGGCCAGCCGCTCGGTGGCCAGGCGTGCCGTCGCCTCGAAGGGCGACTCGACCAGTCGCGTGAGGTCCAGCGATCCCAGGCAGCAGCCGCCATAGGGTGGCAAGGGCTCCTCGCCGCAGGGATTGGTGGCCGCGATGTGCTCACAGTAGGCGAGGTTGTTGTCGCGGTTGATGCGGTCGATGAACAACACCCCCGGTTCGCCCCGCTCGTGGGCATGGCGCACGAAGCTCTCCCAGAGGGCGCGGGCCGGCACGCGCCGGTAGACCCAGCGCCCGTCGCCGCGACGGGCAGCCCCAGCCGCCTGCTGCGCCGCGCCGGGTTCTGCGGTGTGCACGAGCTCGATCTCCGAGCCGGCCTCCAGGGCCTGCATGAAGGCGTCGCTGACGGCCACCGACAGGTTGAAGCTCGCCAGGCCGCCGGCTGCCTTGGCCTGCGCGAACGCCTCGATGTCGGGGTGGTCGCAGCGCAGCACCGCCATCTGTGCGCCGCGGCGCGCCGCTGCGGCACCCAGCAACTCGCAGGAGGCGTCGAACAGCCGCATGAAGGCCACCGGCCCGCCAGCCCGCGTGTCCGTGCCGGCGACGCGCGCACCCTGCGGGCGGATGGGCGAGAAGTCGATGCCCACGCCGCCGCCCATGCGCAGCGTTTCTGCCGTCTCGCCCAGCGCGGCGTAGATCGACGGCAGGTCGCCGACCGGATGGCGGACCGCATCGGCCAGCGGCTGCACGAAGCAGCTCGCCATGGTGCCGCGGAGGCCCGTTCCCGCGTAGGCGGCAATGCGACCCGCAGGCACGAACCCGTCCTGCTGGGCCTTCAGGAAGCGTGCCGCCCACGCGGCGCGCTGCGCCGGGGCCTCGGCCTCGGCCAGCGCGCGTGCGATGCGGCCGCGCACGTCGTCGAGCGTGGCCTCGCCGGGCTGGAGGTAGGTGTCCTTCAGCACGTCGTGGCTGATGGGCTGGCTGCAGTCGTGCATCTTGGTTCCTCGTGCGGGCGCCGGGTTGGCTTCGGCACCGTCGCAGCCCTGCCCCGGCATGCGGTTGAGCGGGCGCAATGCCCGGGGTTCTGCGCCCTGCAGCCCGCTTGCGTGCACTCAACGCCCAGGCCGGCACGCCGGCCACAGTGGCACGTCCTCATCCACTCCCATGGAGATCGTCCGTGAGTCCAGTGAGCAAGCGCATCGTCGTCGCCTTCACCATGGCGTTTCTGGCCGGCACCGCTTCGGCACAAGGCTACGTCGGCCTCGGGATCGGTCAGTCGCGCGCCAAGCTGGATTGCACCGGCGCCGACACCTGCGACAGGACCGACACGGCCTATCGGCTGTATGGCGGCTACCAGTTCAACCCCAACCTCGCCTTGGAGGGGGTCTACTACGACCAGGGCAAGGCCCGCGTGACCGGCTCCGACCCCGATCTCGGCCTCGTCGGGGGCGATTTCAGGGGGCAGGGCGTGGGTCTTTGGGGCGTGCTCGCCGCGCCCATCGATGCCGCATCGTTCCATGTCAAGTTCGGCGTGGTCTCGGCACGGATCAAGCTCGACGCCAGTGCATCGGCACTGGGCACTGCGTCGGCCTCGGAGCGCCATACGCGCGGCGCCTGGGGCCTGGGCGCGAGCTACGGGTTCGCGCCGAACTGGGTCGCACGGCTGGACTACGAAAGGTTCCGCGTGCGTTTCATGGACGAGAAGGTGTCCGTCGACCTTGTGACGCTGGGCGCACAGTACCGTTTCTGAGGCAGCCGTCACGGCGGGACGTGCGCCTGCACGAACCGCGCTTGACGGCCGTGTGCCGGCTGCGCATGCTGGCGCTGGTGCCTGCGGCGGGGAGTCTGGGATCCGTCGGGCGAACCCGCCACAACGCCACCTGCCGTGTCCGAACCCGACCCTGTTGCCGAGCCCTCCGAGGGTCCGACGTCCCCCACCGACGCCACGGCCCGATTCGGCAGCAGCAGGGGCGGCGAGACGGCCTTGCTTGATGCCGGCCCGCGGCCCAGCCCGATCGGTCTGGTGCCGCTCGATGTCGCCACGCGTCGCTTCGTCGACGCGACGGAGGGCCTGTGCCGGCGGTGCGGCTACCGTGCCGACGCGCTGCTGGCGATGGGGCCCGGCCACATCAGCCACCCCGAGGATCGCCTGGACTTCCTGGTGCGGCTGGGCGCTGCGCTGCGCGGTCTTGACGACCCCGCGGACATGGCCCATGAGGCCTCGCGCCTGCTTGGCCGTTTCCTGCAGGTTGCGCGCGTGGGCTATGCCGAGGACGAGGGCGACGGCCAGCACTTCAGCGTGCAGCGCAACCACGTCTTCGGCGTGCCCGGCATCGAGGGCCGCCACCGCTACAGCGCCTACGGCCCGGACATGCTTGCGGCCTTGCGCACCGGGCATACCGTGGTGTGCCCCGACATCGCCGCCGCTCCCAGCCTCACCGACGCCGACAGGGCTGCACATGCCCGGCTGCAGATCGGGGCCTCCGTCAGCGTGCCCGTGTTGCAGGGCCAGCGCCTGCTGGCGGTGTTCTTCGTGCACTGTGCTCGCCCGCGCGCCTGGACGGCGCTGGAACTGGGCCTCATGGAGGAGGTCGCCGCACGCCTGCGCGCTGACCTGCTGCGCGCCCGCGCCGAGGCCCGGAACCGCACCGCGCAGCTGCGGCTCGAAGCGGCGCTGCGCGGCATGTCCGACGCAGTGCTGATCGCCGATGAGCACGGCCACTTCGTGGACTGCAACGAGGCCTTCCTCGCCTTGCACCGCCTCCCCGGCAAAGCCGCCTTGCCGCGCTCGCTGGCCGAGTACGCCCGGTGCTACGAGCTCACCGACGCTGCCGGCCAGCCGCTGCCGCTGGCGAGCTGGCCGCTGCCCAGCGCGCTGCGCGGCGAGACCAGCCTCGGCCGCGATATCGGCGTGCGGCGGATCGACGACGAGCCCGGCGGTCCCTGGATGGGCCGTCATAGCTGGGCGCCGATCCAGGATCGCGGCGGGGTGGCAGGTGCCGTTCTGCGCATTCACGATGACACCGAGTTGCGGCGCGTCGGCGCCGAACTCGACGCGTCGCAGGCGCAGCTGCGGCGGCTGCTGGCGGCGCTCGGCGAGGCGCAGGAGAAGGAGCGGCTGCGCATTGCCCGCGAGCTGCACGACGAGCTGCAGCAGTCGCTGGCGGCGATCGCGATCGAGGTCGGCGCCGCACGCCGCGAGTTGCCCATCGGCGGGCGCGGGGCGCTGGCGCTGGACCGCATCGAGCAGTCGGCCCGCGCCAGCATTGCGGCCACCCGACGCACCATCCACGACCTGCGCCTGGCGGTGCTCGACGACCTCGGGCTGGTCGCGGCGCTGGCCTGGCAGGCGCGCGAATTCGCCGCGCTCACCGGCATCGAGTGCCGGTTCGAGAGGGCCAGCCTGACCGCTGCCGACGAGGCCCGGCTCACACCCGCGCTGGCCGCCAACCTGTACCGCATCGCCCAGGAGGCGCTGAACAACGTCCGCCGGCACTCCGGCGCCGTGCACGTGGCGGTGTGGCTGGGCAGCGAGGCGCAGGCGAGGGTCCGTCTGCGCATTGCCGACGACGGTCGCGGCATCGCCAGCGCAGACGCCGCCATCCCCCGACAGCCCGAACGTTTCGGGCTGCTGGGCATGCGCGAGCGCGTGCGCGCGGCCGGCGGCAGCCTGGACATCACCACCACGCCGGGCGGCGGCGCGACGATCGACGTCATCGTGCCGTTGCCACCATCACCAGACCCGCCCCCGGCTTGAGGCCGCTCAATGAGCAGCGAGCGGGCACCGCGAGACTGGCCGCGCCACCGGGCGCGCCGACCATGAACCCCTCCACCCATGCCCCCGCGTTCGAGGCCCGCCTGTCGGTGGTGGTACCGGTGCGCGACGAAGAGGCCAGCATCGAGCCGCTGGTGGCCGAGATCGACGCGGCGCTGGCCGACCAGGGGCTCGCCTTCGAGATCGTCTACGTCGACGACGGCAGCCGCGACGGTACGCCCCTGGCGCTGGCCCGTGCTGCGCGCCGCCACCCACGGCTGCGCGTGCTGCGGCTGGCCGAATCCTGCGGCCAGAGCACCGCGATGTGGCTGGGTGTGCGGGCAGCGCGCCACCCCTGGGTGGTGACGCTGGACGGTGACGGCCAGAACGATCCCTCGGACATTCCCCGTCTGCTGCAGGCGCTCAGGCCCGGCGGGCCGGCGCTGGTGGTGGGATGGCGCCAGCGGCGGCGCGACGGCTGGCTGCGCCGGTTCTCGTCGCGCGTGGCCAACGGCGTGCGTGCACGCCTGCTGGGCGACCGCACGCCCGACACCGGCTGCGGCCTGAAGTTGTTCGCGCGCGATGCGTTTCTGGGCCTGCCGTTCTTCGACCACCTGCACCGCTTTGTGCCGGCGCTGATGCAGCGCGACGGCTGGACCGTGGACTCGGTGCCGGTCAACCACCGGTCGCGGCAGACCGGGCGTTCGCACTACGGCCTGCACGACCGACTGTGGGTGGGCCTGGTCGATCTCGCTGGGGTTCTGTGGCTGCAGCGCCGCGCCAAGCGACCCCGGATGCTGGCGTGAGCGGACCCGAGGCGCTGCTGCTGGTCTTGGGCCTGTCCGGGCAGGCCCTGTACTCGGCGCGCTTCCTCGTGCAGTGGTGGGCCAGCGAACGCGCCGGGTGCTCGGTGCTGCCAAACAGCTTCTGGTACTTTTCCATCGGTGGCGGCCTGGCGCTGCTGGCCTACGCGGCACTGCGCGCCGACCCGGTGTTCGTGATCGGGCAGTTGGCGGGGCTGGCGGTGTACCTGCGCAACCTGCGGCTGACCCACCGTGCCGGCCCGGCCCGGCCGCGCTGACGCCGCAGGCGCGCTGGCGCTGCTGGCCCTTTTTGCGGTCGGCGTGATGTGGCGGCCGCTGCTGCCCATCGACGAGACACGCTACGCCAGCGTGGCCTGGGAAATGTGGCTGCGCGGCGACGCGCTGCTGCCAACGCTCAACGGCCAGCCGTATGCCCACAAGCCGCCGCTGCTGCTGTGGCTGCTGCACGCCGGCTGGGCCGCCGGTGGCGTGGGCACGCTGTGGCTGCGCCTGCTGCAGGCGCTGCTGGCCGCCGCGACGCTGGCCGCCACGGTGGCGCTCGCGCGCACGCTGTGGCCGCGTCGGTCGGCGCTCCCGGGGCAGGCCGCGCTGCTGCTGGTGGCGTGCCCGGTGTTTGCCTACCACGCCAGTGCATTGATGTTCGACATGCTGCTGGCGCTGTTCGTGACGCTGGCCTGGTGGGGCCTGGCCTTGGCCGCCACGGGCGCCCCGCGGCGCGGCTTCGCCTGGCTGGCACTCGGTCTGGCCGGAGGGCTGCTGAGCAAGGGACCGGCCACCTGGCTGCACGTGCTGCCCTTGGCGCTGGCAGCGCCCTGGTGGCTGCGGCGGCCGGCCATCCCCTGGGCCCGCTGGGCCGGCGGTGTGGCACTGGCCACGGCAGCCGCTGCACTGCCCTTGCTGGCCTGGGCGCTGGCGGCGGCCGCGGCCGGCGGCCCGGCCTACCGTGACGAGCTGCTGTGGCGGCAGACCGCCGGCCGCATGGTCGAGGCCTTCGCGCACCGTCAGCCGGCCTGGTACTACCTGGTGTGGCTGCCGCTGCTGGCGCTGCCCTGGTGGGCCTGGCGCGTCTGGTGGCCGGCGCTGTGCAGCGCGCTGCGGCGCGGCGAGTGGGGCACCCGCTTCGCTCTGGCCGGGGCGGTGCTCCCGCTGCTGGGGTTTTCGCTGCTCAGCGGCAAGCGCTTCGCGTATCTGCTGCCCGAGCTGGTGATGCTGGCCCTGCTGGCCGCGCGCGGGCTGGCGGGCCGCCCCCCAGGGCCTTGCACGGCGCGCGGGCCTGGGCTGGCGCTGCTGGCCCTGGGTCTGACCGCAGCCGTACTGGCCGCGCCGATGGCGCGCGCGGCTGGCGGCTGGGACGCGATGGCGCCGTGGCTCGTGGCGGCCCTGCTCACGGGCGGGCTGGGCCTGACGCTGGCCGCGTGGCCGGCCTTCGCCGACACGCGCAGCGCCTTGCGCGCGGCGGCGGCAGCCGGCACCGTGGCCTTCGCCGCGCTGCTGGCCGGCTTCACGCTGGCGATGCGCGAACCCTACGACCTGCAGGGCACGGCGGGGCAGCTCGCCGCCTTTGAGGCCGAGGGCCGGCCCGTGGCCATCGCTGCCCGCTACCACGGGCAATGGAGCTTCGCCGGCCGTCTGCGCCGCCCGCTGACCGAGATCGAGCCCGCAGGCGCGGCACGCTGGCTGGCCGAGCACCCTGGCGGGCGCGTCCTGCTGCCCTTGCGTCAGGCGCAGGCCGCGCCGCCCGGCCTGCGCGTGCTGGAGCAGCGGCGTTACCGGGGCGGGTGGCTCCTGCTGCTGGGGGCGGATTGAGCTGTGGGCACGGGCCCGGCGCCCAGGCCGCTTGTGGGCTGGACCTGTCTCAGCCCATGGCCCAATGCGCCAACAGCACCTCGGCCTGCTGCGGCACCGTCTCGGTGGCCTGGTCCTGACGGTTGGGTCGGGTGCATGTGGCGCTTGAGCAGGGTCTTCAGCCAGACAAGCGCCCGGGTCCGGCGGCGCCTAAAATGCAACATAATATACATCGTACGCTGTTCATGACTCCGCGAACGGGTGCCGAAGCACCCGGTCTTTCCGTGCACCCACTCAAAGCATGAGCGTCTTTCGGGCTTGCCCCTCGCGACGCGTCCAAAGGCGTCCGATCCAGGAGCGTGGGCGACACTCACGCTCTCAGTTCGGCTCAGCCACCTCGTCGTCGGATTCTTCGTCGAGCACGGTCGGGCGCGTGGCCGTGCTGGGGGTTGGTCGATCCAACGGCCGGCAAAGCTGTCGATTCAGCTGACCAAGACGCTCGGACTTCTCGACCGCCGCGAGGACGACTTCGGGGCTGACCATCAGCAGGAACGGGTTGTGGGCCTGGACCGAATGCGACATGGAGTTCTCCGAGGCGTGCCGGGTTGGCACTGAAGCTCAATGTACGCGCCGAACCCGCGGCTGCGAAGTCGGCCGGGACCGATCTGGCGTGTCAGGTGACTTCCGACACGAGGGCCTGCCCGACGTCATGACAAGTTCCGCAGCACAGCCTCAACGTGGCTCGGCCGGCAGTCCCGGCGCCCGCGCGGCCAGCGCGTCGAGCCGGTCAGCGAGCGCATCGCGGCCGGCGCCCCGCGCGAAGTCCGCCGCCGCCAGCCCCCGATCGTTGCGCGGCCGGGTGTCGGCGCCGCGGGCCAGCAGGATCTCCACCGATTCGCTGGCGCCGTAGCGCGCGGCCATCATCAGCGGCGTGCTGCGGTTGGGCGCTGCGGCGTCGAGGGCTGCGCCTTGCTCGATCAGCCAGCGCAGCACGTCGACGCCGGCACCGCTGGCGGCATAGTGCAGCGGCGTCCAGCCTTCGCGGTTGATCGCGGCCCCGCGCGACGCCAGGCGTTGCACCCAGCTCAGGTGGCCCTTGAGCGCCGCCATCATGAGCGCCGTCTCGCCTGCGGCATTGGCGGCGTCCACCCGCGTGGCCGGGTGGTCCAGCAGGACGGCTGCCACCTTGAACGACTCGTCGCGCATCGCCAGGATCAGCGGCGTCTGGCCGCGGGCATCGGCGCGGTTGGGGTCTCCGCCAGCGGCCAGCCAGCGCTGCACGCTGCGATCGTCGTCCAGGTTGACGGCCCTGAACAAGGCCACTTCGTCTTGTGCGCGTACTGGTAAAAAAGCTGATGCGACAATGAATAAGACAACAATCTTCAAGCAGATTCTCATCACGACATGGTCTCCAGGCCCGAGCCCAGCCGCGTAAAGAGTGCCTCGCAGTTGCGGCTGGTGGCGGCGGCGATCGTCTCGATCGGCAAGCCCTTGAGGGCCGCCAACTGGGCCGCCACCTGCGGCACGTAGGCGGGCTGGTTGGGCTTGCCGCGGTGCGGCACGGGGGCCAGATAGGGGCTGTCGGTCTCGATCAGGCAGCGCTCCAGCGGCACCCAGCGCGCGACCTCGCGCAGGTCTTGGGCGTTGCGGAAGGTCAGGATGCCCGAGAAGGAGATGTAGAAGCCCAGGTCGAGCGCCGCGCGGGCCACCTCGGCGGTCTCGGTGAAGCAGTGGAAGACGCCGGCCACCCTGCCCGCCCCCTCGCTGCGCAGCAGCGCCAGGGTGTCGTAGCTGGCGGAGCGCGTGTGCACCACCAGGGGCAGCCCGGTGCGGCGAGCGGCCTCGATGTGCACGGCGAAGCGGGCCCGCTGCCAGGCCATGTCGGCCACGCTGCGGCCCTGGAGCCGGTAGTAGTCGAGCCCGGTCTCGCCGATGGCCACCACGCGCGGCCTTGCGGCCATGGCCACCAGCTCGTCGACCGTGGGCTCGCGCACGCCTTCGTTGTCGGGGTGCACGCCGGCCGTGCACCAGAGCTCGGCGTGCTCGCGCGCCAGCGCATGCACGGTGTCGAACTCCTCCATCGTGGTGCAGATGCAGATGGCACGATCCACCCCCGCCAGCGCCATCTCGTGGCGCACGTCGGCGATGCGCTCGAGCAGGCCGGGAAAGCTCAGGTGGCAGTGGGAGTCGACGAACATCGGGGCAGGCCGGGATGCGGGGCCGGCGGGGTCAGATCGTCTGCGTTGGCTTCTGCGACTGGACCGAGGTGCCCAGGATCTCCTCGATCTTGGCCTTCAGCTGGCGCGACTTGTCGTCGTTGGGGAAGCGCACGCCCACCCCTTGCGTGCGCCCGCCGGAGGCGTTGGCCGGGGTGATCCAGGCCACCCTGCCGGCCACCGGGAAACGCTGCGGGTCGTCGGGCAGGGACAGCAGCAGGTAGATGTCCTCGCCCAGGCGGTAATCCCGGGTGGTGGGTACGAAGAGGCCCCCTTCGGTGAAGAGGGGAATGTAGGCCGCGTAGAGCGCACCCTTCTCGCGGAACACCAGCTGAATCACGCTGGGCCGCGGCGCGCCCGCGCCGCCCGGCGCCAGCGGAGGGCCCAGCGGGCCGGCGCGCGTCGGGGTGCGGTCTTTCATCGGGCCAGTGTATCCAAGCCCGTGTGCCGGGCGCCGGCCGGCCGCCGTGGGGGCGGCTGCAGGGCGCGCATGGCGGCAGCCACCAGTGCGTCGGCCATGACGCCCTCGTTCCAGGGGTGGGCGGCATGGCGCGCCAGGCGCTGGAGCTCCAGCGACCAGGCCCGAAGCCGAGGCGGCGAGGCTCCGCACGGCACCGATCCGGCCGGAAAGTAGCGCGGCGTCGCCCCGCCGGCCACGGCCATCGCGTCGTGGCACAGCTTCTGCAGCGCATCCAGCAAAGCCGGCAGCGCCCAGCCCTGCACCGAGCGCCCTTCCCCGCGGGCCAGCGCCTGCGGCAGCCGACCCCAGGTCTCGGCGTGCACGCCGGCTTCGTGCAGCATCCGCGCGTCCAGCGGCCGGCCGCAGGCCGCGGCCAGCAGCACCGCTGGTTCGGCCACGCCGCGGCCTGCCAGCCAGTCCAGCGCCACCGGCTGCGCAGGCTCGGCCAGGCGCAGCACCTGGCAGCGGCTGCGCACCGTGGGCAGCAGGCGGGCTGGGTCGGGGGTGGTGATGACAATGCGGGTGCCGGAGGGCGGCTCCTCCAGGGTCTTCAGAAGGGCGTTGGCCGACTGCATGTTGAGCGTCTCGCCCGGCGTGAGCACCGCCACCTTGCCGCGCCCACGTGCCGAGGTCTTGAACACCCAGTCGATGAGCAGCCGCACCTCGTCGACGCGGATCTGCCGGCTCGGCTTCCGGGTGCTGTCGGAATCGGCCTTGTCGCCGGGCAGTGGCCAGCCGAGATCGCGCCGCTGCTGCTCGGGCATCAGCAGCATCAGGTCGGGGTGCACGTGGCCCTGAACGAGCCTGCAACTGCCGCAACGGCCGCAGGCGGGGCGCCGGCCGTCCGACGCCTCGCACAACCAGGACTGCGCCAGCGCCAACGCAAGCGGCACCACGCCAGAGCCGGCGGCGCCATGCAGCATCAGCGCATGCCCACGCTGGTGAGCCAGCGCGGCGGTCAGCGGCTCGGCCAGCCAGGGCAGCGGCAGCGCGCCGTCGTCGCCGATCAGCAAGTCTTCAGTCGTCATGCGCGCCAAACCGCCGCTGCAGCACCGCCTCGACCTGCCGCCACACCGCCGCCGGTTCGGCTCGGGCGTCGATGCGCGCAAAGCGCTGCGGCATGGCCGCCTCGCGCGCGGCGTAGCCGGCGATCACGCGCTCGAAAAAGGCCATGTCCTGCGACTCGAAGCGGTCGGGCGCGCGCACCGCGCCACGACGGCGCGCCGCCTCGGCGGCCGGCAGGTCGAACCACAGCGTCAGTTGCGGCTGGCGGCCCTGCTGCACCCACTGCTCGAGTGTTGTCAGCACCTGGAGATCGAAGCCGCGGCCACCGCCTTGGTAGGCAAAGCTGGCGTCGGTGTAGCGGTCGCCGATGACCACCGCGCCGCGCGCCAGCGCCGGCTCGATGCGGCCCACGAGGTGGTCGCGCCGCGCGGCAAACACCAGCAGCGCCTCGGTGAGTGAGTCCATCGGACGGTGCAGCACCAGCTCACGCAGGGCCTCCGCCAACTCGGTGCCGCCAGGCTCGCGTGTGACCACCACCTCGCGGCCGCGCCGCTCGAACCAAGCGCGCAGCGGCTCGATGTGCGTGCTCTTGCCGGCGCCGTCGATGCCTTCGACGGTGATGAACAAGCCGCCGGTCATCGGCGGTTCAGCTGATAGCGGGCCACCGCGCGATTATGGTCGGCGAGGTTCTCGCTGAAGGCGCTGCGGCCGTCGCCTTTGGCCACGAAGTACAGCGCGCGCGTCGGCTCGGGGTTGACGGCAGCGCGCAGCGAGGCCAGGCCCGGCAGCGCGATGGGTGTCGGCGGCAGGCCGCCGCGGGTGTAGGTGTTGAAGGGACCATCGGTCTCGAGGTCGCGGCGGCGCAGGTTGCCGTCGAAGCGCTCGCCCAGGCCGTAGATCACCGTGGGGTCGGTCTGCAACATCATGCCGATGCGCAGCCGATTGGTGAACACACCGGCGATCTGCCCGCGGTCGGCTTCGAGGCCGGTCTCTTTCTCGACGATGGAGGCCAGTATCAACGCCTCGTCCGCCGACTTCAGCGGGGTGTCGGGTGCGCGCTGCGCCCAGGCCTGGGCCAGCTGCTGCTGCATCGCGCGGTGAGCGCGCTTGAGCACGGTGAGATCGCTGACGCCGCGGCTGTAGACGTAGGTATCGGGGAAGAAGCGGCCCTCGGCCGGCACGCCCGGGCTGCCGAGGCCGGCCATCAGCTCGGCGTCGCTCAGGCCGGCAGTGGTGGGCTTGAGGTGGGGCGCACGGGCCAGTTCGGCACGCAGCTGCCGCAGCGTCCAGCCCTCGATGAAGCGCACGCGCTCGAGCAACTCATCGCCCTGCACGAGCTTGTCCAGCAGCGAGCGCGGCGTGACGCCCTCGCGCACCTCGTAGCTGCCGGCGCGGATGCGCCGTGCCTGCCCCGACCAGCGGAACCACTCGTAGAGCAGCCTTGGCGCCGTCTGCACGCCGGCACCCACCCAGGCCGTGGCCACCTGGCGCGGGGTGTCGCCGGGCTCGATGGACAACTCCACCGAGGGCGTGGCCAGCGGCAGCGGGCGGTCCAGCCACCACCAAGTGGTCGCGGCGGCGGCGGCCACGGCCAGCAGAAGGACCAGCGCCAGCGCCCCTCCGATGCGAGACCATGAAGACCGCGACGCCATAAGCGCCTCATGATAATCAGCAGCATGTCGCCAACCCCTGCCGAAGCCTCCCTCCACGGCGTGCTGCCGCTGCCCGACTGGGGCCTGATCCGCGCCCGCGGTGCCGATGCGCGCCGGTTCCTGCACGGCCAGCTCACGCAGGACGTGACGCAACTCGCGCCCGGCGCGGCGCGGCTGGCGGGCTACTGCACGGCCAAGGGCCGGATGCTGGCCAGTTTCGTGATGTGGGCGCACGACGCCGACACCGTGCTGCTGGCCTGCAGCGCCGATCTGCTGCCCGCCACGCTGAAGCGGCTGCGCATGTTCGTGCTGCGTGCCCAGTGCACGCTTGACGATGCCAGCGTCGAGTGGCCGGTTTGGGGCCTGGCGGGCGATGCGGCCCCGGCTGCCGCGCCCTGGACGGTGCAGCCCGCCGGCAACGGCGTGTGCATCGCCTTGCCGCCGGCCTTGGTGCAGGGCCGGCCGGTAGCGCGCGCACTGCAGTTCGGCGGTGCGGCCCCGGCCGGCGCGGCCCTGGCCGCCGCCACCTGGCAGGGCCTGGAGGCCGCCAGCGGCGTGCCGCGCATCGTGGCCGCCACGGCGGAGCAATTCGTGCCGCAGATGGTGAATCTCGAGCTCGTGGGCGGCGTGAACTTCCAGAAAGGCTGCTACCCCGGCCAGGAAGTGGTGGCGCGCAGCCAGTACCGCGGCACCCTCAAGCGCCGCGGCCAGCTGCTCACGGGGCCCGCGGCCATGACGCCCGGCCAGGAGATCGTGCACGCCGCCGACCCTGGCCAGCCCGCCGGCCTGGTGGCGCTGGCCGGCGATCTACCCGGCCTCGGCCCGGTGGCGCTGGCCGAGCTCAAGCTCGCGGCGCTCGAGGGCGGCACCCTGCACCTGGGCACGGCCGACGGCCCGCTGCTCACGCCCGCCCCCCTGCCTTACGCCCTGCCCGCGCTGGCCGATTGAGCGCAGCGATGGGCGTGGCCGTGCGCGAGCTCTTCGTGTACTGGCGCCTGGCGCCTCACGACGTGGGCGCTGCGCGCCAGGCGATGCAGCAGTTCCAGCAGCAGCTCGAGGCCGGGTGGCCCGGCCTGCACGCCCGCCTGCACCTGCGGGCCGACGAGGACGGCGCGGCCCACGCGACGCTGATGGAGACCTACGCCCGCGAGGGCGGCATCGCTCCCGGACTGCAGGCCGACATCGTGGCGCTGGGCACCCAGGCGGCGGCGCGCTGGTGCCGCGGGCCGCGGCACGTCGAGGTCTTCGAACGGCTGCCGCGCTGAGCGGCAGCGCCGCCGCGCTACAGCGCCAGCGTCATCGCCTGGTGCGGCACGCCGGCTTCCTCGAACACGGGGCCTTCGGGCCGCCAGCCGGCGCGCCTGTAGAAGCCCTCGGCCGTGGCCTGTGCGTGCAGCACCAGCACCGGCAGGCCGCGCTCGCGCGCCGCGCCCACCAGCGCCTGCAGCAGCGCGCCGCCCACGCCCGCGCCGCGCACGGTGGCGTCCACCGCCATGCGGCCGATCTTGCCGCGGCCGTCGGCCAGCACCACGAGCCGCCCGCTGCCCACCGCGCGCCCGCCGCGGTTGCGCGCCAGCACGTGCAGCGCGCCGGGGTCGGCCTCGTCGGTCATCAGCCCGGCCGGGATGCCCTGCTCAGCCGCAAACACCGCGTGCCGCAGCGCCATCGCCTCGGCCTGCTGCGCGGCCCAGCCGCCCAGCGCCACCTGCACCATCGGCTCGCCGGCCTCGAAGGCCTGCAGCCAGGCGCGCAGCTCGGGCGGCACCGGGCGGCTGGTCTGCGTGTGCGGGTCGGCGAAGACGTAGACGAGTTCGCCGTGCACCAGCCGCTGCTCGCCGCGGAAGACGGCCGCCGCGAAACCCATCGACGAGTTGCCGATGCGCGTGCAGCGGATGCCCACCTCCAGCCGCTCGTCGTAGCGCGCCGAGCCCTCGTACTCGAGCGTGGCCTTGCGCACGTAAAGGTCGCCCTGCAGCCGCTCCATGGTGTCGTGGTAAGGCAGGGCCAGCGCGCGCCAGTAGCCGGCCACGGCGGTGTCCACGTACATCAGGTAGTGGCCGTTGAAGACGATCTTCTGCAGATCGACCTCGGCCCAGCGCACGCGCAACGGCTCGCGGTAGCGGAAGTTGGCTCGTTTCATGGGCAGGCTGCCTCCTGGATGGCGGCCGCGGCGGCGGCCAGGGCTTGGTGGGCCTCGCGCGGCGCGCGGCCCATTTTGATGAAGTCATGCGTCACGCCGCGCAGCAGCCGCAGCGCCAGCGGCCGGCCACGCTGAGGGCAGCGATTTCGGGCAGCGGTGCGCGCGGCAGGTCCAGCACCTCGGTGCCCGCCTCGTAGGCGGCGCGCGCCTCGGCCACGCCCAGCGCGTGCAGCGGCGGTCGGCGCGCGCGGCGGATGCGGTCGAGCAGCCCGGCCATGGTCGGCGTCAGCAGGTTCAGCGTCATCGGGCGCGGAGCATACGGGTGCCGCCGTACGCGCTGCAGTGCATCGGCGTCGACCGCAGTCTGTCGTGCCCAGGCGCCGGCCCGTCGCAGCGCCGCGTGTCGCAACATGCGGCGCTGATATGGTGTGCTACACCAGCAACACACCCCACTGCGGCCCTGCCCTGGCGCCGCGGCACGGAGCGCCCCGATGACCACCTGGGACGAGCGACAACCCATCTACCAGCAGCTGGCCGACCTGCTGGCCGCCCAGTTGCTGGACGGCGACCCGCCGGAAGGCCAGGCCATGCCCTCGGTGCGCGTGCTGGCCCACCGGCACCTGCTGAACCCGCTGACCGTGAACCGTGCGCTGCAGGCCCTGGCCGAAGCCAGACTGCTGGAAGTCCGCCGCGGGCTGGGCCTGTTCGTGGTGGCCGGTGCGCGCGACCGGCTGCGCGCCGCCGAGCGCGCGCGGTTCCTGTCGGAGGACTGGCCGCGCCTGCGCGCGAAGCTGCGCCGGCTGGGCATCGCCGCGCAGCAGCTTGACTGGGACACCGACACCGAACAAGCCACCCACCAGGAGAAGCGGGCATGACCACCCCCAACCCGGCAGCCGACCCCAAGGACACGGTGGTCTCGGCCAGCCACCTGAGCGTCCGCTACGGCCGCAAGACGGCTGTCGACGACGTCAGCTTCACCATCCCCAAGGGCCGCGTGGTGGGCCTGCTCGGCCACAACGGGGCCGGCAAGACCACGCTGATGAAGGCGATGGTGGGCCTGGCGACCGCTGAGGGCGAGCTCAGCGTGCTGGGCCTGCACCCGCAGCGCGACCGCGTGGCACTGCTGCGGGGCGCCTGCTACATCCCCGACGTGGCGATCCTGCCGCGCTGGGCGCGCGTGAGCGAGCTGATCACGCTGATGACGCGCCTGCACCCGCGGTTCTCGGCCGAGCGCGCGCGCACCCTGCTGGCGCGCACGAGCGTGGGGCTGGGCGACAAGGTCAAGACGCTGTCCAAGGGCATGGTGGCGCAAGCCCACCTGGCCCTCGTGGCCAGCATCGACGCGCGGCTGATGATCCTGGACGAGCCCACGCTGGGCCTGGACGTGCTGTCGCGCAAGGCCTTCTACGAGATGCTCATCGACGAGTGGTGCGACGGCGAGCGCAGCGTGCTTGTCAGCACGCACCAGGTCGAGGAGGTCGAGTCGCTGCTGTCCGACGTGCTGATGCTCAACGA
>JAUMBF010000020.1:0-13354 GCA_032115875.1 Rubrivivax sp.
GCTGCGCGAGCGCCTGGCCGCGGCCGCCGAGCCGGCCGCCGAGGCCGCGCTCGGGCCGCTGCTGGACGCGCTGTTCCCGCCGCGCGCCGGCGGCGTGCCGGCCGACGACGCGCAGCGCCGCGCCGCCGTGGTGGCGCAGCGCGGCCGCGTGGCCGTGGTCACCGGCGGCCCCGGCACCGGCAAGACCTACACCGCCGCGCGCGTGCTGGTGCTGCTGCAGGCGTTGCACGGGGCCGAGCCGCTGCGCCTGGCGCTGGCCGCGCCCACCGGCAAGGCGGCGGCGCGGCTGCGCCAGTCCATCGAGGCCGCGCTGCGCCCCGGCACCGAGCCCGGCCCGGCGGCGCTGGTGCAGGCCCGCGCCACCGTCGCGGCCACGCTGGCCGCGCAGCCGGCGCGCACGCTGCACGCCACGCTGGGCACGCGCCCGGGCACGCGCCGCTTCGTGCACGGCGCGGCGCAGCCGCTGCCGGTGGACCTGCTGCTCGTCGATGAGGCCTCGATGGTGCACGGTGAGATGCTCACCGCGCTGCTGGAGGCGCTGCCCGCGGGCGCACGGCTGGTGCTGCTGGGCGACCGCGACCAGCTGGCCTCGGTGGAGGCCGGCGCGGTGATGGCCGAGCTGTGCGCGCCGGGCTCGCCGCTGGCGCCGCAGACCGTCACGCTCACCGCCGGTCACCGCTTCGACGGGCCCATCGCCGCGCTGGCCGAGGCCACCAACCGCGGCGACGCCGACGCCGCCACGGCGCTGCTGCAGGCCGGCGGCGACGCGCTGCAGCGCCTGGTGGCGCCGGGCCCGGGCCCGCTGCTGGCGCTGGCCAGCGGGCCGCAGGGCTACGGGCCCTTCGTCGGCCTGCTGCGCGCGCGTCCGGCTGCGGCCGGGGCCTTCGAGGACTGGGCGGCCGAGCTGCTGCGCGCCTTCGACCGTTTCCGGCTGCTGGCCGCCGTGCACGACGGCCCCTTCGGCACCGTGGCGCTGAACCGGCAGCTCGCCGAGGCCTTCCTGGGCCGCCAGGGCGCCGACGGCTGGGTCGAGGGCCGCCCGGTGATGGTGAGGCGCAACGAGCCCGCGCTGGGCGTGTTCAACGGCGACGTCGGCCTGGTGCTGCGCCCGCCCGACGGCGGCGCGATGCGCGTGTGGTTCGCCGACGGCGGGCCGCTGCGCTCGGTGGCCGCGGCGCGGCTGGCGGCGGTGGAGACGGCCTTCGCGATGACGGTGCACAAGAGCCAGGGCTCGGAGTTCGGCCACGTGGCGCTGGTGCTGCCGGGCGAGGACAGCCCGGTGCTGACGCGCGAATGGGTGTACACCGGCATCACGCGGGCGCGGCAGCGGATCACGCTGGCCGGCCCGCAGCCGGCGCTGCTGGCGCGCGCGCTGGCGCGGCGCACGCGGCGCTTCAGCGGGCTGGGCGAGGCGCTGCGGCAGGGCGCAGGCTGAGCGCCCGCGCGGCCTTCGGCCAGGCCGTCAGCGGGGGCGTCAGCGCGGCGCGCTCGCCGGCGTGGCCGGCTTGACGACGATGCCCTGGTCGGGCGCGTCCAGGCGGCGGCTGTCGGCCAGGGACCGGCCGCCGGGCGGCGACAGCCGGCTGAGCAGGCCGGGGCGCGCCGGTGCGGCTGGCGCCGCCACCGCCGGCCCTGCCGCGCCTGCCGGGCCTGCCGGGCCTGCCGGGACCGCGGCGCCCGCCGACGGCGCGGCACTGGCCGCATCGGCCGGGCGGTCGGCGCGGTCGCCGCGGGCCGGGGCCTCGATCAGCACCTTGCCGGGGGCGGTGCCCTTGGTGATGGCCTGTCGCCGTTCGGCCAGCGAGCCCTGGGCCTGGGCCAGCAGGGGGGCCGCCAGCACCAGGGCGGCCAGCAGCGTCCGGGGGTGTTCATGGGCCGATCATCGCGCGCGGCGCGGGCCGGTGTTCAGGGTGCCGCGCAGGGGTTGCCGCCCCTCGGCGCGCCCCAGGCACGGTGCCCGGCGGTGTCGACGTGGATGCGGCCCGAGGCGTAGCGCCCCAGCCCCATGCGCCAGTCGCGCCCCTGCTCGCGCCAGAAGGCGCACAGCGCGGCGGCCACGTCGCGGCCGTCGCCGGGCGTGAAGTCGATGGCGAAGGCCAGCGCGTGCGCGCTGCGCGGCGCGCCGCCGGCGCAGGCGTTGAGCGCCGGCTCGCGGTATCCCGAGTGCACCTCGATGGCGCCGATGGCGCCGGCCTCGCGCAGCGCCTGCACCAGGCGCAGCACCGATACCACCGCCGGCCACTGGGTCGGCGGCGGCAGCGCCCAGGGCTCGGCGCCGCAGGCCTGCCACGACGAGGCCGAGCGCAGCAGCTGCGGCAGCGGCAGCACCCGCTCCACGCCCTCGCGCCGCAACTCGGCCTGCAGCGCCGCTACCGCGTCGGCACGGGCCTCGCGCCAGGCACCGAAGCCGTTGTCGGGCGGCGCCGTGGCGCAGCCCGCCAGAGCCAGGCTCAGGGCGGCCGGTGCCGCCAGGGCGGCGCGCGCCACCGCCCCGCGCCGCGGCCGCGCGCTCAGACCGTCACGCTCCGGGCCGTCTCCGCGTACTCCTCGATCTGGTCGAAGTTCATGTAGCGGTACACGCTGGCGGCGTCCTTGTTGATGATGCCCATGGCCTCGTGGTACTCGGCCACGGTGGGGATGCGGCCGAGCTTGGACGCGATGGCCGCCAGCTCCGCCGAGGCCAGGAACACGTTGGTGTTCTTGCCCAGCCGGTTGGGGAAGTTGCGCGTGCTGGTGCTCACCACGGTGGCGCCCTCGCGCACCTGGGCCTGGTTGCCCATGCACAGGCTGCAGCCCGGCATCTCGGTGCGCGCGCCGGCCGTGCCGAAGGCGGCGTAGTGGCCTTCCTTGATGAGCTCGCTCTGGTCCATCTTGGTGGGCGGCGCCACCCACAGCTTGACGGGGATGTCGCGCTGCCCGCCCAGCAGCTTGGCCGCGGCGCGGAAGTGGCCGATGTTGGTCATGCAGCTGCCGATGAAGGCCTCGTCGATCTTCGTGCCGGCCACGTCGGACAGCAGCTTGGCGTCGTCGGGGTCGTTCGGGCAGCACAGCACGGGCTCCTTGAGCTCGTTCAGGTCGATCTCGATCACGGCCGCGTACTCGGCGTCGGCGTCGGCCTCCAGCAGTTGCGGGTCGGCCAGCCAGGCCTCGACCTTTTCGATGCGCCGCGCCAGCGTCTTCGCGTCCTGGTAGCCGTCGGCGATCATGTTCTTCATGAGCACGACGTTCGAGTTGAGGTACTCGATGATCGGCGCCTGGTTGAGCTTGATCGTGCAGCCGGCGGCGCTGCGTTCTGCGCTCGCGTCGCTCAGCTCGAAGGCCTGTTCCACCTTCAGGTCGGGCAGGCCCTCGATCTCGAGGATGCGGCCGCTGAAGACGTTCTTCTTGCCGGCCTTGGCCACCGTCAGCAGGCCCTGCTTGATGGCAGCGTAGGGGATGGCGTGCACCAGGTCGCGCAGCGTCACGCCCGGCTGCATCTGCCCCTTGAAGCGCACCAGCACGCTCTCGGGCATGTCCAGCGGCATCACGCCCGTGGCGGCGCCGAAGGCCACCAGGCCCGAGCCGGCGGGGAAACTGATGCCGATGGGGAAGCGTGTGTGGCTGTCGCCGCCCGTGCCCACCGTATCCGGCAGCAGCAGGCGGTTGAGCCAGCTGTGGATGACGCCGTCGCCCGGCCGCAGGCTCACGCCGCCGCGGCTGCTGATGAAGGCCGGCAACTCGCGGTGCGTCTTCACGTCCACCGGCTTGGGGTAGGCGGCGGTGTGGCAGAAGCTCTGCATCACGAGATCGGCGCTGAAGCCCAGGCAGGCCAGGTCCTTGAGCTCGTCGCGCGTCATCGGGCCGGTGGTGTCCTGGCTGCCGACGGTGGTCATGCGCGGCTCGCAGTAGGTGCCGGGGCGGATGCCCTGGCCCTTGCCATCGATGTCAGGCAGGCCGCAGGCCCGGCCCACCATCTTCTGCGCCAGCGTGAAGCCGGCCTTGGTGGCCGCGGGGGCCTGCGGCAGGCGGAAGGCCGTGCTCGCGGGCAGGCCCAGGAACTCGCGCGCCCGGGCGGTGAGGCTGCGGCCGATGATGAGGTTGATGCGGCCGCCAGCGCGCACCTCGTCGAACAGCACCTCGCTCTTGAGCTTGAACTCGGCCACGGTGGCGCCGTTCTTCACGAGCTGGCCGTCGTAGGGCAGCACCTCGATGACGTCGCCCATCTCAAGCTTGGACACGTCCACCTCGATGGGCAGCGAGCCGGAGTCCTCCTGCGTGTTGAAGAAGATCGGCGCGATCTTGCCGCCCAAGGTGACGCCGCCGAAGCGCTTGTTCGGCACGAAGGGGATGTCTTGCCCCGTGGCCCAGATGACGCTGTTGGTGGCGCTCTTGCGCGACGAGCCCGTGCCCACCACGTCGCCCACGTAGGCCACGAGGTGGCCCTTCTTCTTGAGGTCTTCGATGAACTGCATCGGGCCGCGCTTGCCATCTTCCTCGGGCTTGAAGGCCGCGTCGGGACGGGTGTTCTTGAGCATCGCCAGGTAGTGCAGCGGGATGTCCGGGCGGCTCCAGGCGTCGGGCGCGGGGCTGAGGTCGTCGGTGTTGGTCTCGCCGGGCACCTTGAACACCGTGACGGTGATGGACTTCGGCACCTCGGGGCGGCAGGTGAACCACTCGGCGTCGGCCCAGCTCTTCATCACCTCGGCCGCCTTGGCGTTGCCGGCCCTGGCCTTGGCCGCGACGTCGTTGAAGTAGTCGAACATCAGCAACGTCTTCTTCAGGCCCTCGGCCGCTACCGGGGCGACCTCGGCGTCGTCGAGCAGCTCGATCAGCGGGTGCACGTTGTAGCCGCCCACCATGGTGCCCAGCAGCTCGGTGGCCTTGGCCTTGCCGAGCAGGCCGACCGCGAGGTCGCCGTGCGCCACGGCGGCCAGGAAGCTGGCCTTGACCTTGGCCGCGTCGTCCACGCCCGGCGGTACCCGGTGCGTCAGCAGGTCCAGCAGGAAGGCTTCTTCACCGGCCGGCGGGTTCTTGATGAGCTCGATCAGCTCGGCCACCTGCCGGGCGTCGAGCGGCAGCGGCGGGATGCCGAGCGCGGCGCGTTCGGCGGCATGTTGGCGGTAGGCTTGCAGCATGGGCTTGCTCCAGGGAAGACTTGGCGAAGGACGTCGTTCGAGTGTGGCGGCCGAGGCTGACGTCATGCTTGGGGCACGATCAGCTTCAGGCCCTTGAAGTAGTCGCGGAAGAAACCGGCGTCGCGCGTGATCAGGCCGTGGCACTGCAGCAGCGCGTGCGCGCCCACCAGGAAGTCGGCCACGACGCGGCGCGAGTCGGCCCCGGCCGCCGCGGCGCGCCGACGCTCGAGATGGCGGCGCTGCATCTCACCGGCGCGCACGGCCGAGCGTTGCTCCAGCGGCGAGAAGTCCACGCCGAGCTCCTCGAGCGCGTCCATCACCGCCGAGCCGTTGCCCAGGCCTGCCACCACCTCGGCCAGCACGACCTCGCAGGCCACAACCGGGCCGCTGGCCAGTGCGCGGCGCAGGGCCTGGTCGGCGGCATCGGCAGCGCCGGGGTCGTTGCCGATGAAGTCGATCAGGATGTTGCTGTCGACGGCGATCATCGGGGCTTGCGGCCCGCGGCCGGGCGCGGGGGCGCGGCCTGGTCCCAGGCGGGCAGGGGGTCGCCGGGTGCGCGGCCGCGCAGTTCGCGCATGATGTCGTCGGTGCTCACCCCCGGCGGCAGCGGTACGCGGCCGCGCACGCGCGCGATGGCGTCGTCGACGTCCTTGCGCAGCACGATGCGGCCTCCGTCGAGCTCGACCTTCAGCTTGGTGCCCTTGGTGAGGCCGAGCGCATCGCGCACGGACTTGGGCAGCGTGATCTGGCCGCGTTCGGCGACGGTGGCTTCCATGGCGGGGCTCCGGCAGGGTGGGATCGGGCGGTCTGAACAGAGCGTTCTGATTGAACCGGTATGCATAAATCATACATACCGGTGGCGCTCGGCCCAGGCGGGGGTGTGCGACAAGGCCCGACAGCCTGCACACGACTTCTGCGCGGCGGGCGCGCGCGGCCGCCGTTTGCTGCGAGACTCGGCCTCATGACCGACGCCCCCCACCCCCCTGACCACCCCTCGGGCCTGCACCGCATCGTCATCGTCGGCGGCGGCGCCGGAGGGCTGGAGCTGGCCACCCGGCTGGGCCGCACCCTGGGCAAGACCGGCCGCGCCCACGTCACGCTGATCGAGAAGGCGCGCACGCACTTCTGGAAGCCGCATCTGCACGAGATCGCTGCCGGCAGCATCGACGTGCACGAGCACGCCACCGACTACCTGGCGCAGAGCCACTGGAACGGCTTCCGCTACCGCGTGGGCCGGATGACGGGCCTGGATCGCGCGCAGCGCCTCGTCCACGTGGGCCCGGTGCTCGACGAGGACGGCCGCCCCGTCACGCAGGGCTACAGCCGGCCCTACGACACGCTGGTGATGGCCGTGGGCAGCCGCACCAACGATTTCGGCACGCCCGGCGTGGCCGAGCACGCCATCGCGCTGGAGACGCCCGTCGACGCCGAGCGCTTCCACCGCCGGCTCGTCAACGCCTGTCTGCGCGCCCACATGCAGGCCGCACCGCTGGCGCCGGGGCAGTTGAACGTGGCCATCATCGGGGCCGGCGCCACCGGCGTGGAGCTGGCGGCCGAGCTGCACAAGGCCACGCGCACGCTCGTGTCCTACAACCTCGAGCGCATCGACCCCGAGCGTGACATCCGCATCCACCTGCTCGAGGCCGGCCCGCGCATCCTGCCGGCGCTGCCCGAGCGCATCGCCGCCTCGGCCACCGCGTTGCTGGTGCAGCTGGGCGTGAAGGTGCGGGCCGGTGCGCGCGTGACCGCGGTCGATGCGCAAGGCGTGCAGCTGGCCACCGCGGCGGGCACCGAGCGTGTCGACGCCGAGCTGGTGGTCTGGGCTGCGGGCGTGAAGGCGCCGGCCTTCCTGGCCGGGCTCGACGGGCTGGAGACCAACCGCCTGAACCAGCTTGTCGTCGGTCCCACGCTGCAGACGACGCGGGACGAGCGCGTCTACGCCCTCGGCGACTGTGCCGCCGCGCCCTGGCTGGGCCGCGAGTCCGGCGTGTGCGTGCCGCCGCGCGCGCAGGCGGCGCACCAGCAGGCCTCGCACTTGGCGCGCGAGCTGCCGCGCGTGATCAAGGGCGGCACGCCGCGGCCCTGGCGCTACCGCGACTTCGGCTCGCTGGTCTCGCTGGGCGAGTACAGCACCGTGGGCAACCTGATGGGGGCGCTGGTCGGCGGCAATCTGTGGGTGGAGGGCCTGTTCGCGCGCACCATGTACCTGAGCCTGTACAAGATGCACGAGGTGGCGCTGCACGGCTGGTGGAAGACGGCGCTGGGCTCGGCCAGCCGCTGGCTCACGCGCAGCACGGAGCCGCGGGTGAAGCTGCACTGAGGAGCGCCGCGCTCATCCGTGACAATCGCCGGCTCACCCGGAGCCCTGTCGTGACCACGATCCTGCAATCGCTACCCGCCGGCCAGCGCGTCGGCATCGCCTTCTCGGGCGGCCTGGACACGTCCGCCGCCGTGCACTGGATGCGTGCGCGGGGCGCGGTGCCGTGCGCGTACACGGCCAACCTCGGCCAGCCCGACGAGAGCGACTACGGCGAGATTCCCCGCAAGGCGCTGGCCTACGGGGCCGAGATCGCCCGCCTCGTCGACTGCCGCGCGCAGCTGGTGGCCGAGGGCATCGCGGCCATCCAGTGCAGCGCCTTCCACATCAGCACCGGCGGCGCCACCTACTTCAACACCACGCCGCTGGGCCGCGCCGTCACCGGCACGGCGCTGGTGGTGGCCATGAAGGAGGACGACGTCCACATCTGGGGCGACGGCAGCACCTACAAGGGCAACGACATCGAGCGCTTCTACCGCTACGGCCTGCTGGCCAACCCGCAGCTGCGCATCTACAAGCCCTGGCTGGACCAGCGCTTCATCGACGAGCTCGGCGGCCGCAAGGAGATGAGCGAGTACCTCATCGCGAACGGTTTCGACTACAAGATGAGTGTCGAGAAGGCCTACAGCACCGACAGCAACATGCTCGGCGCCACGCACGAGGCCAAGGACCTGGAGTTCCTGAACTCGGGCATCCGCATCGTCAAGCCCATCATGGGCGTGGCCTTCTGGAAGCCCGAGGTCCCGGTGCCCGCCGAGGAGGTGAGCGTGCGCTTCGAAGAGGGCGTGCCCGTGGCGCTGAACGGCCGCGCCTTCGCCAGCGCCGTGGAGCTGATGGCCGAGGCCAACGCCATCGGTGGCCGCCACGGCCTGGGCATGTGCGACCAGATCGAGAACCGCATCATCGAGGCCAAGAGCCGCGGCATCTACGAGGCCCCGGGCATGGCGCTGCTGCACATCGCCTACGAACGGCTCGTCACCGGCATCCACAACGAGGACACCATCGAGCAGTACCGCCTGAACGGCCGCAAGCTGGGCCGGCTGCTCTACCAGGGCCGCTGGTTCGACCCCCAGTGCCTGATGCTGCGCGAGACGGCGCAGCGCTGGGTGGCGCGCGCCGTCACGGGCGAGGTGTGGCTGGAGCTGCGCCGCGGCAACGACTACAGCATCCTCGACACGCAGAGCCCCAACCTGACCTACGCGCCCGAGCGCCTGAGCATGGAGAAGGTCGAGAACGCCGCCTTCACGCCGGCCGACCGCATCGGCCAGCTCACGATGCGCAACCTCGACATCGCCGACACGCGCGGCAAGCTGGGCATCTACACCGCCAGCGGGCTGCTGGGGCACGGGGGCGACGACACCGTGGCCTTGATCACGGGGCCCGGGCCGGACAAGCGCTGACCGCGCTGGGGGCAGCGATGAAGTCCGTCTCTGGCCCGAAGGGTTCTTGCCGGGGCCTTGACCAGCTCGCCCGAACGGGTTTTCACCATGCCCCGGGTGTCGAGACCCCGCAAGGAGGCTGGCGCAGGGCCGAGGATTGAGATACTGTACGGATGAACAGTGTCTCAAGGGTTCTCGCCATGTCCAGCCCGCCGCGCCTGCTCGACCTGCTGCGCCAGCACATCCGCCTGCTGCACTACAGCATCCGCACCGAGGAGGCCTACGTCCACTGGGTGAGCGCCTTCATCCGCTACCACGGCCTGCGTCACCCGTCCGAGCTTGCCGGCCCCGACATCCAGGCTTTCCTCACCTGGCTGGCCAACGAGCGCGATGTCGCTCCCGGCACGCACCGCCAGGCGCTGTCGGCGCTGCTGTTCCTCTACCAGAAGGTGCTGCGCCAGCCCGTGCCCTGGATCGAGGAGATCGGCCGCCCGCGCAGCCAGCGCCGGCTGCCCGTGGTGCTGTCGATGGCCGAGGTGCAGCAGCTGCTGGCCGCGCTCGACGCCGTGCCGCTGCACCGCCAGCAGGCCCCATACGGCCTGGTGGGCCGCCTGCTGTATGGCACCGGCATGCGCCTGCTGGAGGGGCTGCGCCTGCGCGTCAAGGACATCGACTTCGACCGCCGCGCCATCGTCGTGCGCGAGGGCAAGGGCTTCAAGGACCGCGTCGTCATGCTGCCTGCCGCGCTCGAGGCGCCGCTGCGCGAGCAGCTCGACCGCGCCCACGCCCTGTGGCGCTCCGACCGCGCCGAGGCCGCCGCCGGGGTCGTGCTGCCGCAAGCCCTGGCACGCAAGTACCCGCGTGCCGCCGATTCCTGGACCTGGCACTGGGTGTTCCCGAACAGCCAGGTCGCCGTCGATCCGCGCACGGGCCTGCGCCGTCGCCACCACCTGCTCGAGGTGAGCTTCCAGCGCGCCTTCAAGCGCGCCGCACTGGAGGCCGGCATCTATAAGGCGGCCTCGCCGCACACGCTGCGCCACTCGTTTGCCACCCACCTGCTGCAGTCGGGCTACGACATCCGCACCGTGCAGGAGCTGCTCGGCCACGCCGACGTCAGCACCACGATGATCTACACGCACGTGCTGCGCCTGGGCGGTGGCGCCGTGCGCAGCCCGCTCGATGCCTTGGCGCCGGGGGCGGCCTTTGCCACCTGGCCGCCACCCGGGCACCCCGCGGCGCCGGCCACGCCCGCGCAACCCGCGGCCACGCCCCCCCACGAGGCCGCCCGTTACCCCGGCGTTCAGCCGCCCGCCACCGTGCGCCGCGCGCGCGAGCCCGACGCCGTCGCCACCGACCGACCGACGTGTCTGCCCCCCCACACCCTGCCCACCGCCCCCGCCAGGCGCTACCGGCCTATGCCGAGCTGCACTGTCGCAGCAACTTCAGCTTTCTGAGCGGCGCCTCGCACCCCGAGGAACTGGTCGCCCGCGCACAGGCGCTGGGCTATGGCGCGCTGGCGCTCACCGACGAGTGTTCGCTCGCCGGGGTCGTGCGTGCGCACGCCGAGGCCGAGCGTCTGGCGCTGCGGCTGATCGTCGGCTGCGAGATGCAGCTGTCGGCACCGGCGTCCTGCCCGGTGCCGCCCTCGGCCGTTGCGGCAGCGTCTGCGGCAGCCCCCGTGGCCAGCCCGGGCGCCAGCGCCCCGACCCTGGCAGCGGTCACGGTCGACGCCGCGCAGGCCGCCGCGCAGGCCGTGGTGGCCGCCGCCCTGCGCGAGGTGACGGCCGAGCGCGCCCGCGCCGCCGTGGCTGCGCCACCCCCGCCCGAGCCGCCCCCGCTGGCCGCCGCCGCCGAGCCGCGCCAGGCCGAGCCGCGCCTGGTGTTGCTGGCGCAGTCGCGCCGCGGCTACGGCAACCTGGTGCAGTGGATCACCCTGGCCCGCCGCCGCGCGCCCAAGGGCCAGTACCTCGCGCACCGCGCCGATGTCGAAGGCCGTGTCGCCAAGGCGCCCATGCTTGCCGGCCTGCCGGGCTGCTTTGCCCTCCTGGTGCCCGCGCCCGGCCAGCCTTTCGAGACGCTGTTCGAGCACGCGCTGTGGCTGCGCACCTGGTTCGGCCCCGAGCGCAGCGCCATCGCCGTGCAGCGCCGCCACCGCGCCGCCGAGGTGGTGACGGTGCAACTGCTGCAGCGCGTGGCCGCCGTCACCGGCCTGCCGCTGGTGGCCACGGGTGGCGTATGCCTGCACCGCCGCTCGCGCAAGGCGCTGCTCGACGTGCTGACCGCCACACGCCTGGGCACCACGGTGGCCGGCGCCGGCCTGGCCTTGCAGGCCAATGCCGAGTCGCACCTGCGCTCGCGGCTGCGCCTGGCGCAGCTCTTCCGCACCGACTGGCTGGAGGCCTCGGTCGCCATTGCCGGCACCTGCGCCTTCAGCCTGGCCGAGCTGAAGTACGAGTACCCGCGCGAGATCACGCCCGCGGGCCACACGCCCACCAGCTGGCTGCGCCAGCTCGCGGAAGACGGCCTCAAGCGCCGTTTCCCCGGCGGCGAGCCGCCGGCCGTGCGCGCCATGATCGAGCACGAGCTCGCGCTCATCGGCCGGCTGCGCTACGAGCCCTACTTCCTGACGGTGGCCGACATCGTGGTCTGGGCGCGCAGCCAGGGCATCCTGTGCCAGGGCCGCGGCAGCGCCGCCAACTCGGCCGTGTGCTACTGCCTCGGCGTCACCGCGGTGGATCCGGCGCGCACGACGCTGTTGTTCGAGCGCTTCATCAGCGAGGAGCGCAACGAGCCGCCCGACATCGACATCGACTTCGAGCACCAGCGGCGCGAAGAGGTCATCCAGTACATCTACCGCAAGTACGGCCGCCACCGCGCCGCGCTCACGGCCGTCGTCATCAGCTACCGCCCGCGCAGCGCGCTGCGCGACGTGGGCCGGGCGCTGGGCATCGACCTCGCGCGCATCGAGGCGCTCAGCAAGAGCCAGCACTGGTTCGACGGCCGCCACGTCAACCCCGAGCGCCTGCGCGAGAGCGGCTTCGACCCCGACAGCCCGCTCGTGCGCCAGTGGATGGGCCTGACGCACGAATTGATCGGCTTCCCGCGCCACCTCAGCCAGCACCCCGGCGGCTTCGTCATCGCGCGCGACGACCTCGCCGAGCTCGTGCCGGTGGAAAACGCCACCATGGAATGCCGCAGCGTCATCCAGTGGGACAAGGACGACCTCGATGCCCTGGGGCTGCTCAAGGTCGACATCCTGGCCTTGGGCATGCTCAGTGCCATCCGCCGCGCGCTCGTGATGGTGGGGGCCAAGCAGGGCGCGCCGATCGAACTGCACCAGGTGCCGGCCGAGTGCCCGCAGGTCTACGCCATGCTCTCGCGCGGCGACAGCGTGGGCACCTTCCAGGTGGAGAGCCGCGCGCAGATGAGCATGCTGCCGCGGCTCAAGCCCCAGCGCTTCTACGACCTCGTCATCGAGGTCGCCATCGTGCGGCCCGGGCCCATCCAGGGCGGCATGGTCCATCCCTATCTGCGGCGCCGCAACGGCGAGGAGCCGGTCGACTACCCCAGCGACGAGGTGCGCCAGGCGCTGGAGCGCACGCTCGGCGTGCCCATCTTCCAGGAACAGGTGATGCAGCTGGCCATCCTGGCCGCCGACTTCACCCCCGGCGAGGCCGACCGGCTGCGCCGCGCCATGGCCGCCTGGAAGCGCAAGGGTGGTCTCGGCCCTTTCCACGAGCGGCTGGTGGGCCGCATGGTCGAGAAGGGCTATGCGCGCGAGTACGCCGAGCGCATCTTCAAGCAGATCGAGGGCTTCGGCGAGTACGGCTTCCCCGAGAGCCACGCCGCGAGCTTTGCCCTGCTGGTGTACGCCAGCGCCTGGCTCAAGTGCCACCACCCCGATGCCTTCCTGGCGGCGCTGCTCAATGCGCAGCCGCTGGGCTTCTACGCTCCCGCGCAACTGGTGCGCGATGCGCGCGAGCACGGCGTGGTGGTCCGACCCGTGTGCGTGGTGGCCAGCGACTGGGAGACCGTGCTGGAGCCCGATGGCGCGGTCCTTGCCGGCGCGCTGCGCCCCGTGCGCCTGGGCTTTGGCCGCATCGCCGGCTTCACCGAGGCCGCCGCGGCGCGCCTGGTGGCGGCGCGTGCCGATGCAGCGTTTGCCGACGCCGAAGACCTGGGCCGCCGCGCCGGGCTCGACGCCCGGCACCTGCGTCTGCTGGCCGAGGCCGACGCACTGGCGGCGCTCACGGGCCACCGCCACGCCGCCGCCTGGGCCGTGGCCGGCGTCGATGCGCGCGCCACGCCCCTGCTGGCGCGCACGCGCACTGCCGAGCCCGCCCCGGTGCTCGCCGCACCGGGTGCGGCCGAGACGGTGCTGGCCGACTACCGTGCCACGGGCCTGAGCCTGACGCAGCACCCGCTGGCCTTGCTGCGGCCGCAGCTGGCGGCTTTCAAGGTGCTGCCGGCGGCGGTGCTGAAGCACTTCCCCGATGGCCGCCTGGCGCGTGCCAGCGGCCTGGTCACGCACCGCCAGCGCCCCG
>JAUMBF010000021.1:0-12411 GCA_032115875.1 Rubrivivax sp.
CGGTAGACGCAGGCGAAGGCGTTGTGCGCAGCGGGCAGCGGCTGCTCGAAGCGGGCGCCCGCCGCGAGGTGCAGGTCGATGAGCAGCGGTTCGGTGTCGGCGCGCTGCACGGCGCCGTCCACGCCGTTCGTGCGGCCCGCGATCACGCGCGCCGTGACGCCGCTGCCCCGCCATTCGGGGACCTCGTCCGGGGCGATGTCGCGGTACCACGGCGGCTGCATCTTGGCCTTGGCCGGCAGGTTCAGCCAGAGCTGGAAGCCCTCCATGGCGCCGTCTTGCTGCTCGGGCATCTCGCTGTGGATGACGCCGCGGCCGGCCGTCATCCACTGCACGCTGCCCGGCACCAGCAGGCCGGTGTTGCCGGCGCTGTCGCGGTGGCGCATGCGGCCCTGCAGCATGCAGGTCACGGTCTCGAAGCCGCGGTGCGGGTGGTCGGGGAAGCCGCCGATGTAGTCGCCCGGGTTGTCGGTGCCGAAGGCGTCGAGCATCAGGAAGGGGTCGAGCCGGCGCTGCAGATCGGGTGTGAGCAGGCGCACCAGCTTGACGCCCGCGCCGTCTGAGGTGGCCTGGCCCTGCACGAGGCGCTCGACGGCGCGCGAGGTGGTGACGAAGGCGCTTGCGGTGTCCATGCCCCGCACTGTAGCCTGCGGGTCCCACACCGAAGGAGCGCGCCGCGTGAAAGCCATCTGGAAAGGCACCGTCGTGGCCGAGAGCCACGACACGGTGGTCGTCGAAGGCAACCACTACTTCCCGGCCGAGGCCGTGAAGTCCCAGTACCTGCTGCCCAGCAACACCAAGACCATGTGCTCCTGGAAGGGCCAGGCGAGCTACCACACGCTGTTCGTCAACGGCGATGCCAACCCCGACGCCGTGTGGTTCTACCCGGAGCCCAAGGACGCCGCGGCGCAGATCAAGGGCCGCATGGCCTTCTGGAAGGGCGTGCAGGTCGTCGACTGACATCCGTCCCGCACAATGCGCGACTCCGCCCTGCCGGGAGACCGTCCGATGCGCCCTGCCCCCCGACGCCCGCCAGCACCGCCGGCCCGTGCGCTGCCCGCGCTCTCGCTGCCCGCCCTTGCGCTGGCCGCCGCCGCCCTGCTCCCCGGGCCCGCGCTCGCCGCAAACGCCACCAGCACGGCCACCAGCACGGCCACCAGCACGGCCACCACCAAGGGCCTGCCGTCCACCAACCTGCCCTGGCTCAGCGCCGCCTCGGACGCCGAGATCGACGCTGCCTTCGCGCAGGCCGTGCGACTGAAGCGTCCGGTGCTCATGTACTGGGGCGCCAGCTGGTGCCCGCCGTGCAACCAGCTCAAGGCCACGCTGTTCAACCGCCAGGAGTTCGCCAACCTGGCCCGCCAGTTCGTGGCCGTGCACGTGGACGGCGACCGCCCCGGCGCGCAGCGCGTGAGCAGCCGCTTCAAGGTCGGCGGCTACCCGACGGTGGTGCTGTTCACGCCCGAACGGCAAGAGATCACGCGGCTGCCCGGCGATGTCGACGCGCCGCAGGTGCTGGCCCTGCTGCAGAGCGGCCTGGCCGGCGGCCGCCCCGCCCAGGCTGTGCTGGCCGACGCGCTGGCAGCCAGGCCGCTGGGCGCGGCCGAGTGGCGGCTTCTGGCCTACTACTCCTGGGAAACCGGCGAATCGCAGCTCGTGCCCAAGGCCGACACCGCGGCCACGCTGGCCCGCCTGGCCACCGCGCACGCCACCGTGCCCGGCGCCGAGGCCGACACCACCACGCGGCTGTGGCTCAAGGCTCTGGCCGCCAGCGACGACGCGCCCGCGGCCAAGGCCGTCAAGCCCGACGCCGCGCTGCGCCAGCGCGTGCAGCAGGTGCTGGCCTCGCCCGCGCTGGTGCGCACGCACATGGACGTCATCGGCGGCAGCGCGCCCGCGCTGGTGCGCGTGCTCGAGCCCGAGGCGGGTTCAGGCCCGAATCCAGCGCGCGACGCACTGGTGGCGCAGTTCGACGCCGTGCTGCAGCGCCTGCAGGCCGACGCCACGCTGTCGCGCAACGACCGCTTGGGCGCCCTGTACAACCGCGTGATGCTGGCGCGGCTGGCGCTGCCGAAGGACGCCGTGCAGGTGGAGCTGGCGCCCGCGCTGGTGTCCGATGTGCGCCAGATGGTGGGCGCGGCCGACCGCGAGATCCGTGACGGCTACGAGCGCCAGGCCGTCATCACCTTCGGCGCCGCGGTGCTGGCGCGTGCCGGGCTGTGGAGCGAGAGCGAGGCGCTGCTGAAGGGCAACCTTGCGCGCAGCCACTCGCCCTACTACCTGATGAGCCAGCTGGCCGGCAACTACCGCCGCCTGGGCCGCACGGCCGAGGCGCTGCAGTGGTACGGGCAGAGCTATGCCCAGGCCGTGGGCCCGGCCACGCGCGTGCAGTGGGGCGCGGGCTACGTCAACGCGCTGATCGACCTCGCGCCCCAGGAGACGGCGCGCATCGAGAAGGCCGCCGCCGCGCTGCTGGC
This sequence comes from Rubrivivax sp., assembly GCA_032115875.1. GTDB lineage: Bacteria > Pseudomonadota > Gammaproteobacteria > Burkholderiales > Burkholderiaceae_C > Rubrivivax. The sequence continues at coordinate 2,475 of JAUMBF010000021.1, forward strand.
CGAGGCCGCCAAGGACAGCGCCGCCTTCGAGGGCCGCAGCGCGCGCAGCTACCAGCGCGTCGCCGCCAAGCTGGCGACCTGGAACGCCGACGGCAGCCGGGCCGCCGTGCTGGCGCGGCTGCAGCGCCAGCTCGACGGCATCTGCGCCAAGGTGGATGCCGCCGACGGCCAGCAGGCCACCTGCCGGGCACTGCTCAAGCCGGCCGAGGGCAAGCCGGCCTGAACGCGCGGCGCGCTACTTCAGCAGCCCTTCCGCCTTCAGCGCCTCTTGCACCGCCGGCCGCGCCGCCACGCGCGCCATGAAGGCCGACAGCCGGGCCAGCGGCGCGATGTCCACGCCCACGTACTTGCCCCAGCCGGCCACCGTAAAGAGGTAGGCGTCGGCCACCGTGAAGCCCTCGCCCATCAGGTAGGGCCTGCCGGCAAGCTGCTGGTCCACCCAGGCCAGCTTGTCGCCGAGCCGGGCGCGGGCCAGGGCCTTGGCCTCGTCGGGCATGCCGGGGGTGAACAGCGGCGAAAAGCCCTTGTGCAGCTCGCTGGTGATGAAGTTCAGCCACTCCATCAGGCGGTAGCGCGCCATCGTACCGGCGGCGGGCGCCAGGCCGGTGGCGGGCGCCTGGTCGGCGATCCACTGCACGATGGCCGGCCCTTCGGTGAGGCGCTGGCCGTCGTCGAACTCCAGCACCGGCACCTGGCTCTTGGGGTTGATGGTGTTGAAGTCGCTGCCGTCGGCGAGTTTCTTGGTCTTGGTGCTGGCCAGCACCAGGCTGAAGGGCAGGCCGGCCTCGCGCAGCGCGATGTGCGGCGACAGCGAGCAGGCGCCGGGGCTGTAGTAGAGCTTGGTCATGGGTCGTGTCCTCGGGGGCGGGTCGTTCGCGGGCCACAATGCTGGCATGACTCGCCCTTGCCTGCCGGAGCAACGCCTCCACCCCGCCATCCGCGCCCGCGTGGCCGCTGAACACGCCGACCTCGTGCAGGAGGTCGAGGCCGCCGTCGCCACCCAGCCCGTGGTGGTGGTGGGCATGGCCTGGAACCCGTTTTGCAAGCGGGCCCGCCGTGCGCTGCAGGCCGCGGGCGTGGCACACCAATACCTGGAGTACGGCAGCTACACCGCCCAGTGGCGGCGGCGCAATGCGCTGAAGATGTGGACCGGCTGGCCCACCTTCCCCATGGTCTTCGTGCGCGGCACGCTCGTGGGCGGTGCGCAGGATCTGGAGGCGCTCATTGCCTCGGGCGAGCTGCAGCGGCTGCTGGCCTGAAGCAGGGGCTTCGACAGGCTCAGCCCGAACCGGGCGCAAGCGCCGTTCAGGCTGAGCCTGTCGAAGCCCGCGTCATGCCGTGTCGAGCAGCCGCAGGATCTCGCTGCCGTAGGCCTCGAGCTTTTTCGCGCCGACGCCGCTGATGGCACCCAAGGCGGCCAGGCTGGCCGGCTGCTCGCGCGCCATCTCGGCCAGCGTGGCGTCGTGGAACACCACGTAGGCCGGCAGGTTGTGCTCGCGCGCGACCTCGGCGCGCCAGGCCTTCAGCCGCAGGAAGCGTTCGGTGGCGGCCTCGTCCAGGGGCAGCGGCGGCGGCTTGCCGGCGCCCCCCGTGCCGCGCTCCTTGCGCCCACGGCCGCGCGGTGCGGCCTCGGCCGGCTGGCGCAGCCGCACCGGCACCTCGCCGCGCAGCACGGCGCGCGCGGTGTCGGTGAGGGCCAGCGTGCCGTACTCGCCCTCGGCCACCACGTGGCCCAGGGCGATGAGCTGGCGCAGCACGCCGCGCCACTGCGCCTCGGACACGTCGGCGCCGATGCCCCAGGTGGAGAGCTGGTCGTGGCCGTGCTGCGCCACCTTCTCGGTGCGCTTGCCGCGCAGCACGTCGATCAGGTGGCCGGCGCCGTAGCGGCCCGAGCCGGCGGCGCAGCGAAAGCGGTAGATGCCCGACAGCGCCTTGCGCGCCGCCTCGGTGGCGTCCCAGGTGGCGGGCGGGTTCAGGCAGTTGTCGCAGTTCAGGCAGACCACCCGCCCGAGCCCGATCCGGGTCTCCCGGTCGGGCTCGAGCCCCCCCGGGGGGTGGCGAGCGGAGCGAGCCTGGGGGTCCGTCCCGAGCCCGATCCGGGTCTCCCGGTCGGGCTCGAGCCCCCCCGGGGGGTGGCGAGCGGAGCGAGCCTGGGGGCCCGTGTAATCTTCACCGAAGTAGGCCAGCAGCCGCACGCGCCGGCAGTCGTGGGCCTCGCACAGCGCCAGCAGTGCGTCGAGCTTGGCGCGCTGCAGGCGCTTGAAGTCCTCGCCGGCCTCGCCCTCGTCGATCATGCGGCGCTGGTTGACGACGTCCTGCAGGCCGTAGGTCATCCAGGCGTCGGCGGGCAGGCCGTCGCGGCCGCCGCGGCCCGTCTCCTGGTAGTAGGCCTCGATGTTCTTGGGCAGGTCCAGATGCGCCACAAAGCGCACGTCGGGCTTGTCGATGCCCATGCCGAAGGCGATGGTGGCCACCATCACCAGCCCGTCCTCGCGCAGGAAGCGGTCCTGGTGGCGGGCGCGCAGGGCCGAGTCCAGGCCCGCGTGGTAGGGCAGGGCGCTGATGCCCTCGGCCCGCAGCCAGTCGGCCGTTTCCTCCACCTTGCGGCGGCTCTGGCAGTAGACGATGCCCGCGTCGCCCTCGTGCTCGTCGCGGATGAAGCGCAGCAGCTGCTTGCGCGGATCGTCCTTCTCGGCGATGGTGTAGCGGATGTTGGGGCGGTCGAAGCTCGAGATGAAGAGCCGCGCCGACTGCAGCGCCAGCCGCTCGACGATGTCGGCCCGGGTGTGCGCGTCGGCCGTGGCCGTGAGCGCCATGCGCGGCACGCCCGGGAACTGCTCGGCCAGCGCGCCCAGGCCCAGGTATTCCTCGCGGAAGTCGTGGCCCCACTGGCTGACGCAATGCGCCTCGTCGATGGCAAACAGGCTCAACAGACCGCGCTCGTGCAGGCTTTGCAGCTGGGCCAGGAAGCGCGGCGTGAGCACGCGCTCGGGCGCGGCGTACAGCAGCACGGTGCGGCCGGCCATGAGCTCGCGCTCGACGCGGCGCGCCTCGTCGCCGTCGAGCGTGCTGTTCAGGAAGGCCGCGGCCACGCCGGCCTCGTGCAGGGCACCCACTTGATCGTGCATGAGCGCGATCAGCGGGCTCACGACGACGGTGACGCCGCGGCCGGCGCGGTGGCGCACGATGGCCGGCACCTGGTAGCACAGGCTCTTGCCGCCACCGGTGGGCATGAGCACCAGCGCATCGCCGCCCTCGCACACGTGCTCGACGATGGCCGCTTGCGGGCCGCGAAAGGCGGGGTAGCCAAAAACCTGTTGCAGCACCTGCTGCGCGGCGGCGGGTTGGGCGTTGAGCACGGCAGACATCGCGGGGGGATTGTCGGCCAGGGCCGGCGGCAGGCGGCCCAACCGGCTGGGCCGCCCGTACTTCAAGGTCTGAATCGCCGCGATCAACTGGCTCCGCGCCGACGCCATGTGGTCGTTGAAGAGGATGTACCCGACCCGGCCACCGGCGGTGTTGATCACCCCGGTCCGAAGGACGGGCGTGCTGGTGACGAGGGCGGATGTCAGCCCGACGCTGCGCGAGGGGCCGGACACCGGTTGCAAGGTGAAGGTGTGCGCAAGCCCCGCCTGGGACGGAAACAGTGCCGCATGGAGGAAGGCCGCGCTGGCCGTGTTCACGCTGATGTGGTCGAGCGCCGTGATGGTGTCGCCGCGGCTGGCGTTCTGCGCAGCGGCCGGCGAACCCGGGTCCACATCGTTGACACGAACGATGCGCGTGCCCGGCACGATCGACAGCGCCATCCCGTAGCTGGCCGTTCACCGACGTGCACTGGTTCGCGAACGTGGCCGACGGCAGATAGCTCGCCGGTGGGCTGACCGTCACCTGGTACGGCACGCTGGTTTGCAGGCCCGACACGGGCGAAAGGCAGGTGCTTGCCGAGTCGGAGCAGGCGCGGAGTTGGAACGTCCCGTTGTAGGTGCCCGCCGGCACGTTGGTCTGGGTCTGGAAGGTGATGCTGTAGGTGGTGGACGACGGGGAGGAGACGGTGATCTGCGGCGAGATCTCTTCGTCGTTGACGACCACACCGAAGTTGACCGTACCCGTCACGGGGCGATTGACCGTTGCCGTCACGCCCAAGGTGATGGCCGTGCCTTGCGTGCCTGTGGCCGACGCCGCGCCGGGCGACCGTGTGAGCTGATAGGCCGACGGCGGCGGGTCGGAGCCGCCGCCCCCGCCGCCCCCGCAAGCGGCCGGCACCAGCGCCAGGAGCGTGGCGCCGGCTGCACGCCAGGGCCGTGCGGGGAATGTCATGCAAACCGTGGTGGGTCGGTCATGAAGTCCGGACGTCATGCCTCGTCCGGGGTGCGTGAAGGTTGAACAAAACACCCGGGCGCCACGCAAGGGCGCCCGCAACGGCGACCGCATGATCTTGGTTCAGGCGAAAAAGCCCTCGAACCAGGGCTTCCCTTGGCTGCCCCCTCACCGGACCGTCAGGCAAGGGCTGGCGCGCGGCACCCGCAGAGAGGCTGCCTGATCGCCCAGCCCCGCCCCCCGGCCGGGGGCCACCGTGCCGGGCCACCCGGTGTCGGGGCGCGATGCCCCTCGCGCGGGCCGTGGCGGTGGCAGGGCGCCGCCGATAATCTGCGGCTTCCACCCACGAGCCCGGAGCCCCGCCATGGCCAGCGTCAACAAAGTCATCCTCATCGGCAACTGCGGCCGTGACCCCGAAGTGCGCTACGCGCCCAGCGGCTCGGCCATTGCCAACGTCAGCATCGCCACCAGCCGCAGCTGGAAAGACAAGACCACCGGCGAGCGCCAGGAAGAGACCGAATGGCACCGCGTGGTCTTCTACGACCGCCTGGCGGAGATCGCGGGCGAGTACCTGAAGAAGGGCAAGTCCATCTATGTCGAGGGGCGCCTGAAGACGCGCAAGTGGACCGACAAGGACGGCGTCGAGAAGTACACCACCGAGATCATCGCCAATGAGATGACGATGCTCGGCAGCCGCGAAGGCGGCGGTGGCATGGGCGACGCCGAGATGGGCAGCGCGCCGCCCGCGCGCAGCGCCGCGCCCGCCCGCGGTGCCGCCCCGGCGCCCAAGCCCGCTGCCTCCAAACCGGGCACCGGGTTTGACGACATGGACGACGACATTCCGTTCTAAGCAAGCGCCCAGGTGCCCGGCGCGCTGCGCCGGTTCTTCGCGGGCAGCCTCATCCGCATCGGCCTGGCACCGGGTGTGCTGGCGGCCCGCGACGTACCGGCCGCCAGCCGCGGCTGACACCGGGCCGGCGAGGGCTCGGCGGGTTCGGTCGACACCCTGCAACGGCAGGGACCGTGACAATGCAGCAATCGTCCGACCCAGCCGCGGAGACTTGCCCGACGTCCGTGCTCACCGATGCGGAAAGCCGCACCGACCTGCTCAACCGCCTCAAGCGGGCCGAAGGCCAGCTGCGCGGCATCCAGCGCATGATCGAGGAGGGCCAGGACTGCATGGACATCGCCACGCAGATGGCCGCCGTGCGCAAGGCGCTGGACAGCACCTGCGTGCGCATGACGGTCTGCTTCGTGCAACAGGAGCTGCGCGCGCGCCTGGTGACCGAGCCCGCGCAGGACGAGCAGATCGAGGCGCTGCTCTCGGGCGTGCAGGACCTGCTCGGCAAGCTGCGTTGACGGCCGCAGGCCCGGCGTCAGGGCCGCAGCGGCGGCGCCAACCCCGCCAGGTGGCTGGCGTCGGCCCAGCCTTCCACGTGCAGCGTGCCGCCCTGCCAGCGCAGGCGGTTGAGCCCGGCGTTGGGGATCTCGCAGCGGCGCAGGCCGTCCAGCGGCTCGCCGTGGGCGGTGCGCCAGAGCATGTCGAGCACGCCGCCGTGCGTGACGATGACGACGCGGCGGCCGGGGCCGGCGGCCTCGGCCAGCGCCTTGACGGCGGCCAGCACGCGGGTGTGGAACTGCCGCGGCGTCTCGCCGCCGGGGGCGCCCTCGTCGGCTCGGTGCTCCAGCCAGCGGTCCCAGAACGCGGGCCAGCGTGCACGGATGCTCGGGCCGTCCAGGCCCTCCCACTCGCCGAAGGATTGCTCGCGCAGCGCCGCAGCCAGCTGCGGCTCGCGCCCCCAGGCACGGCCCAGCGGCGCGGCGGTCTGGCGGGCCCGCTGCAAGTCGCTGCTCACGAACAGGTCGGCCTGCAGCGCGGCTTCGGCGGCGCGGCGTGCCGCCAGGGCCTCGGCCTGCGCCTGGCCCATGGCGTTGAGCGGCACGTCGAGGTGGCCCTGGAAGCGCTGCTGGCGGTTCCAGTCGGTCTCGCCGTGGCGGATGACGACGAGTTCGGTCACGGTGCCGCCGTCACTTGGCGAACAGCTGGCCGCGGTCGCGGAAGGCCTTGAACTCCAGCGCGTTGCCGCAGGGGTCGCGGAAGAACATCGTGGCCTGCTCGCCCACCTGGCCGGCGAAGCGGACATAGGGTTCGATGACGAAGCGCATGCCGCCCTTGCGCAGCCGCGCGGCCAGGGCGTGGAAGTCGTCCCAGTCGAGCACCACACCGAAGTGCGGCACCGGCACGTCGTGGCCATCCACCGGGTTGTGGTGGTCGGCCTCGGCCCTGGGGGGCGACAGGTGGGCCACGATCTGGTGCCCGAAGAAGTCGAAGTCGATCCACTCGGCGCTGCTGCGGCCCTCGGGGCAACCCAGCAGGCCGCCGTAGAAGGCGCGCGCGGCGGCCAGGTCGTGCACCGGGAAGGCGAGGTGGAAGGGAGCGATGGCGGACGGCGGGGTGTTCATGCCGTCGAGCATACGCGGCCCCTTGCCCGCTGCAGACGCCGGGTCAGCGCTTGATCTCGGGTTGCGCCACGCTGGCGTCCACCTGCACCAGCCCGAGCGGGTGGCGCACACCGGCGGCGGCGTCTTCGATGCAGCGCAGCACCAGCGGGCTGCGGTGGCGCTCGCGGCAGCCGCGCAGCTCATCGAGCGTGAGCCACAGCGTGCGCTCGATGCCCTCGTCCAGCGCCCAGCCATCGATGGCCTGGCCCACGGTGCCGGAGTAGGCCAAGCGCAGGTAGGTCACGTCTTCGCCCGTGGCCGGCCGCACGAAGCGCGACAGGTACACGCCCAGCAGCGCCTCGGGCTTGAAGACGCGGCCGGTTTCCTCCAGCGCCTCGCGCACCGCGCCCTGCAGCGGGCCCTCGGCGGGGTCGAGGTGGCCGGCGGGGTTGTTGAGCCTCAGGCCCTCGGGCGTGCGCTCCTCCACCAGCAGCCAGCGCCGCGCCGCAGGCTCGGCGGCGCCGTCGTGGGCGATGGCGGCGACGGTGACGCTCGGGCTCCAGCGGGGGTTCATCGGGGGGCGTTGCGGCCTGCGGGTGGGCACCGATGCTAGCGAACGGGCTGCGGCAGGGGCTGCGGCGCTTGTGTTAGCTTCGATGGCTTGCGCCCAAAAAAGAGGAGAGCGTGCATGGCTTTGCTGATCGGCGTCCCCAAAGAAACCGCGGCAGGTGAAAAGCGCGTGGCCACGGTGCCCGAGGTGGTGGAAAAGCTCGTCAAGCTGGGCTTTGGTGTCGCCATCGAGAGCGGCGCGGGCGACGCCGCCCACTGCAGTGACGAGGCCTACCGCGCCGCCGGGGCCGAGGTGCTGCCCGACGCGGCCACGCTCTGGGGCCGCGCCGACATCGTCTTCAAGGTGCGCGCGCCGTCCACCGCAGAAGTGGCGCTGATGCGCCCGGGCGGCCTGCTCGTCGGCTTCGTCTGGCCGGCGCAGAACCCCGAGCTGATGCAGCAGCTGGCGGCCAAGGGCGCCACGGTGCTGGCCATCGACGCGCTGCCGCGCCAGCTGAGCCGGGCGCAGAAGATGGACGCGCTCACCTCGCAGGCCGGCGTGAGCGGCTACCGCGCCGTCATCGAGGCGGCCAACGCCTTCGGCCGCTTCTTCAACGGCCAGATCACGGCCGCGGGCAAGGTGCCGCCGGCCAAGGTGTTCGTGGCCGGAGCCGGCGTGGCGGGCCTGGCGGCCATCGGCACGGCAGCCAACCTGGGCGCCATCGTGCGCGCCAACGACACGCGCGCCGAGGTGGCCGACCAGGTCGTCTCGCTCGGCGGCGAATTCGTCAAGGTCGACTACGAGGAAGAGGGCTCGGGCGGCGGCGGCTATGCCAAGGTCATGAGCGAGGGCTTCCAGGCCGCGCAGCGCGAGATGTACGCGAAGCAGGCGCGCGAGGTCGACATCATCATCACCACCGCGCTCATCCCGGGCAAGCCGGCGCCGAAGCTCATCACCGCCGAGATGGTGGCGACGATGCGCCCCGGCAGCGTCATCGTCGACATGGCTGCCGAGCAAGGCGGCAACTGCGAGCTCACCCTGCCGGGGCAGGCCGTGGTGCGGCATGGCGTCACCATCGTCGGCTACACCGATCTGGCCAGCCGCCTGGCCAAGCAGAGCAGCACGCTGTACGCCACCAACCTGCTGCGCCTGACCGAAGAGCTCTGCAAGACCAAGGACGGCACCGTCAACGTCAACTTCGAGGACGACGCCATCCGCGGCCTCACGGTCATCAAGGACGGCGCGGTCACCTGGCCTGCGCCGCCGCCCAAGCTGCCGGCGGTGCCGCCCAAGCCCAAGGCCGAGGCCGTGCCGGCCGCCAAGACCAAGGGCCACGGCCACGGCTCGGTGGAGCCGATGTCGGGCAAGACGCTCGGCATCGTGTTCGCCATCGGCGCGGTGCTGTTCTGGTTCGTGGGGGCGTACGCGCCAGCGAGCTTCTTGCAGCACTTCACGGTGTTCGTGCTGGCCTGCTTCGTGGGCTACATGGTGGTGTGGAACGTCACGCCCAGCCTGCACACGCCGCTGATGAGCGTGACCAACGCCATCAGCTCCATCATCGCCATCGGCGCGCTGGTGCAGGTGGCGCCGCCACTAAGCCAGGCCGGCTCTCCTGTGGCGCAGGACCCATGGATCGTGGGTATGGCGGTGGTGGCGCTCGTTTTGACGGCCATCAACATGTTCGGCGGCTTCGCGGTCACGCGGCGCATGTTGGCCATGTTCAGAAAATGATGCCCCCAAGCTCGCCATCGTTCGCTACCCCCCGAGGGGGCCGCCCGCCCGTGGCCCGGCGAAGCCGGTTCCACGGCGGGAAGCTTGACAAGAACCGCGCGCCTCGGGCCCTGCATATTGGGCACGCCGAGATGGAGAACAACGAATGAGCGCAAGCCTCGTCACCGTCGCCTACATCGGCGCGATCATCCTTTTCATCCTCAGCCTGGGCGGCCTGTCGAACCCCGAGACGGCGCGCCGCGGCAACTTCCTGGGCATGGCCGGCATGGCGCTGGCCGTGTTTGCCACCGTGCTGGGGCCGCGCGTCACGGCCGGCGGCATCGGCTGGATCGTCGGCGCGCTCGTCGTCGGCGGGGCCATCGGCCTGTACGCCGCGAAGAAGGTGCAGATGACGCAGATGCCCGAACTCGTGGCGCTGATGCACAGCCTGGTGGGCCTGGCGGCCTGCCTGGTGGGCTTTGCGATGTACGTCGACACCTCTGCCGTGTTCCCCACGCCGGTGGAGAAGACGATCCACAAGGTCGAGATCTACGTCGGCATCCTCATCGGCGCGGTCACCTTCTCGGGCTCCATCGTGGCCTTCGGCAAGCTGTCGGGCAAGATCGGCGGCAAGCCGCTGCTGCTGCCGGCGCGGCACGGGCTCAACCTGGTGGGGCTGCTGGTCGTCATCTACTTCGGCCACGTGTTCCTGCAGGCGAACGACATCAACGCCGGCATGCTGCCGCTGCTGGTGATGACGGTCATCGCGCTGGCCTTCGGCGTGCACATGGTCATGGCCATCGGCGGCGCCGACATGCCGGTGGTGGTGAGCATGCTCAACAGCTACTCGGGCTGGGCGGCGGCGGCCACCGGCTTCATGCTGAGCAACGACCTGCTCATCGTGACGGGCGCGCTGGT
>JAUMBF010000022.1:0-16897 GCA_032115875.1 Rubrivivax sp.
TGCCCTACGCCATCGCCCCCGACGTGCAGAAGCAGGTGCCGATGCTGTTCTGGGCCTCGTCCGGGTTTGAAAGGGGCGCAGGCCTCGGGGCCGGCTGCATCGACGGGCCGCTGCGCGCACGCGCTCGGGCCCACGGTGTGGCCCACGATCACGTCTTCCACACGGTGCTGGGGCTGCTCGACGTGCAGACGACCCTGCACGAGCCCTCGCTGGACCTGGTGGCGGGCTGCCGTGGCAGCAACCCGGCTGCGCCATGAGCGCGCCGGGCCGCTCCCAAGCGCTCATCCCGCAGTGCGCAGCACGGAGGGTAGTCCAGTCAGCCCGCCCGGCCGCCCAAAGGGCGAATCCCGCAGTGCGAAGCACGAAGGGTCCCTAGGAGCGTGGGCGGCCGACCGACCCCGCGGCCGTGAGCTGCTCTGGCTCGGGGTCGCGCTGCTGGCGCTGTTGGCCTGGGAGGCCGGCGGCGGTGACCGTGCGCTCAGCGCCTGGGCCGGCGGCCGCGTCGGCTTTCCGCTGCGCGAGCCGGGCAGCTGGGCCAGCGGGCTGCACGAGGCGGGGCGCTGGCTGGGTGGTTGGGCCCTCGGTGCACTGCTGCTGGACGCCGCCTGGCCGTGCCGGCGCTGAAGCGCTTCAGCCAGACCAGCTGCCCCTGGGACGTGGTCGACTTCGGCGGCCGGGTCCCCTGGTTGCCGCACTGGGCCTGGGCGGTGTTCGACGGCGGGCCGGGCCACTGCTTTCCGTCGGGGCACGCGGTGGCGGCCTTTGCGTTCTATGTGCCGGCGCTGGCCTGGCGGCACTCGCACCCGCGTGCGGCGGCTGCGGCGTTTGCCGGGGTCAGCCTGGCCGGCGCCGTGTTCGGCGCCACGCAGCTGCTGCGCGGCGCCCACGACCTCAGCCATGTGCTGTGGTCGGCGTGGCTGTGCGCCGCCGTGGCCGTGGGCGTGAGCGCCCTTGTGGCGCGACCCGCGTCTTCAGGTGGGCTTCAGCCCCGGGGCTTGTCATCCCGTCCATTGCCCGGGGCGCCGTACGATCGCGGCACCTGAGGTCTGTCGTCCCCTGTCTGGAGCACCCCATGAGCACCCGCCGCCAGTTCGTTCAGTGGATCCCCGTCGCCGCCTGCGGCATGGCCAGCGTGCCCGCAGCCCGGGCGCAAACCAGCCTGGTGGACGAGAAGAGCCCGCAGGCCGCCGCGCTGGGCTACGTGGCCGACGCCGGCAAGGCCGACAAGGCCAAGTACAAGCAGTACGCCGCCGGTCAGGTCTGCTCGAATTGCGCGCTGTACCAGGGCAAGCCCACCGACGCGGCGGCTGGCTGCCCGCTGTTCGCGGGCAAGCAGGTCACCGCCAAGGGCTGGTGCAGCGCCTACGCCAAGAAGGGGTGAGTGCAGCCCCAACTGCCGCGCTGCGTCGGGTGATCGCGCTCGACGACACGTTGATCGAGGGCTTGGCGGCGCTCACCGTCGACTGCGTCGACGGCGGCGCCTCGATCGGCTTCATGCACCCCTTGTCGCCGGCCCGGGCGCGCTTGTTCTGGGAGCGCGTGGCCGCCGACCTGGGCAGCGGGGAACGCGCGTTGCTCGTGGCCGAGGACGACTCCGGCGTCGTCGGCACGGTGCAGTTGATCGTCGGCCAGCCCGACAACCAAGCGCACCGCGCCGATCTCGCCAAGCTGCAGGTCCACCGCAGGGCACGCCGCCGCGGCCTGGCCGAGTCCTTGATGCGCGCCGCCGAGACCCTGGCGTGCGAGTGCGGCAAGACGCTGCTGGTGCTGGACACCGTCACCGGCAGCGACGCCGACCGCCTCTACACCCGCCTGGGCTGGCAGCGCGTGGGCGAGATCCCCGACTACGCGCTCTGGCCGCACGGCGGCCCCTGCCCGACGACGATCTTCTACAAGCGCGTGGGCGGGACGGGCGCGCCGCTGGGGCGGTCCGGCCCTTAGGCGCGGTGGCAGCAGAACACCCAACGCACCGAGCGCTAAAAGACCGCGTGCTCGCGGCGCTGATCGCCGACCTCGCCGCGCAGCAGCGCGGCGCAGTGGTCTTCGAGCCGGTCACGCCCGTGCTCGGGCGTGGCGTCGGCGTCGTAGACGCCGCGCGCGGCGTCCCAGACCAGCATCGACTCGGTGGCGTAGTAGCGGCCGATGCGCGCCAGCTCGGCCTTGGCACGCAGCGGCGGCCACACCCGGCCGGCCAGCGCCAGGGCGGCGGCGATGCCGTCAAGCAGCTTCACGGGCACGTGCTTCACGCGCACGTCGCGGCCGATCAGGCGCGACAGCATCGCTGCCTGGTCCAAGGGCGCGATCGCCGGGCCCGGGCCGCCGATGGGAAGCACGCGGTCGTGGCGCTCCGGCGCGTCGATGCAGCCGGCCAGGTAGTCGGCCAGGTCGCGGTCGCTGATGGGCTTGCAGGCGGTCAGCCGGCCATCGCCGAACACCAGGAAGGGCTTGCCGGCCCGCACGCGCGCCACCTGGCCCGACAGCGACTTGAAGAAGGCCGTCGGCCGCACGATGCTGAAGCGCAGCCCCGAGGCCCGCAGCTCGGCCTCGAAGGCGAGCTTGGCCTGCTGGAAGGCCAGCCTGGGCTTTTGCACGCACAGCGCCGACAGCAGCACCACGTGCTGCACGCCGTGCTCGCGCACGGCACCCAGCGCCTGGCTGTGCGCGCGGTGGTCCACGGCCCAGGCATCGGCCGGCTCGCCGGTGCGCGAGGCCAGACACGACAGCCAGACATCGAAGCGCTCGCCGCGCAGGCCGTCGCGCGCCAGGGCGGCGGCATCCAGCACGTCGGCCTCGCGCACGGTGCAGCCGCTGGCCCACGCGGCGCGCGGCGCGCTGCCGCGCCGCACGATCGCCATGACCTCGTGGCCGCGCTGGCACAGCGCCTGCACCGTGGCGCGGCCGATGGTGCCGGTGGCGCCGGTGACCAGCACACGCTTCGGCACGGCACTCACACCACGCGCTCCACCGACACCGCGTGCCGCGGCCGGCCCTCGGCCTCGAAGGCGTCGAGGTTGTCGATCGTGGTGTGGGCGATGGCGGCCAGGGCCTCTTCGGTGAAGAAGCCCTGGTGGCCGGTGATGACGACGTTCGGGAAGGTCAGCAGCCGCGCGAAGACGTCGTCGCGCAGCACCTCGGCGCTGAGGTCGCGGAAGAACAGGTCGCCTTCTTCCTCGTAGACGTCCAGGCCCAGGCTGCCGAGCTGGCCGGACTTCAGCGCCCGGATCACGGCGCGCGTGTCGACCACGCCGCCGCGGCTGGTGTTGACGAGCATCGCGCCGCGCTTCATCTGCGCCAGCGCCTTGGCGTCGATCAGGTGCTGCGTCTCGGGGGTGAGCGGGCAGTGCAGGCTGACGATGTCGCTGGCGGCCAGCAGCTCGGGCAGCGGCACGTAGCGCGCGCCCAAAGCCAGGCAGGCCGGCTCCTGCACCGGTGCGTGGGCCAGCAGGGTGCAGCCGAAGCCGGCCATGATGCGCGCGAAGGCGCTGCCGATCTGCCCGGTACCCACCACGCCCACGGTGCGGCCCACGAGGTCGAAACCGAGCAGCCCGTCGAGCGCGAAGTTGCCCTCGCGCACGCGGGCGTAGGCCTTGTGGATTTTGCGGTTGAGCGTGAGCACCAGCGCCACCGTGTGCTCGGCCACGGCGTGCGGCGAGTAGGCCGGCACGCGCCCGACGGCGATGCCCAACTCCGCCGCCATGGCCAGGTCGACATGGTTGAAGCCGGCCGAGCGCAGCACCACCAGGCGCACGCCGCGGCCGTGCAGGCGCTTCAGCACCTCGGCGTCGAGGCGGTCGTTGACGAAGGCGCACACGGCCTGCGCCGGGCCCGCCGCGGCCACGGTGACGGGCTCGAGCCGGGCCTCCAGGAACTCCAGCCGGTGGCGGCCGGCGGCGTTGGCGCGCATCAGGAACTCCCGGTCGTAGCGGCGGGTGCTGTAGACGGCAAGGTGCATCGGTGGCTCGGTGATGGCAGTCAAGCAGGCCGCACCGTAGCACGCCGTCGGCGCGCGACCGCAGCCGGGTGCGCCAAGGGCTGGGCGCAACCCGCGCCACGGCACTGAAGGGCGCCGCCAGCCGCGTCACCCAGTCGGGCGGCGTGCGCGTGGGCACGCGGGCGGCGCGCAGCAGGCGCCTCGCGCTCGCGCCGCCGCACGGTGGTGTGCACGGTCGCGCCGCCATCGAGCAGGCGGCGGATCAGGAAACCGGCGATGTAGCCGCTGCCGCCGGTAACGAGCACACGCCGGCCGGGCACCTGGCCGCTGCCGTGCACTGGCGCGTCGCCGCTGATCGTCATCGGACCGTCGTGGCGCCAGCAGCCCCGGCGGCGCGCGGCTATCGCAGCCATAGACAGGTTCTGCTGGCCCTGCAGACAGCGGCTGCCTAGACTGCGGAACCGCACCCGAGGAGATCCGTATGGCCACGACCGCTTCCCAGTGCCCCTTCCCCCACCACGCGATGACCATGGCCGCCGGGGGCCGCAGCAACCGCGACTGGTGGCCGAACCAGCTCAACCTCGACATCCTCAGCCAGCAGTCCGAGAAGACCAACCCGCTGGGCGCCGATTTCGACTACGCCCGGGCCTTTGCCACGCTCGACCTCGACGCCGTCGTGGCCGACCTGAAGGCGCTGATGACCGACAGCCAGGACTGGTGGCCCGCCGACTGGGGCCACTACGGCGGCCTCATGATCCGCCTGAGCTGGCACGCCGCCGGCACCTACCGCATCGCCGACGGCCGGGGCGGCGCCGGCACGGGCGCGCAGCGCTTCGCGCCGCTGAACAGCTGGCCCGACAACGGCAACCTCGACAAGGCGCGCCGCCTGCTGTGGCCCGTGAAGCAGAAGTACGGGCAGAAGCTGAGCTGGGCCGATCTGCTGGTGCTGGCCGGGAACGTGGCCCTGGAGAGCATGGGCTTCAAGACCTTGGGCTTTGCCGGCGGCCGTGCTGACATCTGGGAGCCTGAGAAGGACATCCACTGGGGCGCCGAGACCGAGTGGCTGGCCACCTCCGACAAGCCGGGCAGCCGCTACGCGGGCGACCGCGAGCTGCAGGGCCCCTTCGGCGCCGTGCAGATGGGCCTCATCTACGTCAACCCCCAGGGCCCCGACGGCCGGCCCGACCCCGTGGCCAGCGGGCGCGACGTGCGCGAGACCTTCGCCCGCATGGCCATGAACGACGAGGAGACCGTGGCGCTGGTGGCCGGTGGCCACACCTTCGGCAAGGCGCACGGCGCCGCGCCCGAAAGCCACGTCGGCCGCGAGCCCGAGGGCGCGGCGATCGAGCAGCAGGGCCTGGGCTGGGCCAACAGCTTCGGCACGGGCAAGGGCGCGCACACCATCACCAGCGGCATCGAAGGCGCCTGGAAGCCCCACCCCACGCGCTGGGACAGCGGCTACTTCGACATGCTCTTCGGCTACGAGTGGGAACTGTCCAAGAGCCCGGCCGGCGCCTGGCAGTGGCACCCGAAGAACTGCAAGCCCGAGCACCTGATCCCCGACGCGCACGACCCGGCCAAGAAGTCGCCGCCCATGATGACGACGGCCGACCTCTCGCTGCGCTTCGACCCCGCCTACGAGCAGATCAGCCGCCGCTTCCACGCCGACCCGGCGGCCTTTGCCGACGCCTTTGCGCGCGCCTGGTTCAAGCTCACGCACCGCGACATGGGTCCGAAGAGTCGCTACCTCGGCAAGCTCGTGCCGAAGCAAGACCTGATCTGGCAGGACCCGGTGCCGCCGGTCGACCACCCGCTCGTCAACGCGGACGCCATCGCGGCGCTCAAGACGCAGGTGCTGGCCTCGGGCCTGACGATCGGGCAGTTGGTGCGCACGGCCTGGGCCTCGGCGAGCAGCTTCCGCGGCAGCGACAAGCGCGGCGGCGCCAACGGCGCGCGCATCCGTCTGGCGCCGATGAAGGACTGGGAGGCCAACAACCCGGCCGAGCTGGCCCACGTGCTGGCGGTGCTGGAGGGCATCCAGAAGACCTACAACGCCGCGGCCACCGGCGGCAAGCGGGTCTCGCTGGCCGACCTCATCGTGCTGGCCGGCACTGCGGCGGTGGAAGCCGCCGCGCGCAAGGGCGGTGTCGAGGTGGCCGTGGCGTTTGCACCCGGCCGCACCGACGCCACCCCGGAGCAGACCGATGCCGACAGCTTCGCGGTGCTCAAGCCGCGGGCCGACGGCTTCCGCAACCACGCCGAGCCGGGCCTGCAAGCCCACGCGGCCGAGCTGCTGCTCGACAAGGCGCAACTGCTCACGCTGACGGCACCGGAGCTGACGGTGCTGCTGGGCGGCCTGCGGGTGCTGGGCGGCAACGCCGGGGGCAGCCGGCACGGCGTGTTCACGGCGCGCGAGGAGACGTTGACGAACGACTTCTTTGTGCACCTGCTTGACATGCGCACCGCGTGGACACCCAGCGCCCAGGCCGGCGTGTTCGAAGGCCGCGACCGCAAGACCGGCGCAGCGCGCTGGACGGCGACCAGCGCCGACCTGGCCTTCGGCTCGAACTCGGTGCTGCGCGCCCTGGCCGAGGTGTACGCGCAGAGCGACGCGCAAGAGAAGTTCGTGCGCGACTTTGCGGCGGCGTGGGCCAAGGTGATGAACCTCGACCGCTACGACCTGCGGCGCCCTTGAAGTGCCCTAAAGGGTGCCCTAAAGCCAGGTCCAGAGCTGGCGCAGCCAGCCGGGGGCGCGAAAGCGGGACGGGCGGTAGTGCTGACGCAGGCTGCAGCGGGGGGTGTGGGCGGGCATGGCGGGCTCCTGATGCCGGTACTGTATGAACATACAGCTTCCGGCGCAAGCCCGTCGCGGGGCTGGACTTCTGCCGCCCACGCTCCTAAGGCAGCAGACCGTCCGTGTCGTCCAGCAGGCCGGCGAGCACGGCACCGCCGGCCAGACCCCCGGTCACGAGCAAGGCCTCGCGTGTGCCGAAGCCAGGGCGTGTCGGCGTCGTGGCGGCCGAGCCGGCCGCCACGGCCGGCAGTGCCGCGGCGGTGTCGGGGGCGGCGCTGGCACCGCTGCGCTGCGCGGCCAGCCAGCGCGCCAGCAGCAGCTCGACGGCGTCGGCCCGAGACGAGGCCAGCAGCCGCGCCGCACGGCGCAGCTCGGGGTCGTCGGCTGGCGCAGGCGCCCTCAGCAGGGCGCGGACGTGCGCCCACAACCGGTCGGCGTCAGGGCGGTCCATGGTACGGGCGCTCAGGGCTGCGCGGCAGCGCCGGGGGCCGGCCCTGCCAGGCCCTCGGGCGTGGCGTCGGCGCATGGCGTCAACGGCGGCGGCGCCATCTTGTCCCCATCCCACTGCTGGCCGCACCAGCAGCGCCCTTCGGCGTCGATGATGCAGGTGCCGCTGCCGCAGCAGCGAGGATCGTCGGTCATGGCGCGCTCCCGGTGGTTGCCGGCGATTCTGGCGATGGGCGATGACCCCTGCCGCCACTGGGGGACGGGCGCCGGCCGGCGCGCGCCCTGCCGCCGCAGCCCTCGGCGCGGGCCGCGGCCGTCAGGGCTGCGCGCAGGCCGCGCGCAGCAGGGCCACGTCCACGCCCGTGTCCGGCCACTGGCCGGCCGGCGTGCCACGCACCTCGTAGAGCGTGGCGGTCTCGAAGCGCAGCCCGCGGTAGTGCTGCACGGTCTCGATGCGGCGCCTGCCGGTGCCGCAGTGGCCCGTGAACACCGCCACCGCCGACTTGTTCTCGCGCGTCCAGACCAGGCCCACCCGGTAGCTCAGGTGGCGGCCGTCGCGGCGGATGCTGTCGGGATCGATGGCCATCCGGACGCCATCGGCTTCGTGGTAGATGGCCCAGCGTGCGTCGGTGGCGCCGTTGCCGGCCGTGAGGTGCGCAACCAGACCCAGGCCCACGGCCAGCACCGCGGCGCCGCCGAAGGCCCAGAGCAGGCCACGCGGCAGCCGGGCTGCCTGCAGGATCAGGGGCTCGGCCGACCGGGCGGCCTCCGATGTCGCCCGGGGGGCGCTGACCGCCGACGCCACGGGGCCTGCCGCCGGGCCGGCCGGCACCGGGGCGACCGGATTCAGCGACGCGCACCAGCGGTCGAGCGCGGGCACGAGCGTGCCCAGCGCGGCCCTCAGCGCATCGATGGCACGGTGGTCGTCATGGGTGTCGGCGATGGCCTCCCAGTCCCCGGCCCAGCCCCGGGGCAGCCCGTCCCGGGCCGCACGGCGCACCAGGTCCAGCAGCGGCTGGTCATGGCCGTGGTCGCGCAGCAGTTGCAGGAGGTGGCCGCGCCGCTGCAGGCTGTCGTCGACCCCGCTCAATGTCAGGCACTGGCGCAGCAGCACCTCGCGGGCGCGGGCGGCGGCGTGCTCGGGCGGCGCATCGGGCGGCACGGCGGCCTCCCGAACAAAGTCCCGGTGCAGCCAGTCCTTGAACTGCGGCAGGTTCAGCAGCAGGCCGGGGCCGAACGGGGTCGGCGCCGGCACGAAGAACCCCGCCGGCCGCGCACCTACCCGCAGGGCCGCCCCGGCGGCAGCCAAGGCCGCAGTGCGCAGGGCTCCGACGGGCGGGGGCGGCAGCGGCTTGCCTTCAGGGCCCGCAGGGCCGCGGCGGCGGGCGCGCCAGGCCGCCTGTGCCCGGCGCATCGCCTTTACGGCCGGCAGGGCCTGCGGCCCCAGCGCGCCCAGCCAGGCCGCATCGCCGCGCTCGACCTGGCGGCACAGCCGCGCCAGCGGCCACCACGTCACGGGCCGCGGGCGGGCGGGCGCAGCCGGCGCGGCCCCGGCGCCAGGCGGGGCCGTCGGCGCGTCCGGGGCGTCCCCGGCGTGGGCCTGCAGCGCGGCGTTGGTCATGCGCGCGCTCCGCCCTCAGTCATGCCGGTCCGGGCCGAACATCCGGCGCCCCAGCTTGGCGCCGATGGCAAAGGCAGCCAGCGGCGCCACGGCGCTGATCAGCTCTTGGGCGGCCGACGGCGCTGCTTCGGCCGGCGCGCGCGGCACCGGCGGCGTCGCGCGTGCTGCTGCTTCACGGGCACGCTGATGGGCCAGCCGGCGCTGGCGGACCTCATCCCGGTACACCAGCGCGATTCCGCTGGCGGGCTCCAGCAACCGGGCCAGTTGCAGATCGTCGATGCTCGCATCGAGCTGCAGCCAGGTGCCGCCAAGGCGCGGCCGCGCGTGCAGCCGCAGCCGGTTGGCGCAGTTCAGCTCGGCCACCATGCGGCGCGCGTCGGCCACGAAGGCCAGTTCCCCGCAGCCCTGCACG
Organism: Rubrivivax sp.; assembly: GCA_032115875.1. Taxonomy (GTDB): domain Bacteria; phylum Pseudomonadota; class Gammaproteobacteria; order Burkholderiales; family Burkholderiaceae_C; genus Rubrivivax. The sequence continues at coordinate 9,206 of JAUMBF010000022.1, forward strand.
CGCGCCGCCAGCGCCCACGGGGGCCCTTCGTCGAAGGCGACCTTGAACGCGGGCGTGCCGCCGTCGTCGTCGAACGCGGCGTGGCCGACCGGACCGATCACCACCTCCAGCCCATGGGCGCGCGAGTTGCGCACGCGCAGCAGCAACTCATCGTTGCGCAAGATGGCACTCAGCAGCGGCTCGCCCGCAGGTCCCCAGCATTCGTCGCGCTCATAGGTCCAGGGCAGCTTCAGCGTCATCCCGTTCTCCGTCCGCGCCGCCCGCAAGCGACCCGCTCGACAGCCTCATCGGCCGCCGCGGCGCGAACTTGATCGCCCGACGCCACGCCCGGCGCCCGGCACCCAAAACAAAAGCGGCCCGCAGGCCGCCTTTGCTGGTTGGCACGAACGCGATCAATCCGCCTGCTTGCGCAGGAAGGCCGGGATCTCGATCTCGTCCATGCCGTTGCTGGCCAGCGCATCCACCTTGGCTGCCGCGTGGGTGCGGTTGGTGCGCCACACGCTGGGGGTGTTCAGGCTCTCGTAGCCCGGCGCGGCCTGCACGCCGCCCAGGCCCGGGCCGCCAGCGCCCATCGTGGCCGCAGCCGGCGTGGCCGCGGCCGTGGTCAGCGGTGCCGTCAGCGGTGCGTTGAGCGCCGGCAGGTTGTCAGTCCCGGTGCGCGGCAGGGCCTGCGGCGCATGCTGCGGCACGTGGTGCGGCACGTGCTGCGGCGACTGCACCAGCGTCATCGGCGGCGGCGTCTGCACGCCGCGGCCCTTGGCGCTGCTCAGGCCCGTGGCGATCACGGTCACGCGCAGCTGGTCGCCCAGGCTCTCGTCGTAGGCGGTGCCGAAGATCACGTGCGCGTCGTCGGCGGCATAGCGCTTGATGGCGTTCATGGCGTTGCGGCTCTCGGCCAGCTTGAAGGTGGCCTTGCTCGCCGCGATCAGCACCAGCACGCCGCGCGCACCGGAGAGATCAATGCCCTCCAGCAGCGGGCAGGCCACGGCGGCCTCGGCCGCCTTGGTGGCGCGGTCCGGGCCGCCGGCCACGGCCGTGCCCATCATCGCCTTGCCGGGCTCGGACATCACTGTCTTCACGTCCTCGAAGTCCACGTTCACGAGGCCGGGGATGTGGATGATGTCGCTGATGCCGCCCACCGCGTTCTTGAGCACGTCGTTGGCGTGCGCGAAGGCCTGCTCCTGCGTGACGTCGTCGCCCATCACCTCGAGCAGCTTCTCGTTGAGCACGACGATGAGGCTGTCGACGTTGGCCTCGAGTTCGGCCACGCCGTCGTCGGCCTGCTTGCAGCGGCGCTTGCCTTCAAACTCGAAGGGCTTGGTGACCACGCCCACGGTAAGGATGCCCAGCTCCTTGGCCACGCGCGCGATCACCGGCGCCGCGCCGGTGCCGGTGCCGCCGCCCATGCCGGCGGTGATGAACAGCATGTGCGCGCCGCTGATGGCCTCCTTGATGCGGTCGTTGGCCTCTTCGGCGGACACACGGCCCATGTCGGGCTTGCTGCCCGCGCCCAGGCCCGTCTTGCCCAGCTGCACCAGCATGCCGGCGCTGCTGCGCTGCAGGGCCTGCGCATCGGTGTTGGCGCAGATGAACTCCACGCCCTGCACGCCCTGGGAGATCATGTGCTCGACGGCATTGCCGCCGCCGCCCCCGACGCCGATAACCTTGATCTGGGTGCCTTGTTCGAACTCGTCGATCATCTCGATGGGCATGTGAGCCTCCTGGAGAAAAGTTGCAGTTGCCTGGGTGAGTAACGGAAAGCGGGCTTCTTGTGGGGACCGCGGTCTTCGTCGTCGGTTCGTCACGAGCCCTCTCGTCTAGAAATTGCCGAGAAACCAGTCCTTGGCGCGGCCGACCAGGTTCTTCACCGAGCCGGCCTGCGCCGCCGCCTTGTGCCCGCGCGTGCGCGCCACGCGGGCCTCTTCGAGCAGCCCCATCACGGTGGCGCTGCGCGGGCTGGCCACCATGTCGGCCAGCGTGCCGCCGTACAGCGGCAAGCCCTTGCGCACGGGCTTGAGGAAGATGTCTTCGCCCAGCTCCACCATGCCCGGCATCACCGCACTGCCGCCGGTGATGACGATGCCGCTGGACAAAAGCTCCTCGTAGCCGCTTTCGCGGATGACCTGGTGCACGAGGCTGAAGATCTCCTCCACGCGCGGCTCGATCACGCCGGCCAGCGCCTGCTTGTTGAGCATGCGCGGCGCGCGGTCGCCCAGGCCGGGCACCTCGACCATCGCCGACGCGTCGGCCAGCAACTGCTTGGCCACGCCGTGCTCGAGCTTGATCTCCTCGGCATCCTTGGTGGGCGTGCGCAGCGCCATCGCGATGTCGCTGGTGATGAGGTCGCCGGCAATCGGGATAACGGCGGTGTGGCGCACGCTGCCGTCGGTGTAGATCTGCACGTCGGTGGTGCCGGCGCCGATGTCGACGACGGCCACGCCCAATTGCTTTTCGTCATCCGTCAGCACGGCGCTGGCGCTTGCGCTGGGGTTGAGCACCAGGCGCTCGACCTCCAGGCCGCAGCGGCGCACGCACTTGAGGACGTTCTCGGCGGCGCTGCCGGCCCCGGTGACGATGTGCACCTTGACCTCCAGGCGCGAGCCGCTCATGCCGATGGGCTCCTTCACCTCGTGCCCGTCGATGATGAACTCCTGCGGCTCCACCAGCAGCAGTCGCTGGTCGTTGGGGATGTTGATGGCCTTGGCCGTCTCGACCACGCGCGCCACATCGGTGGGCGTGACCTCGCGGTTGTCGCGCACGATCACCATGCCGGTGCTGTTGAGGCCGCGGATGTGGCTGCCCGTGATGCCCGTGTAGACGCTCGTGATCTTGCAGGCAGCCATCATCTCGGCCTCCTTCAGCGCCTGCTGGATGCTGGCCACGGTGGCGTCGATGTTGACGACGACGCCGCGCTTGAGGCCATGCGTGGGTGCCACGCCGAGGCCGGCCAGCCGCAGCTCGCCGTCGACCACTTCGGCGGCCACCACCATCACCTTGGCGGTGCCGATGTCCAGCCCGAACACCATGTCCTTGTAGTCCTTGGCCATGGGTGTGTTCCTCGTGATGTCAGTTCGTCGCGCCGGCCGGTGCGGCGGCGGCGCCGGGGGTGGTGGTCACGCCGCGCAGCCGCATGGCGTAGCCGTTGGCGTGGCGCAGATCGGCGTGGAGCAAGGGGGCGCGCCACCGGGCGTTGGCGGTGGCGAAGGTGCGCACGAAGCGTTCGGTGCGCGCCACCACCTCGTCCTCGCTGCCGCGGCCCAGCTCCATGGTGGCGCCGCTGTCAAGGCCGGCGCGCCAGGAGCCGCGGCCCGACAGGTGCAGTGCACTCAGCCGCAGGTCCAGCGGCTCCAGCAGAGGCTGCAGCCGCTGCAGCATGGCCAGCACCTCGGCGGCGCGCTCCTCCGGGCCGCCGAGCACGGGCAGGGCCTCGTCCTCGACGTCGCCGACGTTGGCGTCGAACACCTCGCCGTGGCTGTTGACCAGGCGGCCGGTGTCGGCGGCAGACAGCGGCTCCTCGCCCGCCCACAGCGCCACCGCGCGGTGCTCTTCGAGCCGCACCGCCAGGCGGTCGGGCCACACCCGGCGCACCACGGCGCGCCGCACCCAGGGCACGCCCTCGAAGGCGGCGCGGCTTTGCTGCAGGTCGACGCTGAAGAAGTTGCCAGCCAGCCGCGGCGCGGCGTTGGCGCGGATGGTGGGCAGGCTGTTGCGCGCCAGGTCACCGTCAATCTGGATGGCCCGGATCGGGAACCAGGGGCTGCGCATCAGCCAGGCCCAGGCCACCAGGCCGGCACCGGCCGCGGCCAGCACGAACACCGCGCCGGCCACGGCGTTCATCAGGCGAACGTCGGCCGGCAGCGGCGCCGCGCCGCGCGCGGCAGCGGCGGGCTGGGCAGGGCGGCGGAGCGTGGGCATGGCGGGGGCGTGTGCGGGTTTCAGTCGCGCGCGCTGTCCAGCGTGGCCTGGGCCAGCAGCAGCAGGCACAGCCGTTCGTAGCTGATGCCGGCCTGGCGCGCCGAGATCGGCACCAGCGAGTGGCTGGTCATGCCGGGGCTGGTGTTCATTTCGAGCAGGAAGACCTTGCGGTCGTTGTTCATCGGGTCGGTTCTCAGCATCAGGTCGGCGCGGCCCCAGCCGCGGCAACCCAGGGCGCGGTAGGCGGCCAGCGTCAGGCGCTGCACCTCGGCCTCTTCCTGCGGCGGCAGGCCGCTCGGGCAGTGGTAGCCGGTGTCGTCGGAGAAGTACTTGTGCTCGTAGTCGTAGTTGCCGCCGGGCGCGGCGATGCGCACCACCGGCAGCGCGCGTGCGGCGTCGCCCGCGCCCAGCACCGGGCAGGTGAGCTCGATGCCGCGCACGAACTCCTCGCAGAGCACATCGGGGTCGTACTGCGCAGCCCGCTTCACGGCCTCCTGCATCTGCGAATAGCCCTCGACCTTGCTGATGCCGATGGAGCTGCCCTCGCGCGGCGGCTTCACGATCAGGGGCAGGCCCAGGGTGTCGGGCACGGTGATGACGTGCTCGCGCGCCAGGCGGCCCGGCTGCAGCAGCACCCAGCGCGGGGTGGGCAGGCCCTCGGCCAGCCAGACGCGCTTGGTCATGGTCTTGTCCATCGCGATGGCGCTGGCCATCACGCCGCTGCCCGTGTAGGGCAGGTGCAGCAACTCCAGCGCGCCTTGCAGCGAGCCGTCTTCGCCGCCGCGGCCGTGCAGGGCGATGAACGCGCGGGCAAAGCCTTCGTCCCTGAGCGCCTGCAGCGGGCGCTGGGCGGGGTCAAAGTCGTGGGCGTCCACGCCCTGGCTGCGCAGCGCGGCGAGCACACCGGAGCCGCTCATGAGGCTGACCTCGCGCTCGGCACTGGTGCCGCCCATGAGGACGGCCACCTTGCCCATCGCCGCGGGTTCGATGGTCGCGTCGATGTCGAAGGCCACACTCATGCCGCATCTCCTTGCGAGACGTTGTTCGACAGCACCTGCAGCATCTTCGGCAGCGTGCCGATGGAACCTGCACCCATGCACAGAAGCACGTCGCGGTCGTGCAGCGCGGCGTGCAGCGCGGCGGGCAGCTCCGCGAGCCGCGGCACGAAGTGCGCGCCGGGCACCGCAGCAGCCAGGCTGGCGCCGTCGGCGCCGGCTATCGGTGCCTCGCCGGCCGGGTAGACCTCGGTCAGCCACACCGCGTCGGCGCCGCGCAGCACGGCAGCAAAGCCGGCAAAGCAGTCGCGCGTGCGCGTGTAGCGGTGCGGCTGGAAGGCCAGCACCAGGCGCCGGCCCGGGTAGGCCCCGCGCGCGGCGGCGATGACCGCAGCCAGCTCGGCGGGATGGTGGCCGTAGTCATCGACCAGCCTGTAGTGGCCACCGCCGGCCGCGCGCAGCGGGCCGGCTTTCGCGAAGCGGCGGCCCACGCCGGCAAAGGCCTCGAAGGCGCGCGCCGCGGCAGTATCGGGCAGGTTCAGCGTGCGCGCCACCGCCAGCGCCGCCAGCGCGTTGCGCACGTTGTGCTCGCCGGCCAGGTTGAGCGTCACGGCCAGGTCGTCGAAGCCAGACTGGCGCGCTGTGAAGCGCATGCGGCCACCTTCGAGAGCGGCCACGTCCACGGCGCGCAGGTCCGCGCCTGCTCCCAGACCGTAGGTGGTGACGTAGCGCTCCAGACGCGGCAGCACAGCCTGCACGCCGGGATCGTCGACGCAGACCATGACACGGCCGTAGAACGGCAGGCGCGCGACGAACTGCACGAAGGCCTCATGCAACCGCGGCAGCTCGTGGCCGTAGGTCTCCATGTGGTCGGCGTCGATGTTGGTCACCACCGCCAGCACCGGGCTCAGGGCCAGGAAGCTGGCGTCGCTTTCGTCGGCCTCGGCCACGAGCAGATCGCCTGCGCCGAGTCGCGCGGCTTGGCCCCGCTGGCCGCCGGGGCCCTGGAGCTCGCCGCCAATCACGAAGCTGGGGTCGGTGCCGGCCTCGGCCAGCACGCTGGCCACCAGCGAGGTAGTGGTCGTTTTGCCGTGCGTGCCGGCGATGGCGATGCCCTGCTTGTGGCGCATCAGCTCGGCCAGCAGCGCAGCCCGCGCGACGATGGGGATGCGGGCCGCGCGTGCGGCCACTACCTCGGGGTTGCCGGGCTTCACTGCCGTGCTGGTGACCAGAGCCTGCGCGCCGGCCACGTGGGCGGCATCGTGGCCGATGTGCACCCGCACGCCCAGCCGCGCCAGACGCTCGGTGGTGGCGCTGGCCTGCAGGTCGGAGCCGCTGACGGCGTAGCCCAGGCCGGCCATGATCTCGGCCAGCGGGCCCATGCCCGAGCCGCCGACGCCGACGAAGTGGATGTGGTGCACGGCGTGGTTCATCGCGCCGCCCTCTTCACCAGTGCCTCGATCTCGTCGGCCACGCGCGCCGCCGCCTGCGGACGGGCCTGGGCGCGGGCCTTCGTGGCCATCGCCTGCAGCGTGTCGCGGTCGAGCTTGATCAGTTCGGCGGCCAGCCGCCCGGCCGTCAGCTCCGCCTGCGGCAGATGCACGGCGCCGCCCTGCCCGGCCAGCCACTGCGCGTTGTCGCGCTGATGCGCGGTGGTGCTCACCACCAACGGCACCAGGACAGCCGGTACGCCCGCGGCGCAGAGTTCGCTGACCGTGATCGCGCCGGCACGGCACACCATCAGGTCGCAGGCGGCGAGCTGCGCGGGCATGTCCTCGATGAAGGCGCGCACTTCGGCGGTGATGCCGTGGCTGGCGTAGGCGGCGCGCACGGCCGCCTCGTCGGCGCTTCCGGTCTGGTGCAGCACCTGCGGCCGGGCCTGCGCCGGCAGCGTCGCGATCGCCTCGGGCAGCGTGCGGTTCAGCACCTGCGCGCCCAGGCTGCCACCCACCACCAGCAGCCTCAGCGGTCCGCTGCGGCCGGCCAGGCGTTCAGCGGGCGCGGCGATGGCCTCGATTTCGGCGCGCACCGGGTTGCCGGTGACGACGCCGATCTTCGTGCTTTGCGCGGCCTCACCCTCGAAGCCGAAGGCCACGCGGTCGGCCACGGGCAGGAGGCCGCGGTTGGACAGCAGCAAAGCGGCGTCGGCATTCATCAGCAACAGCGGCCGGCCGAGCCAGCTCGCCATCAGGCCACCCGGAAAGCAGACGTAGCCGCCCATGCCCAGCACCGCGTCGGCGGCGCGGCGCTTCAGGATCGAGCGGCAGTCCCACATCGCCTTGAGCAGCCGCAGGCCGCCCGTGGCGGTGTGCAGCAGGCCCTTGCCACGCAGGCCGCTGAAGCGGATGGTGTCCAGCGCCAGAGCCGGGCCGCCGTGCTGCGGCACGAGCTTGTTCTCCATGCCGTGCGAGGTACCCAGCCACGACACCGTCCAGCCGCGACGCTGCATCTCGCGCGCCACCGCCAGGCCCGGCATGATGTGCCCGCCGGTGCCGGCGGCCATGACGACGAGGTGCGGCATCAGCAATGGACCCCCACGCTCCCGCTGGTCGCTGCCCCCCGAGCGGGCTCGCGCAGCGGCCCGGCGGAGCCGGATCCGCGCGCGGCGCTTGGCATCAACCTGCTCATGCGCGGCCTCCGCGCATGAGTGCTCGATTCTGGCTGCGGCCCGCACGCTGCGCGTGCTTCACATCGCTGCGCGATGTGAGCCTGCGCCGGTATCGAGCACCCGTGCTTCGCACGGTGACCACGCTTTGCGTGTCGCTCATGCGCGGCCTCCGCG
>JAUMBF010000023.1:0-26023 GCA_032115875.1 Rubrivivax sp.
GTTCGAGTGCATCGCTCACCTCCCCCACCGTGCAGCGGGCGCGCATCGCGTCGATGCTCAGCGCCAGCAGGTTACCCTGGCCCGTGCGCGCCGCCTCGGTCAGCGCCGCCAGGCACGCCTGGACCTTGGCGCTGTCGCGCGTGGCCCGGATCTGCGCCAGCCGCGCGATCTGCTCCTCGCGCACCTTGACGTTGTCGACATCGAGGATGTCGATCTTGTCGATGGTCTGGGGCTTGTACTTGTTGACGCCCACGATGACGTCGGCGCCCGAGTCGATGCGCGCCTGCTTCTCGGCGGCGCTGGCCTCGATCTTGAGCTTGGCCCAGCCGGAGTCCACGGCCAGGGTCATGCCGCCCAAAGCGTCGACCTCCTCGATGATGGACCAGGCCTTGTCGGCCATCTCCTGCGTCAGCTTCTCCATCAGGTAGCTGCCGGCCCAGGGGTCGACGACGCTGGTGATGTGCGTCTCTTCCTGCAGGATGAGCTGGGTGTTGCGCGCGATGCGGGCACTGAACTCGGTGGGCAGCGCGATGGCCTCGTCGAAGCTGTTGGTGTGCAGAGACTGCGTGCCGCCGAACACCGCCGCCATGGCCTCGATGGTGGTGCGCACGATGTTGTTGTACGGGTCCTGCTCGGTCAGGCTCCAGCCGCTGGTCTGGCAGTGCGTGCGCAGCATCAGGCTCTTGGGGTTCTTGGCGCCGAAGCCCTTCATGACGCGGCACCACAAGAGCCGCGCCGCGCGCATCTTTGCGATCTCGAGATAGAAGTTCATCCCGATCGCCCAGAAGAAGCTCAGGCGGCCGGCGAACTCGTCGACATCCAGGCCGCGCGCCACGGCCGTCTTCACGTACTCCTTGCCGTCGGCCAGCGTGAAGGCCAGCTCCAGCGCCTGGTTGGCGCCGGCCTCCTGCATGTGGTAGCCGCTGATGCTGATGGAGTTGAACCTCGGCATGTGCCGCGCGGTGTGCTCGATGATGTCCGCCACGATCCGCATCGACGGTGCCGGCGGATAGATGTAGGTGTTGCGAACCATGAACTCCTTGAGGATGTCGTTCTGGATGGTGCCGCTCAGCTGTTCGGGCTTCACGCCCTGCTCCTCGGCCGCCACCACGTAGCCCGCCAGCACCGGCAGCACGGCGCCGTTCATGGTCATGCTCACGCTCACCTGGTCGAGCGGGATGCCGTCGAAGAGGATCAACATGTCCTCAACGCTGTCGATGGCCACGCCGGCCTTGCCGACGTCGCCCAGCACGCGCGGGTGGTCGCTGTCGTAGCCGCGGTGCGTGGCCAGGTCGAAGGCCACGCTGACGCCCTGCCCGCCCGCGGCCAGGGCCTGGCGGTAGAAGCGGTTGCTGTCCTCGGCGGTGGAGAAGCCCGCGTATTGGCGGATGGTCCACGGCCGCACCGCGTACATCGTGGCCTGCGGGCCGCGGATGAAGGGCTCGAAGCCGGGCAGCGTGTCGGTGTGCGGCAGGCCTTCGAGGTCGGCCGCGGTGTACAGCGGCTTGACGTCCAGGCCCTCGGGCGTGACCCAGCGCAGCGCCTCGACGTCGCCCCCCGGCGCGCTCTTCGCGGCAGCCTTGCGCCAGGCGGCCAGCGCGTCGCTGCCGGCCTCGGCACGGGGGGTCTTGTCGGTTTCGCTCATCGTCTCGCTCCACTCGCTGCGTCGGGGGGCCTGGGCCTTGCGGGCCCGGCGCCGGTTGGCATAATTATGAATGCAAAACCTGCACGGATCTGACGAACCCGGCTCCTCCACCCTCGCTGCCGCCCCACCTTGAGCGCCCCTGCCACCGCCGCGCTGCCGCGCCGCGCCCTCTACCAGGACGTGGCCGACCGCCTGCGCCAGCAGATCTTCGGGCGCGAGCTCGAGCCCGGCAGCTGGATCGACGAGCTCAAGCTCGCCGCCGCCTTCGGCATCAGCCGCACGCCCATGCGCGAGGCGCTCAAGGTGCTGGCCGTCGAAGGGCTGGTCACGCTCAAGGCCGGGCGAGGGGCTTACGTGACGGAGATGTCGCGCGACGACGTCGCGCAGGTGTACCACCTGCTCGCGCTGCTGGAAAGCGATGCCGCCGCCCGCGCGGCCGAGCAGGCCAACGAAGCCGAGCGCGCCGAGTTGCGCGCGCTGCACGACGAGCTCGAGCGCCGCGTGCGCCAGCGCGACGCGTTCTTCGCCGCCAATGAGCGCTTCCACCTGGCACTCCTGCGCGTGGCGGGCAACCGCTGGGCCGAGCAGACCGTGCTGGACCTGCGCAAGGTGATGAAGCTCAACCGCCACCACTCGCTGTTCAAGCGCGGGCGCCTGGCCGAGAGCCTGGCCGAGCACCGCGAGCTCATGGCCGCGATCGAGCGGCGCGATGCCACCGCGGCGGCGGCGCTGATGCACGAGCACTTCGCGCACGGGCTCGAGGCCGCGGCCTGACCGGCGGGCCAGCGCCGCGCCGGACGCCCCTCAGACCGCGAGCAGCCGCCGCAGCGCCTGCTCGCGGATGCCGAAGAAGCGCTGCAGCTCGTCGGCCTCGGCCAGCGCGGCGGCGCGCTCGGCCTCGCGGGGCTGCGGCCGCTTCACGGCCAGGATCATCTTGTTCTTGCGCGTGTGCTCCAGCGCCACAAACTCGAACACCTGCGTCTCGTAGCCGCTGGCCTGCAGCAGCAGCGCGCGCAGCGTGTCGGTGAGCATCTCGGCCTGCTGCTCGGCGTGGATGCCGTGCTGGAACACGCTGCGCAGCGGCCCCGGGCTCAGCAGCTGCGGGCGCAGCTGCTTGTGGCAGCAGGGCGAGCAGACGATGAGCTGCGCGCCGGCGGTGATGCCGCGGTGGATGGCGGCGTCGGTGGCGGTATCGCAGGCGTGCAGCGCGATCATGACGTCGAAGCGCTCCGGCGCCGCAGCGGCGTCGCCCACGTCGCCCTGCACCATCCGCAGGCCCTGCAGGCCCAGGCCCTGGACGATGCGGTTGCCTTCGGCCACGAGGTCGGCGCGCAGCTCGATGCCGCGCACGTCGAGCGCCAGACCCTGCTGCGCCAGCCAGTCGTGCAGCGCGAAGGTCAGGTAGGCGCGGCCGGCGCCGAAGTCCACCACGCGCACGGGCTCGTCGCGCGGCCGCAGCAGCGGCGTGCGCGCCAGCGCCTGCGAGACGATCTCGACGAAGCGGTTGATCTGCTTCCACTTGCGCGCCATGGCCGGCACGGGCTGGCCGTCGGGCGTGGTGATGCCCAGGGCGGTGAGCCAGGGGCGGTCGGCGGCCAGCGGGCGGGGCCTGGCGCGGTCGTGGGCCTGGGGCGCGACGGGGGCCGCGGTCGCGCCGGCGGCGGCATGCCGCGGGCGGATCGCGACATGCCCGCTGCCGCGCTTGCCGAAGCGCAGCTCGGCCTCGACCTCGACGCCGTCGAAGTGGGCGTGGCGGAAGCGCGGGCCCAGCCAGCCCGCGATGAGCGCCAGGGCCTCGTCGGGCGCGTGGTTGTGCGTGAGGTCGCGCGTGGCGTGGCGGCTCACGAAGCTCAGCACCGGGCCGCCGCGCAGCAGCACGGAGCGCACGGTCACGCGCTGCAGATCGGCCTCGGCGCCGCCACCCGCACGCGGGCCCGAAAGCACGAGCTTGCGCCAGCCGCCCTGGGCCTGCTGCGCGCGCAGCAGGGCGACGAAGCGCTCGCGCGCCGGGTCGGCGGCGGCGGCGGCGGCGGCGGCAGGCGGCGGGGCGGCGGGCGCGTTCACGGCGCGGATTGTGTGGCCGGCTTGGGCGCCGCCCCAGGCCGCAGGGGCCGCGACAATCCCCTGCCATGCCAGCGCCCACGGACCCCGCCGCTTTCGACACCGCCCGCCGTGCCTTCGAGGCCGGCCTGGCCGCCCAGCAGGGGGGCCTTCTGGCCGAGGCCGAGGCGCAGTACCGCGCCTCGCTGGCGGCGCTGCCGGGCCGGCCGTCCACGCTCACCAATCTGGGCGCCGCGCTGCTGGCCCAGGGCCGCGCCGCCGAGGCCCTGCCGCTGCTGCAGCAGGCCAGCAGCGCCGCGCCCACACACGCCGAGGCCTGGGCCCACCAGGGCGAGGCCCTGCTGGCGCTGGCGCGCCCGGCCGAGGCGCTGCAGGCCTACGCTTGCCTGCTGGCCCTGCCCTCGCCGCCCCCGCGCGCCGCGCTGCGCCATGCCGAATGCCTGGCGCGCCTGGGCCGGCTCGACGAGGCCCTGGCCGAGGCCCGCGCCCAGCGCGGCCAGCACGCCGGCTGGGCCGAGCCCTGGCGGCTGGCCGGCTCGCTGCACAAGGACCTCGGCCAGGCCGACGCGGCCCGCGGCGCCCTGCAGCGCGCCGCCGCGCTGGACCCGGCCGACGCGCTCCGCCCGTGGCTGCTGGCCGGCCTGAACGGCGCGCGCGACGCCGCCACGCCGCCGCTGCCGCCCCCGGGCTACGTCGAAGCCCTGTTCGACGGCTACGCGGCCGATTTCGAGCAGCACCTCGAGACCCTGGAGTACCGCGCCCCCGAACTGCTGCTGCCGGGCCTGGTGGGCCGCCGCTACGCCACGGCGCTCGACCTGGGCTGCGGCACCGGCCTGGTCGGCCGCCTCGTGCGGCCGCTGGTCGACCGGCTGGAGGGGCTGGACGTCTCCAGCGCCATGGTCGAACGCGCCCGCGCCACCGGCGCCTACGACGCGCTGCACACGGCCGAGTTGGTGGACCACCTGCGGCAGCGGCCGGCGGCGTCGCTGGCGCTGGTGCTGGCGGCCGATGTCTTCATCTACGTCGGCGACCTCGACCCCGTCTTCGCCGCCGTGCGCCACGCGCTGGCCCCCGGCGGCGTGTTCGCCTTCAGCGTGGAGTCGGCACCCGCGGGCAGCGCGGTGGCGCTGCTGCCCACCGCGCGCTACGCGCACGGCAGTGCCTACCTGGATGCGCTGGCCGCGCGCCATGGCCTCGTGCACGCGCGTCCGCCGGAGGCCGCGACGCTGCGCCTGGAGCAGCGCCTGCCCGTGCCCGGCCAGCTGTGGTGGCTGGCCGCGCCGAAGCGCTGAAGCCCTGGGGCGGCGCGCCGGAACGAACCGCGAAGGCCGCGTCAGACCTCGCCGCCGAAGCGCTTGATGAGGTTGTCGATGTACTTCTCGACCAGGCCTTCGAACTCGTTCTTCACCACCGGCACCACCACCATCTTCATCAGGCCCGGCAGCGGCACCTCGACCGTGCCGTGCGTCTTGAGCGTGATGGCCGTGCCCTTCTTGGCCTTGGCGATGGTCCAGCTGCCGCCCACCTGCGCGTTGCCCACGCCCTTGACGGGCGTCCAGACCACCGTGCCCTTCTTCTTGTCGGCCACGTACTGGCTGGCGTAGACGGTCTGGATGTTCACCTGCGCGGTCCCGACCTTGTGCATCTCCCAACGGTAGACGCCCTTGCCCATGTCGACGAGCTGCTCGACCTTGGGGAAGTGGCTCACCGAGGTGGGCACGTCCGACAGCACGTCGAACACCTCGTCGAACGGCGCCTTCACGGTGAACTCGTAGCCCAGGTCGATGTCGACGCTCACGGCCATGGCCTTGCTCCTTGGTGGTCGGGTTCGGGGTTCAGTAGTCGGGCTCGCCGGCCCAGGGCAGCATCATCGTCAGCCAGGTGAGCTGCTCGAATTGCGGCTCGAAGCGGTCGATGATCTGCTGCGGCTCGGGGCAGAGCTTCTCGTCGGTGATCAGGCCGAACTGCACGCCGCCGCCGTAGCTGAGGATACTCACGCCCACGCCCACGTCGCCCGAGGCCGGCACCCAGAACATGGTCTGGCGCAGCGTGCTGCCGCACAGCTTGAGCGGCACCGCCGGGCCCGGCACGTTGGTCATCACCGCCGTGGTCTTCTTGGCGAACAGGCCCAGCACGGCGTCCTGCACGGGCTTGATGAACAGCCCGCTGACGCTGAGGATGGCAAAGGCCAGCAGCGGCTGGTAGCTGCCCTTCATGTCGGCCATGCGGCGGTGCACGGCGTAGACGCGCTCGATGGGGTTGGCGATGCCCACCGGCAGCACGAGCGGCGCCAGGCCGAAGCGGTTGCCCAGTTGCCAGGCCTTGTCCAGCGGGCGCAGGTTCACCGGCACCATGGCGCGGATCTCCTTGCCCGACGGGTCCTGGCCCTGGTCGGCCAGCCAGCTGCCGATGGCGCCGGCGGCGCAGGCCAGCAGCACGTCGTTGACGGTGCAGCCCAGGCCCCGGCCGATGGTCTTGACCTGCTCCAGCGGGATCGGCTCGCCCCAGGCCACCACCTTGCGGCCCGCCGGCTTGCCCTTGAGCAGCGTGGGCGAGTCGTCGCACATCAGCGCCAGCGCGGCCACGTCCTGCGCCACCTGCAGCCCGCTCCTGGCCATGCCCATGCTGGACAGCAGCGGCTGCGCCGGGTTGGCCAGCACCTCCATGCCGCGGCCCACGCCGCTGCCGTACATGCCGATGGCCTTGATGGTGAGCTCGGTCAGCGGCTTGAGCACGGCGTCGGCCAGCCAGTCGGGCTCGTGGCCCTCGTCGGGCATGGCCTTGCGGCGGCGCCTGGGTGGATCGGCGCCACCGTCGGTGATGCTCATCATCACGCTGATGAGGGCGATGCCGTCGCCGATGCAGTGGTGCACACGCGCCACCATCGCACTGCCGCCCTCGTAGTCCTCGACGAGGTGGAACTGCCACAGCGGGCGCTGCGGGTCCAGCGGCGTGGCGGCCAGCTCGCCGCAGGCGCGCTGCAGCGCGTGGCGCTCGCTCTCGCCGGCGCGCCGGTCCAGCGTCATCGGCAGCACGTGGTGTGCGATGTCGAAGGCCTCGTCATCGACCCACTGCGCGCCCAGCGCGTCGTGCACCGCCTTCTGGCGGAAGCGGTCGTACTGCAGCAGCTTGGCCTGGACGCGCTCGCGCAGGGCCTGCAGCGTGATGGCCGGGGCGAGCAGCCAGACGCCGACGATCATCATCAGGTTGACGTCGTTGTCCATGCGCAGCCAGGCGGTGTCCACGCGCGACATGCGCTCGGCGCGCGGGCCGGCGCGGGGGCTGGGCTGCGGCGTGCTGGCGACGCCGTCCATCGGGTTTCTCCTCGGCTTCAGGCGCCGCCGAGGGCGCCGGGGAGAGTCGACGATGCTGTGTAGCATCGCCAGCGTCAAGCTCTGAATCACCCGGGTGCCCCATGGCCAATCTGAAAGCCGCGTTCGAAGCCGCCGTCGCCGCCAGCAAGCAGCTGCCGGAGAAGCCCGACAACATGACGCTGCTGAAGATCTACTCGCTGTACAAGCAGGCGACGGAAGGCGACGTGCAGGGCAAGCGCCCCGGCTTCACCGACATGGTCGGCCGCGCCAAGTACGACGCCTGGGCGGCCGTGAAGGGCAAGAGCGCCGACGAGGCGATGCAGGAGTACATCGACCTCATCGAGAGCCTGCAGTAGCCGCCGCTACTTCGGCGCCGGCACCGCCAGCGCCTTCTCGATGGCCGCCGTGATGGGCTCGCTGGTGGGGCTCGTCATGCTGCCGAAGTGCGCGATGGGCTTGCCGTCGCGGCCCACGAGGTACTTGTTGAAGTTCCAGCTCGGCTGCTGGCCGGTGGCCTGGGCCAGTTGCCGGAACAGGGGTTGCGCGCCCGCGCCGCGCACGGGGCCGGTGGCGAACATCGGGAACCGCACGCCGTAGGTGTTGAAGCAGACCTCGGCGGTCTTCTTCGCGTCGGCGTCCTCCTGCTTGAAGTCGCCGCTCGGGAAGCCCATCACCACCAGGCCGCGCGGGCCGTAGCGGGCGTTCAGCGCCTCCAGGCCCTCGAACTGCTTGGTGAAGCCGCAGTAGCTGGCGGTGTTGACGACCAGCAGCACCTTGCCGGCGTACTGGCACAGGTTCTGCGGCTGGTCGTCCTGCAGGCGCGGCACGGTGTGGTTGAACAGCGGCGGGCAGGCGGCGGGGGCGGGCGCCGCTCTGGTGCTCTGCGCGGCCGCTGGCGTAGCGGCCGTCAGCTGGGCGGCGGCAAGGGCCAGGGCGGGTACGGCGGCGGGGAGGGAGAGGCGCTTCATGAGCGTCATTTTTTCGCCGTCGCCTTGCGCGCGCCGTCCGCAGGGGCTTTGCCGGCCTTGGCGGGCTGGGCCAGCAACGCGTCGAGGTTCTTCGTGATCTCGCCTTCGATCGTCTTGGCAAAGGCGCCGAGCAGGAAGCCCAGCTTCGCCTCGAGGTCGAAGTGGTCGGCCGCCACGATGAGGCGGCCGCTGACGCCGCTGCGCGTGAACTCCACCGTGTCGCTGGTCTGGCCCTCGATCACGGTGCACTCCATGTCGAACTTGGACTCGGCCTGCTCGGCCCATTGCCAGGCCACCTCGCGGGCGCGCTTCAGGCCGAGGGCGTGGTTGCGGTGGATCTGGATGTCGGGCACGGGGTCAGCTCCGTCGGTCGGCGGGGTGGCAGGAAGTCAGGGCGGCGCGCCCAGCCGCGCGCGGCGCTCGGCCCGCGGCAGCGGGGCCAGCGCGCGCACCTCGGCGTGGAAGCGGGCGAAGTCGCGGCCGGAGGCCTCGAACAGGCGCTCGAAGGCGGGCACGAAGTCGTTGTAGGCCCCCATCACCGCGAAAGAGGCATTGTTGGCGCGCGCGAACCAGCCGTCGTAGCCGGCAAAACCCGCGAGCGGGCTGCCCGGGTCGGCCTTGAGCGCCTCGTAGGCGCGGCGCAGGCGCGCCATGAGCTCGGCCTTGGCGGCGCGCAGGGCCTCGGGCGGCTGGCCGCTGCGGTACAGCGCGTCGAGCTCGGCCCGCCAGGGCTGCACGAAGGCGCGGAAGGCCACCGCGCGCGCCAGGCGCTGCGCGTCGGCGGCACGCGCCTCGGGCGTGGCGTAGCGTTCCATCCACAGCCGGCCGCCAAGTCGCTCAACCGCCGTGGCGTAGCTCTCGTTGAAGGTGGTGTCGTCGCCGACGTAGACGACCTGGTGCGTGAGCTCGTGGAAGATCAGCCGCGCCAGGTCGGCCTCGCTGCCGTTCACGAAGGTGTTCAGCAGCGGGTCGCCGCCCATCCACTCGAGCTTGCCCAGCGTGCTGTAGGCCGGCACGCCGTAGACCAGGACCTCGTAGCCCTGCGCGCGCAGCTCGGCGGCCAGCGCGTCGGCCGCAGCCTGCGAGTAGTAGCCGCGGTAGCCCACGCAGCCCACCACCGGGAAGCACCAGGTCTTGAGCTCCAGGCTCAGCTCGGGCGCGGCCACCACGTTCCAGACCACGGCGCTGCGGCCCAGGTCGGCGTAGCGGCGGTAGCTCGGGCCCTCGGGCAGCTTCAGCTCGGCCACGGCGAAGTCGCGCAGGCGCTGGCTCAGCTCGAGCCGCTCGCGCAGCGGTGCCGGCGTGGCGGGGTCGGCGATGACCTCGGGCACCGGGCGCGCGCGCTGCATCAGGTCGAGGTGGCCGTTGACCGCCTGCGCGTAGTAGCCCAGCGAGCCGCAGCCGCCCAGCAGCAGCGCCGCGCCGCCCGCGGCCAGCACGCCCAGCAGACCCAGCCTCACCAGCCGCCTCCGCCGATCAGGCCGGCTCGACCTCGACGAGGCAGTCATAGAACGCCGGCGCGCGGCCGATGTCGGTGAGCCGCTGGTGCGTGAGCTCGTTGACGTTGGTGCCGTTCAGGCCCATCTTGCGCCACCAGATGCCCAGGCCGTTGACGACGCCCGGCCGCGCAGCGCCGTTCAGATCGGCCTTGCAGACGTAGCTGCCGCGGTCGTTGAACACGCGCACGGTGGCGCCTGGCGCGATGCCGCGCGCGGCGGCGTCGTCGGGGTGCATCTCCAGGCGCGGCTCCTTCTCGGCGGCGCGCAAGCTCTCGACGTTGACGAAGCTGCTGTTGAGGAAGTGCCGCGCCGGCGGCGAGATCATGGCCAGCGGGTAGCGCGCGGCCAGCTCCGGCGCCGACTGCGCGCTCTCGTAGTTGGGCACGAAGTCGGGCACGCCCAGCCCGGGCGCGTCGACCACCACACGGCCCGAGGGCGTGGCGAAGCCGCCCTCGGCAAAGGGCGCCTCGGGCAGCCGCAGGCGGCTGAAGCCGCGCGCGCGCAGCTCGTTCACGTCAACCACGGCGGGGTCGAAGGCGCCCATCGCCATGGTCTCGTCGCTGTCGGCGAAGCAGGGCTCGCTGAATCCGGACGGGCCCATGCGCGCCGCCAGGCGGCGGAAGATCTCGGCGTTGCTCAGCGCCTGTCCCAGCGGCGGCACCGCCGGGCGGTTGAGCATGGCGTAGGTGTGGCCGTAGGTGGTGTGCGCGTCCCAGTGCTCCAGCTGCGTGGTGGCGGGCAGCACGATGTCGGCATGGTCGGCGGTGTCGGTCTGGAAGTGCTCCAGCACCACGGTGAACAGGTCTTCGCGGGCGAAGCCCTCGACGACGCGGCGGCTGTCGGGCGCCACGGCCACCGGGTTGCTGTTGTAGACGACCACGGCCTCGATGCGCGGCCCGAAGTCGCCGCCGCCGAGGTGCCGCAGCGCGTCGCCAATGGTGCTCATGTTCACAGTGCGCGGGCGGCGCTGCCCGTGCACGATCTGCAGCAAATCGGGCCGCTGCAGCCAGGCGTCGCGCCGCGCGCCAGCGAAGCTGCCGCTGGTGCTGAGCAGCAGGCCGCCGGCGGCGTGGCGCCAGGCGCCCACCAGGCAGGGCAGCATCGCCACCAGGCGCACGGCGTTGCCGCCGCCGCGCACGCGCTGCATGCCGTAGTTCAGGCGGATGGCGGCGGGCCGGGCGTGCGCGTAATCGCGCGCCAGGCCGCGCACCTCGTCGGCCGCGATGCCGCACACCGCGGCCACGCGCTCGGGCGGCCAGGCCAGGGCCTTGTCGCGCAGCTGTTCAAAGCCCTCGACGTGGTGGGCAATGTAGTCGTGGTCGAGCCAGTCGTGGGCGATCAGCTCGTGCATCAGTCCCAGCGCCAGCGCGCCGTCGGTGCCCGGCAGCAGCGCGATGTGCTGGTGGCACTTCTCGGCCGTCTCGGTGCGGCGCGGGTCGATGCACACCAGCTTCGCACCCGCGCGCTTGGCCTGCTGGGCAAAGGTCCAGAAATGCAGGCTGCTGGTGATGGGGTTGCTGCCCCAGATGAGGATGAGCCGGCTGTGGACGAACTGCTCCACGCGCATGCCCAGCTTGCCGCCGTAGGTGGCGGCCAGTGCCTCGCCGCCGGCGCTGGCGCAGATGGTGCGGTCCAGCAGGCTGGCGCCCAGGCGGTGGAAGAAGCGCGCCGCCATGCCCTCGCCTTGCACCAGGCCCATGGTGCCGGCGTAGCTGTAGGGCAGGATGGCCTCGGGCTGCCGCGCCGCGATGGCCGACAGCCGCGCGGCAATGGTGGCCAGCGCCTCGTCCCAGCCCATGGGCTCGAAGCGGCCTTCGCCCTTGCGCCCCACGCGCTTCAGCGGCGTGAGCAGGCGCTGCGCGCTGTAGGTGCGCTCGGCGTAGCGGCTGACCTTGGTGCACAGCACGCCGTGCGTGGGCGGGTGGTCGGGGTCGCCGGCCACGCGGATCACGCGCTCGGCACCCGGCGCGCCGGCCACCGTGACGCGCAGCGCGCAGGTGTCGGGGCAGTCGTGCGGGCACACGCCCTGCACGGTGCGGGTGGCCTCGTGGGCGATCGCGGTCGCGTCCATGGCGGGATTATCCGCTCGGGCCGAGGTCCGCCGCATGGCTAAGATGGACCCTCCTCCGAATGACGGGCCTGCCATGAACCTGCTCGAACCCATCCTGGCCGACGCGGCCGAAATCGCGCGCATCCGCCGCGACATCCACGCCCACCCGGAACTGTGCTTCCAGGAAGAACGCACCGCCGACGTCATCGCCCGCGCGCTCACCGAGTGGGGCATCCCCATCCACCGCGGCCTGGGCAAGACGGGCGTGGTGGGCATCGTCAAGGCCGGCACGAGCCCGCGCGCCGTGGGCCTGCGCGCCGACATCGACGCGCTGCCCATGACCGAGCACAACCGCTTCGAACACGCCAGCCGCCACCCCGGCAAGATGCACGCCTGCGGCCACGACGGCCACACCGCCATGCTGCTGGCCGCGGCCAAGCACCTGAGCCGGCACCGCCACTTCGACGGCACCGTCTACCTGATCTTCCAGCCGGCCGAAGAAGGCGGCGGCGGGGCGCGCGAGATGATCAAGGACGGCCTGTTCGAGAAGTTCCCGATGGAGGCCGTGTTCGGCGCGCACAACTGGCCCGGCATGCCGGTGGGCATGGTGGGCGTGAACCCGGGCGCGATGATGGCCTCGAGCAACGGCTTCAGGGCCGTCATCCGCGGCAAGGGCAGCCACGCCGCGCTGCCGCACCTGGGCGTCGACCCCGTGCTCGTGGCCTGCCAGATGGTGATGGCCTGGCAGACCATCCTCACGCGCAACAAGAAACCCATCGACCCCGGCGTGATCAGCGCCACGATGATCCACACCGGCGAGGCCATCAACGTGGTGCCCGACTCGGCCGAGATCCGCGGCACCGTGCGCACCTTCAGCATCGAGGTGCTGGACCTGATCGAGACGCGCATGCGCGAGATCGCCACCGGCCTGGCGGCCACCTTCGGCGCCACCTGCGAGTTCGAGTTCACGCGCGTATACCCGCCCACCGTGAACCACGCCGCCGAGACGGAGTTCGTGCGCCGCACGCTGGCGCAGGTGGTGGGCGAGGCCAAGGTCGTGCCCTTCGAGCCGACCATGGGCGCCGAGGACTTCAGCTTCTTCCTGCAGGAAAAGCCCGGCTGCTACTTCACTTTCGGCAATGGCGACGGCACGCACCGCGAGGGCGGCCACGGCCTCGGCCCCTGCATGTTGCACAACCCCAGCTACGACTTCAATGACGAGCTGATCCCGGTGGGCGCCAGCTGCTGGGTTCGGCTGGCCGAAGCCTGGCTCGCGCCGCGGTGAGTGCAGCCATGGACGCCACCGCCTTCTTCGCGCAGAGCTACGCCGAGGCCCGGGCCAAGTTCCTCGGTGCCTGTTCCGCCGCCGGCCTGGCGGTGCAGAGCCATGCGCACCCGCTGCCCGGCCGCGACGGCGAGCCGCTGGCCATGGACGTGGCCCGTGCCGGCGCGGCCGACGCCCCGCGGGTGCTGATGGTGACCAGCGGCTGCCACGGCGTCGAGGGCTACTGCGGCTCGGGCGTGCAGGGCGCGCTGCTGGCCGACGCCGGCTTCATGGCGGCGGCACGGGCCGCTGGCGTGGCGGTGCTGTTCGTGCACGCGCTCAACCCCTACGGCTTTTCGTGGTGGCGGCGTGTCACGCACGAGAACGTCGACCTCAACCGCAACGGCCTGGACTTCGAACGCCTGGCCGAGCTGCCCGCCAGCCCGGCCTACGACGCCATCGCGGCCGCCGCCGTGCCGACCGAGTGGCCGCCCACGCCCGACAACGAGGCGGTGCTGGCAGCCTACGCCGTGCAGCACGGCGCCAAGGGCTTGCAGGCGGCCGTGACGGGCGGGCAGTACCGCCACCCGCAGGGCCTGTTCTACGGCGGCACCGCGCCCACCTGGAGCGCCGCCACCTTCGCCGCCGTGCTGCGCGAGCACGCCACGCGCTGCGCGCGGCTGGGCTGGATCGACCTGCACACCGGCCTGGGCCCGCAGGGCCACGGCGAGAAGATCTGGGGCGGCCGCGACGAGGCCGCCGCGATCGCGCGCGCCCGGGCGTGGTGGGGTGCCGAGGTCACGTCGATGTACGACGGCTCGTCCACCAGCGCGCGGCTGCAGGGCCTGCTCAGCGAGCTGGCGTACCGCCACTGCGCGCAGGCCGAGATCACGCCGATGGCGCTGGAGTACGGCACCGAGCCCACCGAGGAGGTGATCCTGTGCCTGCGCGCCGAGCAATGGCTCGAGCTGCACCCGCAGGCCAGCGCCGCCACGCGCACGGCCATCAAGCGCCGCTTCCGCGACGCCTTCTACACCGACACCCCGGCCTGGAAGCAGGCCATCCTGGAGCAGGGCCTGGCCGCGGCCCGCCAGGCCGTGGCCGGCCTGGCGGCCTGATCAGGGCGTGCCCAGGAACAGGTAGGCGTTGTACGCGCCGCCGCTGGCCCGCGCCAGACCCACGTAAACCGCGCCCAGCGGCGTCTCGCCGCCCACGTACAGCGCAGCACCGCGAAGCAGGCCGTCGCGCTGCTGGCGCGTGTAGGGCTCGCCCACGCGGCCGGCCTCCAGTGCCAGGCCCAGGCGCATGTCGCCGCGCAGGCCCAGCGGCAGGCGACCGATGATGCGTTCGGCACGCAGGTGCCCGTAGGCCACATGGTCGCCAATGAGCTGCCCGGCAGCGAAACCCGAGAGGTTGAGGAAGCCGCCCAGGCGCGCCGCCTCCGGCAGCGGCAGCAGGCCCTCGGTGGAGGCCGTCCAGCGGGCGCGGCCGGCGAGCACCCAGTCGCCCCAGGGCACGGCGGCGCGGCCTTCGGCGTTGAATCGGCGCCAGCCGTTGCGCTCGTCGGCCCGCCACTGCGCCCGCATCGCCCAGCCGCTGCGGGCGAAGTACAGGCGGTCCAGCCGGTCGAGCTCGAGGTCGACCAGCCAGCCGGCAGGATCGGGCCTGGGCAGGGCCGCGAACAGGTCGATGCCCGTCTCCAGCCTGCGGGAGGTCTGCCCGGCCCAGCCGGCGGCGCGCAGCGCGCCCAGGCGCAGCAGGTTCAGGCCCACCCCGAGCTCCAGCCGCTTGTCGACGCTGCGGTACTCGGCGATGCGCTGCTCGAGGAAGAAGTAGTCGCTGCGCTCGCGGCGGTACTCGGCCACGGCGTCGACGAACACGCGCTGCGAAGGCAGCAGCGGCTGCATGAACTCGGCCTTCACGCCCGTGACGCTGCCGAGCTCGGCCGCCAGCAGCAGCTCCGCGCCCAGGGGGTTGAGCCAGGTGCGCTGCAGCGCCGCGCGCAGCTGGTAGGTCGAGCCCTGGTTGAGCGTGCTCTGCAGCTGCAGGCCCACGCGCAGGTAGTCCGGGCCCCAGGCCTTCTCCACCGGCAGCAGCCGCAGCACGGTGCGGCCGCCCTCGCGGCTCACGGTGTAGTCCAGCCGCTCGTAGTGGCCGTCGCCGTAGGCGCGCTCCAGGTCGGTGGCCAGGGTCGTGGCGTCCAGCGGCGCGCCGGTGCGCTGCCGAACGTGGCGCAGCAGCACCTCGGGCGCCACCCGCACCAGACCCACCACCTCGATGGCGTCGACACGCGGCACGTCGCGCTCGCGCACGTAGGCGCCACGCCGCCAGGCGGCCCACGCGCGCTCGTCCACCGACAGCGCGGCCAGCGCCGCCTCGTGCTCGCGCACGGCGGCACGGCCGCGCGCGGCCGCTTCCTCGTGGCGCGCGAAGTCCGCCGCGGTGATGGTGCCCAGGTCGGGCCGGATCAGCACGTCGCGCGGCGTCAGCAGCGCCAGCGAGGTGCCGACGTTCTGCTCGGTCAGCAGCGCCACCATCTGCGCCGTGATGCTGAGCACGCCGGCAATCGACTCGGCCGGCAGCGGCGGCGAGCCCACGTTGACGGCGATCACCACGTCGGCGCCGCAGCGCTCGCGCAGCTCGCGCACGGGCACGTTGTCCACGAGCCCGCCGTCCACCAGCTTGCGGCCGCGCCAGGTGAACGGCGCCAGCAGCCCGGGCACGGCCATGCTGGAGCGCATGGCATCGGTGAGCGGGCCGTCGCGCATCACCACGCGCTCGCCCGTTCCGATGTCGGTGGCGATGATGGACAGCGGCAGCGGCAGCCGCTCGATCTGCGGCTCGCCCGTCTCGGCCCGCACCAGCGCGTTGAGGAAGAACTTGATGCGCTGGCCCTGCACCAGCGCCGGCGGCGCGACGGCACCCCCGTCGACGATGCCGGTCTCGCTGCCGGGCAGGAAGCGCTGGCGCAGGCGGCGGGCCCGCAGGTCGAGTTCGCCGTCACCGGCGCCGTCGAGGAACATCGCGTTCCAGTCGGCCGCCTGCATGGCGGCGCGCATCTCGGCCGGGCTGCGGCCGGCGACCCAGGCCCCGGCCACCAGCGCGCCCATGCTGGTGCCGGCCACGCAATGCACCGGCACGCGCAGGCGCTCAAGCTCCTCGAGCACGCCGATGTGCGCTGCCCCGCGGGCGCCGCCGCCGCCCAGCACCAGGCCGATGCGCGGCGCGGGTCCCGCGGCCTGGGCCAGCGACGAGACGGCCAGCAACAGCGCCGCCGCCGCGGCCGCGAGCCTCACTGCATGAAGCCGATGGGCGCGCGGCGGGGGCCGCTGCCGGGCAGGTCGGCCGGGTCGATGTGGTCGCGGCCCGCCAGCCGCGCGTTGCCGAAGGCCGTCATCCAGGCGCGGCGCATCTCGCGCGGGGCCATGGCGGCCAGTTGCTCGAGCACGGCCTCGGCGGGCTGCTCGTCGAAGCGGCGGCCCCAGTCGTGCGCACCGCGGATCTGCCGGTACAGGCGCAACGCGATGGCGCGTGCCGCGTCGGCATCGGGCGGCTCGATCTCGAACACGTTCACCCGGTTGAGTATGGGCTCGGGGATGGCGCGCTCGTCGTTGGCGGTGGCCACCCAGATGAGCTGGCTGGCGTCGATGGCGACCTCGGCAAACTCGTCGGTGAAGGTGCCGGCCGTGTCGTGCTCGAGCAGGCTGTACAGCGCCCCCAGCGGATCGTAGGCGTGCTCGGCGCGCGCCTTGTCGATCTCGTCAACCACCATCACCGGGTTGGCATAGGCACCGTCGACCAGCGTCTCGAAGACCTTGCCCGGGCGGGCCCCCTTCCACTGGCTGCTGGCGCCCGACAGCACCCAGCCGGCGGTGAGGCTGCTCATGCTGATGAAGCCCAGGCCGGTGCCCAGCAGCTGCGCCAGCGCGCGCGCGAAGTGCGTCTTGCCGATGCCCGGCGGGCCCAGCAGCAGCATGGGCGTGAGCTCCAGCGCGTCGGGGCCGTCGTGGCACAGCGCCAACTGGCGCCGGACGTCGTCGAGCACCGGGTGGAAGTTGGGCAGCTCGTCGTACAGGTGCTCCATGGCCGGAAGTCCCGAGGGCTTGACCTGGAAGCGCTCGCCGCCCTTCTCGAGCATGCGCTCGTAGGTGGCGCGCAGCGTCTCGTGCTCGCGCGCGGGCAACTTGTCCAGGCGCTTTTCCACCTCGTCGAGCCGGTAGACCGCGCGCATGCGCGCGATCGGCATCGGATGGCAGGTCGACAGGCCCCACGAACTCTCGGCACTCATCCGTTCACTCCTTCGGGCTTGAGGGACGCTTGCGGCCACAGCATGGCGCAAGACTGCCACAAACGGAGCGCAGAGCAAGACCCCGGAACCCGTGCAGTTCACGCTCGCCGCAACGGCGGGGCGGGCCTGGCGCCCCGCCGCCCGGGAGATCGTCAGAACGCCCGGCCGACCGCCAGGTAGCCTCGGGTCTGCTTCGGTGCATCGAGACCGCGTGCCACGCCCAGGCGCACCCGGACACCCAGGGCGTAAAGCAGCCGGGTCTCGGCCAGCAGTTCCACGCCGACACTGCGGCGCCAGCGCTCGGGCCCGGAGCCGCTGTCCCAGGCTCCGCCGGCATCGGCGAACAGGGCCGCAGACACCCGGTTCAGGCCCACGGCCGGCACCATGAAGTGCCGGTCGATGTCGGCCAGCGGCACGCGCCACTCGGCAGAGACGACGCGTGCGTTTCGGCCCGCCAGGCCCGAATCGCCGCTGGCGTAGCCGCGCAGCGACAGCGTGCGGTCGCCCAGGACGGGACCGAACTGCAGCCACTCGTCGATGGCGTCGCCGAGCACGAAGGGCTCGGTGCGGCCGCGCGCGCGCACCTCGGTGGCCCGCAAGGCCAGCACGCTGCGCAGCGGCAGCGCGACGAAGCCGCGCAGGTCGGCGCGCACGACCGTGCCGTCGTAGCGCTGCGGGTCGTGGCCCGCCAGCGGCGCATGGCTCTCCACCAGGAGCGAGCCGCGCAGGCCGCGATTGACGCCCTCGCTGGCCCAGTCGCCGCCGCTGGTGTCGGCCTCGACGAAGCCGGCGAGCAGCCGACTGTCGCGCCGCCGCGCCGCGGTGGCGTTGCGCAGGTCCACCCGCTCCACCGTGTCGAGCGCGGCGCCCGCGCCCAGCACGATGCGGCGCTGCTGGCGCTCGTGGGGGAACAGGCTGATCCACTGCCCTCGGAGGCGGCGGTCGTACACCGTGGTGTCGTTCGGGGCACCCTGGGAGTCGGTGGTCCACAGTCGCGGCGTCAGCGCGCGCTTGAGCGCAAAGGCGTGGCGGCCGGCGTACTGGTATTCGAGCGCGCCCGTGAGCTCCTTCTGCGTGAGCTCGAGCTGGGCCAGGATCGAGTAGCGATGCCAGCCCAGCGCGTCGCCGCCGTTCACCGCGGCACCCACCGCAACCAACCCGCCGTTGGCCTCGAGCACGGGCAGCCAGGCGCGCGGGGTCAGCGCGTCCAGCGCGCGGTACGGACGCTCGGCCTTGAGCACGGGAGCAGGGACCGACGGCGAAGCGCCTGCTGCGGCCGGGGCCTGCGCCGACGCGCCCGCATCGGCCGGGAGTGACTCCGCGGCCAGGGCCTGCAGTGGCACGGCAGCCGACAGCACGTGCAGCGCGGTGCCGCCCGGGGCTACGACCGCCGTGGCCAGGCTGCCGTCGGCGGCCGTGCCCGCGTGGGTGAGCACGCCCGTGTGGGCATGCGTCAAGCGCCGCAACTCGCCGCCCTGGAGCCGCCACACGTTGGGCACGCCGCCGTCCGAGGCCACCAGCTCGAGCCCCCGCGGGCCCCAGCGCAGCCCGTGCAGCGGCGCGGCGCGGCGCACCAGGGTGCGCGGCTCGGCCTGCGGCTGCGCAGGATCCCACTCGACGACGCGCCAGTCGCTCTCGCGGCGCATCACCAGCGCCACGCGCGCACCGTCGGGGGAGGCGGCGATGTCCAGCAGCTCGTGGCCCTCGGGGGGGCGCCACAGCACGCGCGGCGCGGCGCCTGCGGCGTCCAGTGCCACAAGCCGCGTGGCGCCGGCATCGAGCTGCAGCGCCAGCACGCGGCCCGCCGCCGGCACGGCGCGGCGCAGGTGCGCACATCGGCTCCAGGGCTGCAGCCGGTCGCCGTCAAGCCGGTGCACGTCGTAGGTCGAGTACCAACCGCTGCAGACGTCGGGCTGCATCACCAGCACGTGGCCGCCAGCGCCCGTGCCCAGCCGCGCACCCCGGTTCAGGCGTGTCACGGCCGTGCGACGGCCGTCGGTGCCGATGCGCACGAGCTGCGCGCCGTGCAGGCCGTCGCTGGCCACCACCAGCCAGCCGCCCTCGGGGTGCGGAACGAGGCTGTCGATCGCGAAGGTGGCCGGCAGCAGGGCCGGCCCCAGCACCTGCGGCTGCGCCTTGATCGGCGCGGCGCGCTCGTCGACCTGCCGGCCCAGGTCGGCCAGGAAGCGCTCCCAGAGCGTGTCCATGGTCAGCCCGGTGGCGCCCACGGGCGCGGTGTGCAGGCGAGGCACCACGTTGCCGCTGTAGGTCTCCACGAAGGTGCCCACGGCCTGCGGGCCGTGCACGCGGCGCAGGTAGTCCATGAAGTAGGCGCCGTACAGGTACTGCTTGCCCACCGGCAGCCGGCGGCCGTCGGCATTGAGTTCGCGCAGGCTGACGAAACCGCGCTCGCGCTCGGCGCGCAGCCAAGCCTCGAACACCGGCCCGCGCAGGCGGCCGCGGCCGGCGGCGGGGTCGCTCTCGGCCAGGATCGCCAGGCCCTCGAGGCCCCAGGTCGGCATGAAGAGGTTGGGGATGAACCAGGGCACGTTGCCGAACACCGACTGCAGCACGCGCGGCGCGCCGGTCACCTTGTCCAGGTGCACCGCATGGGTGAACTCGTGCACCAGCAGGAGGTCGAGCCAGGCGCTGTTGTCCAGCAGTTCGCCCTCGTCGGGTGGGGACAGGAAGACCCCGATGTAGCTGTACGGCAAGGGCGTGGCAAAGCCGTTGGCGCCGTCGAACTCGGTGAAGACGACGATCTCGGTGCGCGTGCGCGGCTTCCACGACAGGGCCTGGGTCACCGCCGGGTAGGCGCGCTCTGCGGCCCGCGCCACGGCCTCGGCCTGCGCGCGATGGCCTTCGCGGAAGTGCACGCGGAAGTTGGCGCTGTCAGCGCTGAACCACCTCGGCCGCGGGTCGGCCACCGGCTGGGCCTGCAAACCCGAGACAGAGGCCGCCAGCAGGCCCAGGGCCACGGCCGCATGGGCCGCGCCGCGGCGCAGGGCCGGGCCAGCCCGGCGCGCCCAACCCTCCCACAGGATGGCGGCGAAACCAGACGGGGGCAGGCGGCAGGCCGCAGCAGCGTGAAGTCTCGGATCGTTCATGGCAGGCAGCCGCGTTCGGCGCAGGTGGCGATTGGGGGGGTGTCAAGGTCAAGGGACGAGGGACGAGGGGCGATGGGCGAGGGGCGTCAAGGGCGGCCGCCCGGCCGCGGGGGCGGGCCGCGGGGCCCCGGCGGCAGCCCGCGCGGCGAGGGGCCGGCCAGCAGCCGGCGCATCGCCACACCCGCGATGTCGTGGTTGCGGTCGGTGAAGTTCGACGCCACCTGCTCGATGAGGGCCTGCAGCAACAGGGTCGACAGGCCACCCTGCAGGCCGCCGTTGTGCTCGGCGCTGCTGGCGGTGGCGCTGCCGGTCCAGAGGGTGCGGCCGTCACGCAGGTCCACCAGCCGCGCGTCCACCGTCGTCACCGAGTCGGCGCTGATGACGCGATACACCGAGCCGTAGGCGCGCACCCGCAGGTACAGCGCCGCGTCGGCCCCGAACACCTCGCGCAACCGTTGCGGGCTGATGTCTTGGGCGTCTCTTGGCGTGTGCACGCCGTTGAGGCGCAGCGTCTCGTTGCTCAGCGCCACCGGAAACACGTAGTAGCCCCGCTCTGCCAGCGGCAGCACCGCCTGCGCCATCACGCTGCCCGGTGCCAACACGTCAGGACTGTCATTCACCGGCGGCAACACCAGCACGGAGGCCGGCCGCGCCTCGCGCAGCGCCGGCCAGGGGTCCGCCGGTGCCTTGTCCACATGGGCGCAGCCACCCAGCAGCCCGCCCAGCAGCCCGCACAGCACCACCGCCCGCGTCTTCGCGGCCCCGCGCAGTGCGGGGCTCACTTCGGGGCCTCCACTGCCGCGGCGCCCGGCTGCCGCCGCGTGTTGGCGAGCAGGAAGTCCATGTAGCGCGCCGACTCCGGGTACAGCGCCTTCTCGGCCTGAAGGTGCTCCACCGCCTTGGCGTCGTTGCCCAGCTGCGCGTGCAGCAGCGCCAGGTGCGCATGCAGCCCTGGTGGCACGGCGCGCCCCGCGGCGATGGTTCGCTGCAGCTGCTGCTCGAGCCGCGCGGCCTGCCGCGCAGCGTCGCCGCCAGCCTCGCGCAGGTGCGCCGCCAGCGCTTCCGGGTATGCGCCCCACTCGTACAACATCGGCCGCGCGCTGGCGCTGGCTGCGCCCAGCACGGCCGCCAGCGCCAGCAGCGCGCCGCCGACCAGCCTTCGCATCGAGGCCCCTCCGGCTTGCTGCGGGCTCATCAGGGCCGCGCCGGCTTCCAGGCGCCGCTGTCCAGGCCGGCGACCAGGCGGTCGACCGCCTCCCGGATGGCCAGGTCGAGCACCTTGCCGTTGAGCGTGGCGTCGTAGCTGGCGGTGCTGCCGAAGCCCAGGATCTCGCGCTCCGACAGCGTGTACTCGCCGCCGCCTTGCACCGAGTACACCACCTCGGACGTCAGCGGGTTGACGATGTTCAGCGTCACCTTGGCGTAGGCCACCTGCGTCTTGCCGCGGCCCAGCAGGCCGAACAGCGCGCGGTCGCCCACCTCCTTGCGGCCGAACTCGCTGACCGAGCCGGTGACGAGGAAGTCGGCGCCCCGGATGGCCTGCTGCGCCTGGCGCAGCGCGGCCTCCTGGCGGGCCTCGGCGAGGTTCTCGCGGTCGAGCACGCTGAAGCGGTTGCTTTGCTGCAGGTGGGCCACGAGGATGGTCTTGCTCTGCGAGCCGAGCCGGTCGCCGCCATCGGCAAAGATGCCGCGGCCGAAGCTGGAGCGGTTGTCGAAGTTGCCCACGGCGATGGGCGCGCGCGGACCGGCCTGGGCCGGCAGCGGCGTGGCCGCCGCCGTGGTGCGAGCGGGCTCGATGGCCCGCGAGGTCTCGGTGGTGGCGCAGCCGGATGACAAGCCGGCGACCAGCAGCACGGCTGCGGCGATGCGGTGAGAGTTCATGTGGAGGCGCTCGCGAAAGAGGGTTGAAGGGACTCGCATGCCTTGCCGGCACGGAGCCGCATCCGGCTGGGACGGGTACTGTGCACTTGCGCGGACTGGACAACACGGCTGCGGCGTCGAAGGCCAGCCGCCTGGCGCGAGCGCGCCGGCCAGCGGCGTGAACCCGATGTGCGGCGCGAAGCGGCGCAAAGCTGGAGCCAAAGACACTGTTCTCGGCGTCGCCGATCGAGCGGCAAGGCTACGATGTCGCTTGACAGTCCGAAGCGCCGGCCCCGGCTTTCGGCACGCCCTCTCGTCGCCCACTCCCCAACGGCCCAGGCCGCAGTCCCGATGCAGAGCCACGTCCACCCCGAGCCGGCGCCGACTGTGCAACCTGCCGGGGCCGTGCCGACGCACCGCGCCGGGGTGCCGCAGGGCCCCGGGGTGGTGGTGGCAGGCAGCCCGACCGAGCCGCATGGGGCCGCCGGGGCGCTGGCGACGCTTCCCGTCTATGCCGGGTGGGCGCTGGCCTACGCGCTGCTCGTCATCCTCGAGGTGCTGGCCATGCAGTTGCCGCCACGCGCCAGCGCAGCAGCGGCTTTCGAGTACTGGACTCACCTGGTGCTCGCCAGCGCCGCCGGCTGGACGGCGCTGGCCTGGATGCATGCCCGCCGACCCGCGGCCTGGCGGCTCGCTGGTGCCCGGGCACTGCTGGCCATGGGGCTGGCGCACCTGGCGGTCAGCGCGCTGGCGGTCGAGGCGCTTCGCCTGGCGCTGCACGTGGCCGTGCACGGCGTGCCCGACGCCGCAGGCGTCACGACGGTGGCCGCGGGCTGGCGACACCGCCTGTCGGGCGTGGCCACCTTCATCACCCTGCCGGCGCTGGTGCTGGCGGCCTGGCGGCTGCGCACGCCGCGCGTGGTGCAGTGGCAGCAGCGGCTCGCCGCCGCCGCCGCCGAGCAGCGGGGTGCGCGCCAGGAGCTCATCGAGTCGGAGTTGCTGGCCCTGCAGGCGCAGGTCGAACCCCACTTCCTGTTCAACACGCTGGCGCACATTCGCTGGCACTACCGTCACGACCCGCTGCGTGCCGGCTCCATGCTCGAGCAGCTGGTGCAGTTCGCACGCGACCTGCTGCCCGCGGCCCAGGGCGCCGCCGTGTCGATGAGGGTCGAGCTGCGGCTGGTGCGGCACTACCTGGCGCTGCTGTCGCTGCGGCTGGGCCCGCGGCTGCGCTGGGCGATCGAGGTGCCCGACGACCTGCTCGGCGCCCAGGTCCCGTCCATGGGGCTGCTGACGCTGGTCGAAAACGCCATCCAGCACGGCATCGGGCGGCTCGGGCGCGGCGGCACGGTGCAGCTGCTGGCCCGTGCCGAGGGCGACCGGCTGCTCATCGAGGTGCTCGACGACGGCGTCGGCCTCAGCGGCGGGGCGGGCGCCAACGTCGGCCTGGCGAACCTGCGCGCCAAGCTGCTGCTGATGGCCGGCGACGCCGCCCGCTTCGAGCTGCGCAACCGGGCCGGTGGCGGCGCGCGCGCCGTCATCACGCTGCCGCTGCAGCGCGAAGGGCGCACCGAGGCGGCCACGCCGCCGTCCCCGACCGCGCACCAGGGCCTGCCCTGGGGGCTGCTGGTGGCCGGCATCGGCGCGATGTGGGCGTGGCAGTTGCTCGTCACGGGTCTGCTGCCGGAAGACAGCCCCGCCGACTGGCCGCGTGCGCTGGTGGACGTACCGCTGCTGGGCGCCAGCATGCTGCCCCTGGCGTCGCTGGCCTGGAGGGTGGCGCCCGCGGGCCAGGGTTCGATGGCCCTGCAGGGCGCCGCGCTGCTGGCGGGCGCACTGCTGGGCGTGAGCCTGTCGCAGGACCTCCTGTCCAGCGGCATCCCGTTCCTGCCCTGCGACGGCCCGGGCGGCTGTGCGCGTGGCGCCGTCGAAGCAGCGATCTTGGTGCCGCAGGCCTGGTTCTGCGGTGCACTGCTGGCCTGGGCCGCGCGCGCGCGCCTCGCGCACGCGCAGACCCAGCAGCGCGCACTCGGACTGGCCGCGCAGAGCGCCGAACTGCGCCGCCACGCGGCCGCGGCGCGGTTGCGCGCGGCGCGTGCCCGCGCCGAGCCAGCCGACCTGGCGCGCCTGCTGCAGCAGTTGCAGGAGCGCTACGCCGCCTCGCCGATGAGCGGCGAGGCCATGCTGGATGCGCTGACCAGCTACTTGCGCCGCGTGGCCGAGACGGCGCACTGCACACGCGTGAGCCTGAACGGCGAACTCGAGGTGGTACGCGCCCTCGCCGCCCTCGTGCGCGCCTCGCAGCCCAGCGAGCCGGGCGAATTGTTGAGCATCGAGATCGACGACCGCATCGACCGCGCCGGGCAGCTCGAGCCGCTGCGCCTGCTTCAGGCGCTGCGCCAGCTGTGGGCTGTCGCTCCGCTGGCGCTGTCGCTGCACCTCGAGGCCTGCCAGCCCGGGAGGCTGCAGGTGACCCTGGCCTGCGCGCGGGTGCCGCCCGATGCCGAGGCCTGGGCGCTGGAGGGCGCACTGGCCACGCTGGGGGTCGGCGCCGCACGCGGCGCCGACGCGGCGATGCATTGGAGGCTTGATGTCGAGTTCCGCTGAACCCGCTGACGCCGCAGCGCCGGTGCCCCAGGGCACCGAGCCCACGGCCGTGCTCGCCGACGACGAGTCGCCGCTGCTGGCGCAGCTCGAGGATCTGCTGCGGCGCCTGTGGCCCGAGTTGCGCGTGGTGGGCCGGGCCGACAACGGCATCGACGCGATCCGCCTGGTCGAGACGCTGCGGCCCACCGTGGCCTTCCTGGACATCCAGATGCCCGAGATCGATGGGCTGCAGGCCGCCAGCCGCATCGGCGGGCACACGGCCGTGGTGTTCGTGACGGCGCACGACGAGCATGCGGTGGCCGCTTTCGAGCGCGACGCGGTCGACTACGTGCTCAAGCCCGTGACCAGCGCCCGCCTGTACGACACGGTCCTGCGCATTCAGCGCCGCCTGGCCAGGCCGGCAAGCGACCCGCCCACGGCGGCCGCGGGCCGCACGGGTGAACCGGCCGCCGGCATCAGCCCGCCGGTGGGCCCGATGCGCTGGATCACGGTGAGCGAAGGCGACGACCTGCGGCTGCTCACCGCCGACGAGATC
Source organism: Rubrivivax sp. (assembly GCA_032115875.1). Taxonomy (GTDB): domain Bacteria; phylum Pseudomonadota; class Gammaproteobacteria; order Burkholderiales; family Burkholderiaceae_C; genus Rubrivivax. The sequence goes on from JAUMBF010000023.1 coordinate 25,199, forward strand.
GTCTACTTCGAGGCCGACAACAAGACCGTGCGCGTCATCACCGGCAGCGGCCAGTTCGCGGTGCGCCGCGCTCTGCGCGAGCTGGCCTCGGAGCTCGACCCGGCGCAGTTCTGGCAGGTTCACCGCGGCTACATCGTGAACTGTGCGTTCCTGGTGGGCCTGACGCGGGACTTCCGCGGCAAGCTGAGGCTGCGCCTGCGCGATCGGCCCGAGACCGTGCCGGTGTCGGACACCTTCGCGGAGCGGCTGCGCGAGCTCTGAGTAACCCAGATCCGGCCGTGGGACGCGCCCGATCGGGCCGCGCCCGCACCGGGGTGGCCTTCAGAGCGTGCGCCCGGCGCGGAAGGCGCCGCGCCGGCCGCGCGGCCGCGGCGCATTGACCTGCATTGCGGCCAGATGCGCGCCGGCATGGGCGTGCGTGATGGCCAGGCCCAGCGCGTCGGCGGCATCGGGGCCCGGCAGGGCGGGCAGCGCCAGCAGCCGCTGCACCATGGCCTGGACCTGCGCCTTGGCCGCCAGACCGTGGCCGACCACCGACTTCTTCATCTGCAGCGCGGTGTACTCGGCCACCGGCAGCCCGACGCTGACCAGCGCCGCCAGCGCGGCGCCGCGCGCCTGGCCCAGCAGCAGCGTGCTCTGCGGGTTGACGTTGACGAAGACGATCTCCACCACGGCCTGTTCAGGGGCGTAGCGGCGCACGACCTCGCCGATGCCGTCGAAAATGATCTTCAGCCGCGCCGGCAGGTCGCCGCGCGGTGCCTCGGCGGTGGCGATGGTGCCGCTGGCCACGTAGCGCAGACGCTGCCCCTCAACATCGACGAGCCC
>JAUMBF010000023.1:26123-32780 GCA_032115875.1 Rubrivivax sp.
AAAGCCGGTCCGCTGCAGGCCGGGATCGATGCCGAGGATGCGCATCGGACCGGCTTCAGTGCAGGCTCATGCCGGCGCAGCCGGCGTGAAGGCGCGCCAGCGCCGGGCCGGAACCAAAGCCGGTCCGCTGCAGGCCGGGATCGATGCCGAGGATGCGCATCGGACCGGCTTCAGTGCAGGCTCATGCCGGCGCAGCCGGCGTGAAGGCGCGCCAGCGCCGGGCCGGAACCAAAGCCGGTCCGTTGCAGACCAGGATCGATGCCGAGGATGCGCATCGCTACACCAGGTACCAGCGCACGAAGTGGAAGAACACCGGCGCCGCAAAGCATAACGGCGCCACGCGGTCCAGCAGGCCCACGGCACCGGTCACAGAGCTGCGGTTGCCCCAGTAGCGCACGCCCGCGTCCTTCTTCAGCGCGCGCATCACCAGCTCGCCCAGCGAGCCGCAGCCGGCCGCCACCAGCGCCATCGTCGCCGCCTGCCAGTGCCCGGTGGGCGTGATCCAGAACAGCGCCGCACCCACCAGCGCCGCCGCCGCCAGGCCCAGGCCGACGGCGCGCCACGAGAAGCTGCGATCGATCTGCCGCGCCACGGGCCGGCGGCGCAGGCGGCGGCTGGCCGTCTCCTGCACCAGCTGCGCCGCGGCCACGACCATCACCAGGAAGAACAGCAGGAAGGCCCCGCGCCCGGCATAGCCCGGCAGGTCCAGCAGCAGCAGCGCTGGCGCGTGGCTGAGGCCGTAGACGCAGACCATGATGCCCCACTGGATCTTGGCGTTGCGCTCCAGGAAGCGCCCGGGGTCGCCGGCCAGGGCGCCGGCCACCGGGATGGCCAGGAACACGTACACCGGCACGAACACCGTAAACACGTCGAAGGCGCGCGTGCCCACCAGCACGTACTGCAGCGGCAGCGCCACAAAGAAGGCCAGCAGCAGGCTGCGGTGATCACCGCGGCGCGTGTGCACCAGCGTGATGAACTCCCGCAGCGCCAGGAACGAGATCACGCCGAAGGCGGTGGTGGCACCCAGCGGCCCGCTCGCCCAGGCCGCCCAGAACACCAGCGCGCCCAGCCAGAGCGCACGCAGGTCGCGGCGCAGGTTGCGGCGACGCTCGCGCGCCTCCTCGGTGGCCCCCGCGCCGCTCTCGCGCCCGGTGAGGGCCACGATCGCCACGCTCAGCAGCAACAACAGCCCGAACAGCACCACGAACAGCAAGCCCACCTGCTGGTCGGTGTCGAGGCGGCGCAGCGTGCCCAGGGCCTCGATCATTCAGCCCCCGCTGCCCGCAGGCCGCAGCGCGATCACGGCCTCGCGCGCGCGCTCCAGGAAGACCCGCTTGTCCTCGCCCTCGCCCAGCTGCAGCGGTGCGCCGAAGGTCACCGTGCACAGCACCGGCACTGGCACGACCTCGCCCTTGGGCATGACGCGCTGCACGTTGTCGATCCACGCCGGCACCAGCCGCACAGCCGGAAACTGCTGCGCCAGGTGGTACAGACCGCTCTTGAACGGCAGGGGCTCACCGCGGGCGCTGCGCGTGCCCTCCGGAAAGATCACCAGCGAGTCGCCCTGCTCGAGCGCCGCCACCAGCGGCTCCAGCGGGTCCTGCTCGGGGTTGGCGCTGCGCGCGCGATCGACGTAGACGGCGTGGAACACCTCGGTCGTGAGCCAGCGGCGGAAGGGGCTGCCGGCCCAGTAGTCGCGCGCTGCAATCGGCCGCGTGCGCGTACGCAGCTCATGCGGCAGCGCTGCCCAGATCAGCACCCAATCGAGGTGGCTCTGGTGGTTGGCGAAGTAGATGCGCTGCTCGGCCATCGGCGGGCAGCCCTTCCAGTGGCCCTGCGCGCCGGTGACCAGGCGCGCGATGAAGGCCAGCAGGGCGCCGGTGACGGAGGCGAGCGACATGCGCCGGATGCTATCCCCGGCCGATGCGTGGCCGCATCAGTGCCGGAAGTGCCGCGTGCCGGTGAAGACCATGGCCACAGCGCGCTCGTCGGCCGCGGCGATGACCTCGTCGTCACGCAGGCTGCCGCCGGGCTGGATGACGCAGACCGCACCCTCGTCGATGACGACGTCCAGGCCGTCACGGAACGGAAAGAAGGCGTCGCTGGCCACCGCCGAGCCCGCCAGGCTGAGCCCCGCGGCACCGGCCTTCACGCGCGCGATGCGGGCGCTGTCGAGCCGGCTCATCTGCCCCGCGCCCACGCCCAACGTCATGCCACCGCCGCAGAAGACGATGGCGTTGCTCTTCACGAACTTGGCCACCTTCCAGGCAAACATGAGGTCGTCCATCTGCTGCGGCGTGGGCGCCTTCTTCGTGACGACGCGCAGCTCGGAGGCCGCCACGTTCTTGTTGTCGGGCAACTGCAGCAGCAGGCCGCCGCCGATGCGCTTGCTGTCGATGGCATTGAAGCCCGTGCCGGCGGCGACCTCGAGCACGCGCAGGTTCTGCTTGGGCGCCAGCACCGCCGCAGCCTCGGGCGTGACGGCTGGCGCGATCATGACCTCGACGAACTGCTTGTTGTCGCCGATCTGGCGGGCCGTGGCCTCGTCGAGCGGGCGGTTGAAGGCGATGATGCCGCCGAAGGCCGAGGTGGGGTCGGTCTGCCAGGCCTTCTGGTAGGCCTCGGCCAGCGTGGCACCGACGGCCACGCCGCAGGGATTGGCGTGCTTGACGATCACGCAGGCCGGCGCGTCGAAGCTGCGCACGCACTCCCAGGCGGCGTCGGCGTCGGCGATGTTGTTGTAGCTCAGCGCCTTGCCCTGCAGCTGCCGGTAGCCGGCCAGCGTGCCGGGCGGCGGGCTGGCCTCGCGGTAGAAGGCGGCGCTCTGGTGCGGGTTCTCGCCGTAGCGCATGTCCTGCGCCTTCACGAACTGCGCCGTCCACACCGCCGGCCAGGGCTCGCGCGCCGGCACGGCGTGGCCGGCGTCCTCGGCGCCCGGGGCCACCGAGCCCAGGTAATTGGCGATCATGCCGTCGTAGGCCGCCGTGTGCGCGAACACCTTCTTCGCCAGCATGAAGCGCGTACCGCGCTGCACGCCGCCGGCGGCCAGCTCGGCCAGCACCTGCGCGTAGTCGGCCGGGTCGATGACCACGGCCACGCCGTCCCAGTTCTTGGCCGCGGCGCGCAGCATCGCGGGGCCGCCGATGTCGATGTTCTCGATGGCGTCGTCCAGCGTGCAGTTGGCGCGCGCCGTGGCGGCTGCGAAAGGGTAGAGGTTCACCACGAGCAGGTCGATGGCGGTGATGCCGTGCCGGGCCAGCGCAGCCATGTGCTCGGGCACGTCGCGCCGCGCCAGCAGGCCGCCGTGGATGCGCGGGTGCAGCGTCTTGACGCGGCCGTCGAGCATCTCGGGGAATCCGGTCACCTCGGCCACCTCGGTGACGGGCAGGCCCGCATCGGCCAGCAGCCGCGCCGTGCCGCCAGTGGACAGCAGGCGCACACCCTGCGCGGCCACCGCACGGGCGAAGTCAACGATGCCGGTCTTGTCGGATACCGACAGCAATGCGGTCTTCATGGCTTGATGAGCTTGTGGTCGAGCAGCTTGCGCCGCAGGGTGTTGCGGTTGATGCCGAGCCAGTCCGCCGCCTTGCTCTGGTTGCCGTCGGCATGGCGCATCACCACGTCGAGCAGCGGCTTCTCGGCGGCGGCGATGAACAGGCGGTGCAGGTCGCCGGGCTCGGCGCCGCGCAGGTCGGAGAGGTACTGCTCGACGCTTTCGCGCACGCAGGCGTCGATGGCCCTTCGGCTCATGCGGCCAGGGCCTGGGGGGCGGCGTCGTTGGCCGCCGGCCTCACCGGCAGCGGGAGTCGCTCGCACGCGGCGGCGAGCGTGTCGAAGAACGCGGCCACGGCATCGTGCTGCGCCTGCGCGTCGTCCAGGGTGTTGAGGCGCTGGCGGAAGATCTCGCCGCCCGGCAGGCCGCGCACGGCCCAGCCGATGTGCTTGCGGGCGCTGCGCACGCCGCTGAACTCGCCGTACAGCGCCAGGTGGTCGTCAAGGTGTTCGAGCAGCCAGCCGCGCACCTCGGCCACGGTGGGCGGAAGGCGGTGCGTGCCGTGCTCGAGGAATTGCGCGATGTCGCCGAAGATCCACGGCCGCCCCTGCGCCGCGCGGCCGATCATCACGGCATCGCAGCCGGTGGCGCGCAGCACCTCGGCGGCGCGCTCGGGGCTGGCGATGTCGCCGTTGGCCACCACCGGAATGCGCAGCGCGGCCTTGATGGCGGCCACCGTCTCGTGCTCGGCGATGCCGCCGTAGCCCTGCTCGCGCGTACGGCCGTGCACCGTGAGCAGCGCGATGCCGGCGTCCTGCGCCGCGCGGGCCAGCACCGGGGCGTTCTTCGCGGCGGCGCACCAGCCGGTGCGCATCTTCAGCGTCACGGGCACCCCGCGCGGCGCGCAGGCGGCCACCACGGCCTCGATGATGGCGATGGCCAGGCGCTCGTCCTGCATCAGCGCCGAGCCGGCCCAGGCCTTGCACACCTTCTTGGCCGGGCAGCCCATGTTGATGTCGATGATCTGCGCGCCGCGGTCGATGTTGTAGAGCGCGGCGTCGGCCATCTCGGCGGGGTCCACGCCCGCGATCTGCACCGCGATCGGCCCGGGCTCGCCGGTGTGGTCGGCCCGGCGCGAGGTCTTCAGGGAGTCCCACAGCTCGCGCCGGCTCGTCACCATCTCGCTGACCGCATGGCCCGCGCCGAGACGGCGGCAGAGTTTGCGGAACGGCCGGTCCGTCACGCCGGCCATCGGCGCGAGGAACAGGTTGTTCGGGAGGTTGAACGCGCCCAGGCGCAGGGTCTTCAGCACGTGGCGCTGCTCAAAAATGAGGCGCGAGTATACGTGCGCATGCCGAGCACGCCTCGGGCGTCGCGAGCGCTGGCGCGCTTGCGGGCTCAACGTTCCGCGATCGGCTTGACGTCGCGCGCGGGCGAGCCCACGAACAGCTGGCGCGGGCGGCCGATCTTGTATTCGGGGTCGCCGATCATCTCGTTGAGCTGCGCGATCCAGCCCACCGTGCGCGCCAGCGCGAAGATGGCGGTGAACAGGCTCACCGGGATGCCCAAAGCGCTCTGCACGATGCCCGAGTAGAAGTCGACGTTCGGGTAGAGCTTGCGGCTGACGAAGTAGTCGTCCTCCAGCGCGATCTTCTCCAGCGTCATCGCCAGCTTGAACAGCGGGTCGTCGTGCAGCCCGGTGGCCTGCAGCACCTCGTGGCAGGTCTCGCGCATCAGCTTGGCGCGCGGGTCGTAGTTCTTGTAGACGCGGTGGCCGAAGCCCATCAGCTTGACGTTGGAGTTCTTGTCCTTGACCTGCTTGATGAACTCGCCGATCTTCTCGACGCCGCCTTGTTTCTGGATGTCCTTGAGCATGGTCAGCGCCGCCTCGTTGGCGCCGCCGTGGGCCGGGCCCCACAGGCAGGCCACGCCAGCGGCGATGGCCGCGAACGGGTTGGTGCCCGAACTGCCGCACAGGCGCACGGTGGAGGTGCTGGCGTTTTGCTCGTGGTCGGCGTGCAGGATGAAGATGCGGTCGATGGCGCGCACCAGCACCGGGTTCGGCACGTAGTCCTCGCAAGGCGTGGCGAACATCATGCGCATGAAGTTCGCGCTGTAGCTGAGCTCGTTCTTCGGGTAGATGAAGGGCTGGCCGACGCCGTACTTGTAGGCCATGGCCACCAGCGTGGGCATCTTGGCGATCAGCCGGTGCGCGGCGATGGTGCGGTGCTGCGCATTGTGGACGTCGGTGCTGTCGTGATAGAAGGCCGAGAGGGCGCCCACCAGGCCGGTCATCACCGCCATCGGGTGCGCGTCACGACGGAAGCCGCGCAGAAAAAACTGCATCTGCTCGTTGACCATCGTGTGGTAGGTGATGGTCTTGACGAAGCTGTCCCGCTCGCCCTGGTTGGGCAACTCGCCGTTGAGCAGCAGGTGGCAGACCTCAAGGAAGTCGCAGTGCGTGGCCAGCTGCTCGATGGGGTAGCCGCGGTACAGCAGCGCGCCTTTGTCGCCGTCGATGTAGGTGATGGTGCTGTTGCATGAGGCCGTGCTCAGGAAGCCGGGGTCGTAGGTGAACTTTCCGGTCTGCGCGTAGAGCTTGCGGATGTCGATGACGTCCGGGCCGATGCTGCCCTTGTAGATGGGCAGTTCCATGCTCGGGCTGCCGTCGCTGAAGGAGAGCGTGGCTTTCACGTCGGAGGGGGTCATCGGTGGCCTTTCTTCAGAAGGTGTGCTTGGCGGGGGGCGCCACGGGCGCGCTGCGCAACTGCGCCAGCACCACCCGCGCTTCAGGCGTGTCGACCTCGCCCGCCAGCGGCTTGCGGCCGAGCAGCAGGTCCAGCAGGTCGTTGTCGGCCAGGTCCATCAGGGTCATCAGCCCCGCGGCCTGCCTTGTCGTGATCGTCTCCTCGTGTTGGCGGAAGAAGCGCTCGAGGAACAGGTCGTTCTCGAGCAGCCCGCGCCGGCAGCGCCAGCGCAGCTTGCTCAAGCTGCGTTCGTCGAGGCGCTCGTCCATCGCGGGGTCAGACGGCCCTTCGGACCATCAGCTCCTTGATCTTGCCGATGGCCTTGGTCGGGTTCAGGCCCTTGGGGCAGACGTCGACACAGTTCATGATCGTGTGGCAGCGGAACAGGCGGTACGGGTCCTCGAGGTTGTCGAGGCG
>JAUMBF010000023.1:32790-55485 GCA_032115875.1 Rubrivivax sp.
AGGCGCTCTGCGGTGGCCTGATCGCGGCTGTCGGCGATGAAGCGGTAGGCCTGCAGCAGCCCGGCGGGGCCGACGAACTTGTCGGGGTTCCACCAGAAGCTCGGGCAGCTGGTGGAGCAGCTCGCGCACAGGATGCACTCGTACAGGCCGTTGAGCTCCTCGCGCTCCTCGGGCGACTGCAGCCGCTCTTTCTCGGGCGGGGGCGTGTCGTTCACGAGGTAGGGCTTGATGCTGTGGTACTGCTTGAAGAACTGCGTCATGTCCACGATGAGGTCGCGGATCACGGGCAGCCCCGGCAGCGGCTTGAGCACGATGGTGCCCGGCAGCGTGCGCATGTTGGTCAGGCACGCCAGGCCGTTCTTGCCGTTGATGTTCATCGCATCAGACCCGCACACGCCCTCGCGGCAGGAGCGGCGGAACGACAGCGTCGGGTCCTGGCCTTTCAGCTTCATCAGCGCGTCGAGCAGCATGCGTTCCGAGCCGTCGAGCTCGACGGTGTAAGTCTGCATGCGCGGCTTAGCGTCGGTGTCGGGGTCGAAGCGGTAGATCTGGAAGGTGCGTTGCGTCATGGTGCGATCGGTGTCGAATGAACGGCGCTTCGACAGGCTCAGCGCGAACGGAGGATGGGCTTCAGAGCGAACGGAGGATGGGCTTCAGAAGGTGCGAACCTTGGGCGGCACGGACTCCACCGTCAGCGGCTTCAGGTTCACCGGCTTGTAGGCCAGGCGGTTGCCCTCGCTGTACCAGAGCGTGTGCTTCATCCACTCGGCGTCGTTGCGGCCCAGCGGGGTGTGCGGGTCGTCGGCGCCGCGCTCGTAGTCCTTCACGGTGTGGGCGCCGCGGCACTCGCGGCGCGCGGCGGCGCTGGTCATGGTGGCCTGCGCGGCCTCGATCAGGTTCTCCACCTCCAGCGCCTCGATGCGCGCGGTGTTGAAGACCTTGCTCTTGTCCTTCAGGCCGATGGCCTCGACGCGCGCGCGCAAGGCGTTGATCTTGCCCACGCCCTCGTCCATGCTGGCCTGGGTGCGGAAGACCCCGGCGTGCTGCTGCATCGCCGTGCGGATGTCGCCGGCCACGTCCTGCGCGTACTCACCGCCGGTGACGCCGTCCAGGCGCGCCAGACGGGCCAGCGCGCGGTCGGCAGCGTCGGCCGGCAGCGGCTTGTGGGTCTTGTCGGCAGCCTTGAAGCTCTTGACGATGTGGTCGCCCGAGGCCTTGCCGAACACCAGCAGGTCCAGCAGCGAATTGGTGCCCAGCCGGTTCGCGCCGTGCACGCTGACGCACGAGCACTCGCCCACCGCGTACAGGCCGTTGACGACGTCGTTGTGGACGCCGCCCCGCGGGATCACCACCTGCCCGTTGATGTTGGTCGGGATGCCGCCCATCTGGTAGTGGATGGTGGGCACCACGGGAATCGGCTCCTTCGTGATGTCGACGTTGGCGAAGTTGTGGCCGATCTCGAACACGCTGGGCAGGCGCTTGAGGATGGTGTCGCCACCCAGGTGCGTCATGTCGAGGTTGATGTAGTCTTTGTTGGGGCCGCAGCCGCGGCCTTCCTTGATCTCCTGGTCCATGCAGCGGCTGACGAAGTCGCGCGGCGCCAGGTCCTTGAGCGTGGGGGCGTAGCGCTCCATGAAGCGCTCGCCTGCTGAGTTGCGCAGGATCGCACCCTCGCCGCGGCAGCCCTCGGTCAGCAGCACGCCCGCGTTGTGCACGCCGGTGGGGTGGAACTGCCAGAACTCCATGTCCTCCAGCGGGATGCCGGCGCGCGCCGCCATGCCCAGGCCATCTCCCGTGTTGATGAAGGCGTTGGTGCTGGCGGCGTAGATGCGGCCCGCGCCGCCGGTGGCCAGCAGCGTGACCTTGGCCTGCAGCACGTGCACCTCACCGGTCTCCATCTCGAGCGCCGTGACGCCCAGCACGTCGCCGTCGGCGTCGGTGATGAGATCCAGCGCCATCCACTCGACGAAGAAGTTGGTGCGCGCCGCCACGTTCTGCTGGTACAGCGTGTGCAGCATGGCGTGGCCGGTACGGTCGGCGGCGGCGCAGGCGCGCTGCACGGGCTTCTCGCCATAGTTGGCGGTGTGGCCGCCGAAGGGCCGCTGGTAGATGGTGCCGTCGGGGTTGCGGTCGAACGGCATGCCGAAGTGCTCGAGCTCGTACACCACCTTCGGCGCCTCGCGGCACATGAACTCGATGGCGTCCTGATCGCCAAGCCAGTCGGAGCCCTTGACGGTGTCGTAGAAGTGGTAGTGCCAGTTGTCCTCGGCCATGTTGCCGAGGCTGGCGCCGATGCCGCCCTGCGCCGCCACCGTGTGGCTGCGCGTCGGGAACACCTTGGACAGCACCGCCACGTTCAGGCCGGCGCGGGCCAGCTGCAGCGAGGCGCGCATGCCGGAGCCGCCGGCCCCGACGATGACGACATCAAATTTTCGCTTCGGTAGGTTGGCCAAGGACACGGTCAGAGTCTCCACAGAACTTGAACGGCCCAGCCGATGCAGCCCACGAGCCAGACGATCGTGAGCACCTGCAGCACCAGGCGCGCGCCCACGGGCTTGACGTAATCCATCCAGATGTCGCGCACGCCCACCCAGGCGTGCCAGCCCAAAGCGACGAACACGACCATCGTGAGCAGCTTCATCCACTGGGCGCTGAAGATCGCGGCCCAGCGGTCGTAGCCCAGTTCGCCACCAAACAGCAGCTGCACCAACAGCACGATGGTGAACAGGGCCATGAGCACCGCCGTGACGCGCTGGCTGAGCCAGTCGCGCATGCCGTAGTGCGCGCCCACGACGACGCGCTTGCTTCCGTAGTTGACTGCCATGGGAGTGTGCGGTTGGATTGGGTTGGGCTGCTCAGTACAGCCCGAACAGCTTGGCGCCCAGCGCCGCGGTGAGCGGCAGGCTGATGGCGAAGGTGAGCACGGCCGAGCGGTGGCCCTGGGCCTTGGAGACGCTGTGCGTGGCGTCCATCCACAGGTGGCGCACGCCGGCCACGAAGTGGTGCAGGTAGGCCCAGACCAGGCCCAGCAGCACCAGCTTCAGCAGCCACGCCGGCACGAAGCCGATGCCAGCCGCGAAGGCGCTGCGGAAGACCTCGAAGGTGACTTCGGAGGTGACGCTCTGGTCGAACAGCCACACCAGCAGCGGCAGCATCAGGAACATCATCGCGCCGCTGGCGCGGTGCAGGATGGACACGTAGGCCGCCAAGGGCAAGCGGTACTTCGTGGCGTCGATCAGGCGCATCGTGCCGGGGCGTTCCGCCGGTCGCGCTCGTGTCATCTCGGACATGTCCTCGTCTTTCGGTCACTGCAGGAAACCTGCGAAAGTCTATTGCACGCCCCGCGCCTTACGCGGGCCTGCAAGGGGGCAAACAGGCGTCGATCACATCAGGGCGTTGCGGTAGTGGTGGGCCGTGGTGAGGTACAGGCCCCGCCGCAGCTCGACCGGCTTGTCGCCGTACGTGTGCGACAAGCGTTCGACACTCAGCAAGGGCTGCCCGGGCGCCACGCCCAGCAGCGCGGCCTCGTCGGCACTGGCTGCCACCGCGCGCAGCTTCTCCTCGGCGCGCACCATGTGCACGGCGAACTCGGCCTCGAAGAGGCGGTACAGCGGCCCGCGCCAGGCCTGCATGCGCTCGATCGTCAGGCCCTTGAACAGCGGACCGGGCAGCCAGAGGTCGTCCAGCACGACGGGGCGCGCGGGGCGGGGGGCACCGCCGCCGGCACTTTCTTCGGGCGCCAGGAGCAACCGGCGCACCTGCACGGCGGCCTCTCCGGCGCGCAGGTCGAGCGCGCGGGCCACGTCGGCACTGGCGCGCAGGCGGCGGCAGTCGAGCAGCCGCCGCTGCAGCGGCGCGCGCGTGCCGCTGTCGGGCACCAGGCGCAGGAAGCGGTACTGCGTGCTCTGCTCGGCGTGGCTGGCGACAAACGTGCCCTTGCCCTGGCGGCGCACGAGCAGGTTGTCGGCCGCCATCTCGTCGATGGCCTTGCGCACCGTGCCCTGGCTGACGCGGAAGCGGGCGGCCAGCTCGGTCTCGCTGGGGATGGCCTGGCCGGGCTGCCACTCGCCGGCCTGCAGGCCTTGCACCAGCAGCGACTTGATCTGCTGGTACAGCGGGCTGAACGACGGGGTCGCGACGGTCATGGCAGCGGCCATTGTGCCCCATGTGTCTTCCATAAGACATAAGAGTCAAGTCAGGTCTGCACGCCTAGAATCCGGGCCGCCCAGGCACCGCCGCAGCCCCAGGCCGCGCCGCCGGGCCCGATTCCGTACCCATCCCCAGGAGCCTCCCCATGACCCCGAAGAAGCCCGTGCGCGTGGCCGTCACCGGCGCGGCCGGCCAGATCGGCTATGCCCTGCTGTTCCGCATCGCCAGCGGCGAGATGCTGGGCAAGGACCAGCCGGTGATCCTGCAGCTGCTGGAGATCCCCGACGAGAAGGCCCAGAAGGCGCTCAAGGGCGTGATGATGGAACTCGAGGACTGCGCCTTCCCGCTGCTGGCCGGCATGGAGGCCCACGGCGACGCGAAGACCGCCTTCAAGGACACCGACTACGCGCTGCTCGTCGGCGCCCGCCCGCGCGGCCCCGGCATGGAGCGCGCCGACCTGCTGGCCGCCAACGCGCAGATCTTCACCGCCCAGGGTAAGGCGCTCGACGCCGCGGCCCGCCGCGACGTCAAGGTGCTGGTGGTGGGCAACCCGGCCAACACCAACGCCTGGATCGCGATGAAGAGTGCGCCTAGCCTGAAGCGCGAGAACTTCACCGCCATGCTTCGCCTGGACCACAACCGCGCGCTGAGCCAGATCGCCGCCAAGACCGGCAAGCCGGTCTCGGCCATCCGCCAGCTGGCCGTGTGGGGCAACCACAGCCCGACGATGTACGCCGACTACCGCTTTGCCACCATCGACGGCGCCTCGGTCAAGGACATGATCAACGACCACGCCTGGAACAAGGACGTGTTCCTGCCCACCGTGGGCAAGCGCGGCGCCGCCATCATCGAGGCGCGCGGCCTGTCGTCGGCCGCCAGCGCCGCCAACGCCGCCATCGACCACATGCGCGACTGGGCGCTGGGCACGAACGGCGGGTGGGTGACCATGGGCGTCCCCAGCAACGGCGAGTACGGCATCCCGAAGGACGTGATGTTCGGCTACCCCGTCACCTGCGCGGGCGGCCGCTACCAGATCATCGAGGGCTTGGCCATCGACGCCTTCAGCCAGGGCTGCATCGACAAGACCTTGGCCGAGCTGATGGGCGAGCAGGACGGCGTGAAGCACCTGCTCTGACCGCACTGCCTGGCGCTGCGGGCGGGTGCGCTGGCGCTCGACCGCGGCGTCGGCCTGCCCAGCCTGCACCATATGCCGCTGCATCCCCGCGACGCCCTGTTCGACCCCGAGGACCGCGCCGTGCCGGCCCTGCCGGTGTGCGACCACTACGCCGGTGTCGAGCCGCGCATGACCAAGAGCCTGCTGCTGCAGGCCGAGCTCGGCCCGGTGTTCGACGTCACGCTGGACAACGAGGACGGCGCCCCGGTGGGCCGCGAGGTCGAACACGCGCGGCTGATCGCCGGCCTGCTGGGCGGGCCGCTCAACCGCCACGGACGCGTGGGAGTGCGCCTGCTGCCGGTGGCCCACCCGGCCTTCGGCGAGGTGGCCGCCACCGTGCTGGGCGCCGCGCGGCGCCCGGCCTACCTGATGATCCCCAAGCCGCGCGGCGTGGCCTGCATCGAGCAGGCGGCCCGCACGATCGACGCGCTGGGCGGCGCCGACGTGCCGCTGCACGCGCTGGTGGAGACCCACGGCGCGCTGGCCGGGGTGCAGGCGCTGGCCGCCCACCCGCGCATCGAGAGCCTGAGCTTCGGCCTGATGGATTTCGTCTCGGCGCACCGCGGCGCCATCCCGCAGTGGGCGATGAGCGCCGAGGGCCAGTTCGACCACCCGCTGGTGGTGCGCGCCAAGCTGGAGATCGCCGCCGCCTGCCACGCCCACGGCAAGGTGCCCGCGCACGGGGTCGTCACCGAGTTCCGCGACAACGCAGCGCTGGCCGAGGCCGCGCGCAAGGCGGTCGATCTGCTGGGCTGCACGCGCATGTGGAGCATCCACCCGGCCCAGGTGCGCACCATCGTCGCTGCCTTCGCGCCGTCAGCCACCGAGCTGTCGCAGGCGGTGCAGGTCCTGCGCGCCGCCGCAGCCGCCGACTGGGCGCCGATCCGCCACGAGGACACGCTGCACGACCGCGCCAGCTACCGCTACTTCTGGCAGGTGGTGCAGCGGGCCGAACGGACGCGCGCCGCCGGCACGCCGGGCTTGCCCGACGACCTTCGCCGGGCCTGGTTCGGCACGCCCGCGCCCTGAAGACCCCAGACGCGGCGCTGAACCGGCCCGCATGCCGCCGGGCCGGCCGGGGTGGATGCGGCCTTGCAGCACGGCGGGGCACTCCAGTCGGCGCACCCGATGCCGATAAGCGATCCATCCCCATCCGATCCCCGGAGCCCTTGATGACCACGCTGCTGCTTGCCCTCGTTCCGCTGCTGTTTGCCACCGGCTTTCTGACCTGGACCATGACGATGGGCGCCCGCGAGCAGGCCAAGGCCGACGCCTGGGCCGAAAGGTGGGCGCAAAAGCACCCGGGCAGCTCGCGGCACTGAGCGAGTTGTTGCGGCTGGTGCGGCTGGTGCGGGACGAGGCAAGGGTTTGGCCACCTACGAGATCAGGCCTCGGCCCGCACCGTTCGGGCTGGGCGCCTCGGGTGCGATGCGCTCGGCGTGGTCCACCAGGGCGTCGAGCAGCGCCTGCGCGCGCTCGTCGCCGCGCTCCACGGCGGCGTCATAGAGTGCGTCCACGCGCTCCTGGAAGGCCTGCAGCGTGGTCGCACCGCCCTGGCCGTGCACCAGCCGCGCCACGCGGTGGGCCTGCCAGCGCGCCTGCTCCTCGGCGTCCAGCGTCTCGGGCGCGTTGCGCGCGCGCCAGCGGAACAGCAGCTCCTCCAGCCGCCCGTCGGCAAAGGACACGCGCCCGCCGTGCACCCGCTCGGCCCGCTGCGGCCAGGGCAGCGCGCGCAGGCGGTTGAGCGTGCGGCGGTCCTCGTCGCCGACGAAGCCGCCGTAGAGGTCTTCGTCAACGTCGGGCGCGGGCTCGGCGGGCCGCGCGTACACCTCGCGCCAGCGTGGCGCCAGGGTCTCGGCCACGCGCACGGCCCGCGCGGCATGGCGCTCGGCCGTTGCAAGGTCGAGGCCCCAGCGCGCCTCGGCCGGGCCCAGCACCGCCAGGGTGCCGATGACGACGGGGCTCTTGTTGACGTGGATGGTCTTGATCGGCAGCCGCGACTCGCCCTCGGGCAGGGCGTCGGCGCGCGCGAACAGGCGTCGGCGCATGGTCTCGGCGTCCAGCCCTTCGAGTTCAGCAGGGTCGTGGGCGAGATCCCAGACGATCAGCTCGTTCTTGTTCGTGGGGTGCGGCGCCAACGGCCAGACGATGGCCAGGCAGCCGCGCTCCACGGGGTAGCGGCCCGACAGGTGCACGAAGGGCCGGCCCTGGCCGATCTCGGCCCAGACGGCGTCCTTGCGGCGCAGCTTCAGGCAGAAGGCCCACAGCCGCGGCTGCGCGGCCTTCACCAGCCGCGCCAGCGCCACCGTGGCGCGCACGTCGGCCAGCGCGTCGTGGGCCTGGCCATGCTCGATGCCGTTGGCGCGCGTGAGGTCTTCGAGCTTGAATGACGGCCGGCCCTTCATCTCGCCCGCGTGGTGCTTCGGCCAGGCCAGGCCTTCGGGCCGCAGGCTCCAGCAGGTGCGCAGCACGTCGAGCAGGTCCCAGCGGCCGCAGCCGTTCTGCCACTCGCGCGCATAGGGGTCGATGAGGTTGCGCCAGAACAGGAAGCGCGTGACCTCGTCGTCGAAGCGGATGCTGTTGTAGCCCACGCCGATGGTGCCGTCCTGCCCCAGCGCGGCCTCGATGCGGCTGGCGAACTCGGCCTCCGGCACGCCGTGCTGCTGCGCGTGCTGCGGCGTGATGCCGGTCAGCAGCACGGCCTCGGGGTCGGGCAGCACGTCAGGTGCAGGCTGGCAGTAGGCCACCAGCGGATCGCCGATCTCGTTGAGATCGAGGTCGGTGCGCAGGCCGGCAAACTGCACCGGCCGGTGGCGTCGCGGGTCTATCCCCGAGGTCTCGTAGTCGTGCCAGTAGAAGGAGGTGTCGGCCATGGCAGAGGGAAAAGTCCGCGACCGGCACGATAGCGCAGCGGCCCCACGGCGGCACCGACTCCGAGGCTCTCAGCGCGCCCACCACCCGTCGTCAAACTGCCCCTGCAGCCAGTTGACGAAGCTCACCACCTTGGCCGGCACCTGGCGCGGGCTCGGGTAGACGGCGTGGATGGGCTGCGCCGGCAGCGTGTGCCGCTCCAGCAGCGGCACGAGCTCGCCGTGCGCCAGGCTGGCCTGCGCCACGTAAAGCGGCAGCGCCGCCACACCCATGCCGGCGCGCGCCGCCGCCAGCAGCGCGCTCAGGTTGTTGCTGCGCAGTGGCCCCTTCACCGCGACGCTGACCGTGCGGCCATCGGGGCCGCCGAAGTGCCAGCGGTCGTCACCCTGCACGGTGCTGTAGATCAGCGCGCGGTGGCGTGCAAGCTCGTCGGGTCGCTTGGGCGTGCCCGCCTCGGCCAGGTAGGCCGGTGCGGCCACCAGCGCCCAGGGGTTGGTGCCCAGGTAGCGCGCGCCCAGGGAGGAGTCGGCCAGCCGGCCCATGCGCAGCGCGAGATCGATGCCCTGCTCCACCAGGTTGACGTAGCGGTCCTCGAGGCCCAGGTCCACGGTCACGCCCGGGTTCTGCTGCATGTAGCGCAGCACCATCGGCACCAGCACGCGGCGGCCGAAGGCCACCGAGCAATTGATGCGCAGCGCACCCTGCACGCGGCTTTGCATCAGCGCCGCCAGGTTGTCGGCGGCATCGAGCTGCAGCGTGATGGCCTTGCACTGGTCGTAGTAGGCCGCGCCCACTTCGGTGGGCGTGACGCCGCGCGTGCTGCGGTGGAACAGGCGCGCGCCCAGGCGCCGCTCGAGCTGGGCGATGTGCTTGGTGGCAGTGGGCTGCGTCACGCCCAGGTCGGCCGCGGCGCGCGTGAGCGAACCGGTCTCGCAGACGCGGACGAAGAGCTGCAGGCCCTGGATGCGGTCCATGCCGCCATTCCACCATGGAATGGCGGCTATCGGTGGGCTGGCCTTCCCTCGCCGGCCCGCAGCCGCGACGATGCCCAGCATGCCCACATCAACGGAGACACTGCAATGGCAAAGATGAAGGCCGCGATGGCCGCCGTGCTGGTGATGGAGAAGGAAGGCGTCTCGGTCGCCTTCGGCGTGCCCGGCGCCGCGATCAACCCGCTGTACGCCGCGCTGCGCGAGCGCCAGAGCATCGCCCACATCCTGGCCCGCCACGTCGAGGCGGCCAGCCACATGGCCGAGGGCTACACGCGCGCCCGCGCCGGCAACATCGGCGTGTGCATCGGCACCAGCGGCCCGGCCGGCACCGACATGATCACGGGCCTGTATTCGGCGCAGGCCGACAGCATCCCCATCCTGTGCATCACCGGCCAGGCGCCGCGCGCGCGGCTGCACAAGGAGGACTTCCAGGCCGTGGACATCGAGAGCATCGCCAAGCCGGTGACGAAGTGGGCCACCACGGTGCTGGAGCCGGCGCAGGTGCCGCGCGCCTTCCAGCAGGCCTTCCACCTGATGCGCTCGGGCCGCCCGGGCCCGGTGCTCATCGACCTGCCCTTCGACGTGCAGATGGCCGAGATCGAGTTCGACATCGACACCTACGAGCCCATGGGCGTGTTCAAGCCCGCGGCCACCAAGAAGCAGGTCGAGAAGGCGCTGGCCATGCTGATGGCGGCCAAGAAGCCGCTCATCGTGGCCGGCGGCGGCATCATCAACGCCGACGCGAGCGAGCTGCTCGTGGAGTTTGCCGAGCTCACCGGCGTGCCCGTGATCCCCACGCTGATGGGCTGGGGCAGCATCCCCGACGACCACCCGCTGATGGCCGGCATGTGCGGCTTGCAGACCAGCCACCGCTACGGCAACGCCACCATGCTGGCGAGCGACTTCGTGCTCGGCATCGGCAACCGCTGGGCCAACCGCCACACCGGCAGCGTCGAGACGTACACCAAGGGCCGCACCTTCGTGCACGTCGACATCGAGCCCACGCAGATCGGCCGCGTGTTCATGCCCGACTACGGCATCGTCTCGGACGCCAAGGCGGCGCTGGCGCTGTTCGTGCAGGTGGCGCGCGAGTGGAAGGCCGCCGGCCGCCTGGCCGACTACGGCGACTGGGCCGCGCGCTGCGCCGAGCGCAAGCGGCTGATGCACCGCAAGACGCACTTCGAGCAGATCCCGATGAAGCCGCAGCGCGTGTACGAGGCCATGAACGCGGTGTTCCCGCGCGACACGGTGTACGTCACGACGATCGGCCTGAGCCAGATTGCCGGGGCGCAGTTCCTGCACGTCTACGGCCCGCGCCAGTGGATCAACTGCGGCCAGGCCGGCCCGCTGGGCTGGACGGTGCCGGCCGCCCTGGGCGTGGTGGCCTCCGACCCGACGAAGACCGTCGTGGGGCTGGCCGGCGACTACGACTTCCAGTTCCTCATCGAGGAGCTGGCCGTGGGCGCGCAGTTCCGCCTGCCCTACGTGCAGGTGCTGGTGAACAACAGCTACCTCGGCCTCATCCGTCAGAGCCAGCGCAACTTCGACATGGACTTCTGCGTGCAGCTGGCGTTTGACAACCAGAACGTGGACGACCCCGCGCTCAAGGGCTACGGCGTCGACCACGCCAAGGTCATCGAGGGCCTGGGCTGCAAGACGCTGCGCGTGACCGATCCCGAGAAGCTCGTCAGCACCTTTGAAGAGGCCCGTCGCATGGCCGCGGAGTACCGCGTGCCGGTGGTGGTGGAATGCATCCTCGAGAAGGTGACCAACATCGCCATGGGCACCGAGATCGACAAGATCAACGAGTTCGAGGACATCGACTGCCGCCACCCCGAGGGCCGCGAGGGCCTGATGGCCGCCGGTCTGCTGGAGTGAGCGCCATGCCGAGATTCAGTGCCAACCTGTCGATGCTGTTCACCGAGGCGCCGCTGCTCGCGCGCTTCGGCCGCGCGGCGCGCGCCGGCTTCACCGCGGTGGAGCTGCAGTTCCCCTACGAGCAGCCGGCCGCCTTGTTGCGTGAGGAGCTCGTGCGCCACGGCCTGACCATGGTGCTGCACAACCTGCCGGCGGGCGACTGGGCCGCGGGCGACCGCGGCATCGCCGCCGACCCCGCCCGCACGGCCGAGTTCCGGCAGGGCGTGGCCCGTGCCGTCGAGTACGCCACCGTGCTGCAGGTGCCGCGGCTGAACTGCCTGGCGGGCAAGCTGCCGGCCGGCGTGACGGCGGCCGAGGGCCGGGCCACGCTGGTGGCCAACCTGCGCTACGCCGCGGCGGCGTTGCAGCAGGCCGGCCTGACGCTGCTGATCGAGCCCATCAACCGCTTCGACGTGCCGGGCTTCGTCGTGCAGCGCAGCGACGAGGCCATCGCGCTGATGGACGAGGTCGGCGCGCCCAACCTGAAGCTGCAGTACGACGTCTACCACCAGCAGCGCACCGAGGGCGAGCTGGCGGCCACGATCGAGCGCCTGCTGCCGCGCATCGGCCACATCCAGGTGGCCGACAACCCGGGCCGCCACGAGCCCGGCACGGGCGAAATCGCCTGGCCTTTCCTGTTCGCCCACCTCGACCGCATCGGCTACACCGGGCACGTGGGCTGCGAGTACAAACCTGCCGGCCCCACCGAAGCCGGCCTCAGCTGGATGGAGCGCTTCCAATGAAGCTCGGATGGATAGGCCTGGGCATCATGGGCGGGCCCATGTGCGGCCACCTCATCGCCGCCGGACACTCGATGACGGTGCACACGCGCAGCAAGGTCCCCGAGGCCATCGCTGCCGCAGGCGCGCACACGGCGCCCAGCGCCGCCGCGGTGGCCGCGGCCAGCGACATCGTCTTCCTCATGCTGCCCGACACACCCGATGTGGAGCGCGTGCTGTTCGGCGAACACGGCGTGGCCGCGGGCCTGGCAGGCAAGCCGCCCGGCACGCTGGTGGTGGACATGAGCAGCATCTCGCCGATGGCCACCAAGGACTTTGCGGCACGCATCCGCGCGATCGGGGGCGACTATCTCGACGCGCCGGTCTCGGGCGGCGAGGTGGGCGCCAAGGCGGCGTCGCTCACCATCATGGCCGGCGGCAGCGAGGAGGCCTACGCGCGCGCCCTGCCGCTGCTGCAGGCCATGGGCAAGAACATCACGCACGTGGGCGGCAGCGGCGACGGCCAGACCACCAAGGTGGCCAACCAGATCATCGTGGCGCTGAACATCGCCGCGGTGGCCGAGGCGCTGGTGTTCGCGGCCAAGGCCGGCGCCGACCCGGCCAAGGTGCGGCAGGCGCTGATGGGCGGCTTTGCCAGCAGCCGCATCCTCGAGGTGCACGGCGAGCGCATGATCAAGCGCACCTTCAACCCCGGCTTCCGCATCGGGCTGCACCAGAAAGACCTGAACCTGGCGCTGCAGGGCGCCAAGGCCCTGGGCGTGGCGCTGCCGGGCACGGCGGGTGCGGCCCAGCTGATGCAGGTCTGCGTGGCCCACGGCCTGGCCGAGGCCGACCACTCGGCGCTGGTCAAGGCGCTGGAGCTGATGGCGGCGCACGAGATCGGCTGAGAGTGTGAGAGGCAACCGTGCCGCGCACCGGGGCGGCGGACCACGCCGCCCGCGGCACCCACAATCGCGGCATGAACCCCAACCCGGCCGGCACGCCCGCGCACACCCCTGCCGGCGACGACGGCCCGGCCTTCTCGGCACTGCCGCTCGCGCCGCAGGCGCTCGCCAACCTCGAGCGCCTGGGCTACAGAGCGATGACGCCCATCCAGGCCGCGAGCCTGCCGCAGGCGCTGGCCGGCAAGGACCTCATCGCCCAGGCCCGCACCGGCAGCGGCAAGACCGCTGCCTTCGCGCTGGCACTGCTGGCGCGCCTGAACCCGCGGCACTTCGGCGTGCAGGCGCTGGTGCTGTGCCCGACGCGCGAGCTGGCCGAGCAGGTGGCGCAGGAGGTCCGGCGTCTCGCGCGGGCCGAGGACAACATCAAGCTCGTCACGCTCTGCGGCGGCGTGCCGCTGCGCGGCCAGACGGCCAGCCTGGCACACGGCGCGCACGTGGTCGTGGGCACGCCCGGGCGGGTGCTCGACCACCTCGGGCGCGCGTCGCTGGCGCTCGATGCACTGGCCACGCTGGTGCTCGACGAGGCCGACCGCATGCTCGAGATGGGCTTCGCCGAGGACATCGCGGCCATCGCGCGGCATGCGCCGCCGCCGGGCCGGCGGCAGACGCTGCTCTTTTCGGCCACCTACCCCGACGGCGTGGCGCAGCTGGCGGCGCGCTACCTGCGCGACCCTGTCGAGGTGAGGCTGCCCGAAGGGCACCCACCCGGCCGCGTGCAGGAGCGCCGCTACGAGGTGACCGAGGACCAGCGGCTGCACGCCGTGGGCCTGCTGCTGAACCACTTCCGCCCCGAGAGCACGCTGGCCTTCTGCAACACCAAGCAGCAGTGCCACGACCTGGTGGCGGTGCTGCAGGCGCAGGGTCTGGTGGCGATGGAACTGCACGGCGATCTGGAGCAGCGCGACCGCGACCAGGTGCTGGTGCAGTTTGCCAACCGCAGCTGCAGCGTGCTGGTGGCCACCGACGTGGCCGCGCGCGGCCTGGACATCGCCAAGCTCGAGGCCGTGATCAACGTCGACATCACGCCCGACGTGCAGCTGCACACGCACCGCATCGGCCGCACCGGCCGCGCGGGCGAAGGCGGCCTCGTGTTCAGTCTTGTCAGCCTCGATGAGATGGGCCGCATCGGCCGCATCGAGGCCGAGCAGGGGCGCGAGAGCGAGTGGCACAAGCTCTCCGAACTCAAGGCGATGGCCGCCGCCGAGCCGTTGCGCCCGCCGATGGTGACCCTGCAGCTGGCCGGCGGCCGCAAGGAGAAGATCCGCGCCGGTGACGTGCTGGGCGCACTCACCAAGGACCTGGGGCTGGAGGCCGCCGCGGTCGGCCGCATCGACGTGAACGACTTCTCCACCTACGTGGCCGTGCAGCGCGAGGTGGCCGACCGCGCGCTGCGCGGCCTGAACGCCGGCAAGGTGAAGGGCCGCTCGGTGAAGGTGCGGCGGCTGTAGGTACAGCGGCTGTCGTTGCGGCGCGCGGCGGACGTCGTCACGGTGCCACGGCTGCCTTAGGCTTGCGGCATGAGCTTGACGAACACGCCGGCCGACTCGGCGGACCCAGGGCAGCCACGCTCGCTGACGCGCCCCGACGGCGTGCGGCTGCGCTGGCACCGGCACGACCCCGCCGAGGCCGCCTTCGGCCCCGCCACGCCCTTGCTGCTGCTGCACGGTCTGGCCAGCAATGCCAGCCGCTTCGGGGAGTTCTGCGAGCACACCCTGCTGCGCCGCCGCCACCGGCTGCTGCGCGTGGACCTGCGCGGCCACGGCGGCTCGCTCACGCGCACGCGGCTGGACACCGCCATCTGGTGTGACGACCTCGCCGCCGTGCTCGACGCCGAGGGCCTGCCGCGGGCCCACGTGCTGGGCCACAGCCTGGGCGCGCAGGTGGCGCTGCGGCTGGCGCAGCGCCACCCGTCGCGCGTGGCCAGCCTGGTGCTGGTCGACCCCGTGTTCCGCCAGGCCCTGCACGGGCGTTCGGCGCGCATCGCCCGCTCGACGCCGCTGCTGCGCGTGGCCGCTGCACTGGTGCGCAGCGCCAACGCCCTGGGCCTGCACCGGCGCACGCTACCGCCGCTGGACCTGCGGGCCCTCGACCAGCAGGCCCGCGTGGCCCTGGCCGACCCCGACCCCGCAGCCGAGGCCGCCTTCATCGCGCACTACAGCAGCACCCGCGCCGACCTGCGCCACGTGCCGCTGGCCGTGTACCTGCAGGACATGGTGGAGATGTTCTCGCCCGTGCCGCTGCCGGCCGCGCTGCCGCAGCCGGTGCTGGCCCTGCTGTCCAGCGGCGCCACCTTCGCCGACGGCGCGGAGATGCGCGCCGCGCTGGCCGGCCCGCGGGTGCGCATCGAGACCATCCACTGCCACCACTGGCCGTTCACCGAGCGGCCGGCCGATGTGCGGCGGGCGGTGGAGGACTGGGTGGCGGCTTTCGAGCGGGCATCCTGAACGACCCTCTGCCGCCCACGCTCCTACGCGTCGATCTGCATCCGGCCAGCCTTGAGGTCCACGCGCAGCGTGGCGCTGCGGCCCTGGTGCTGCCAGCGCAGCGCGAGCTGGTCGTCCGGCGTCTCGAGCAAGTCGAAACCGCCGTTGAACGCCGGGTGCGTGTTGCGCAGTCGGATCAGTTCGCACAGCCGCTGCACCACGGGCCGTTGCAGTGCCGCCTCGATCTCGGCGCGCGTGTAGTGGTGGCGGTTGATGTCGCGCCCCACGCCACTGGCCTTGAGCAGGGCCATGTCGTTCTCGCCGGCCAGCAGGCCCACGTAGTAGACCTGCGGCACGCCGGGCAGGAAGAACTGGATCGCCCGCGCCGCGAGATAGGCCTCGTCGTCGCGCGCCAGCGCGTCGTAGTAGGTGCAGTTGACCTGGTAGAGGTCCAGGTTGCTGGCGGCGGCGCCCGTGGCCTGGCGGCTGTCGCCCCGGCTGTTGGCGTGGATGCGCTCCACCAGCGCGTCGAGCTCGGCCGGCGGCACCAGGCCCGGGCGGCCTGCGCGGTCGGACGCGTCGGCACCGATGTCGATGATGCCGATGCCGTCGTGCGTGTCGAGCACGGTCAGCGCATTGGCCGGCCGCATGGCGATCCAGCGTTTCAGGGGTGCGGCCGTGCCGTTGAAGAGGGCGTGCAGCACCAGCGGCGGCAGCGCGAAGTCATACACCCGGTCGACCTGCCGCGCGATCTCGATCTGGCGCTGGTAGTGGCTGTGGATCTCCACCAGCACCTCGATGCCGCGGGCGCGCGCCGCGGCGGCGAACTCGCCGATGAATCCGAAGGTCTCGGGCATCATGAAGCAGCTGCCGCCGGGCTTCTTGATGGCGTAGCCCACGGCATCGAGCCGCACCATGCTCACCCGCGCGGCCTGCAGCGCGTCGAGGATACGGTGCAGGTAGGCCTGGCCCTGCGGGTGGCGCACATCGATGTCGGCCTGCTGGGCGGTGAAGGTGGTCCACAGCAGCCGGCGGCGCCCGTCGCCCAGCGTCACGGCCGTGAAGGGCATGCCCGGGCGCGGGCGGTAGATCTCGAGCAGCTGCTGCTCGGTGGCGCCCCGGGGGAACACGCTGTCCATCGTGAGGAACAGCCCCTCGTAGGGCGACCGCGCGCCACGCGCCGACCAGTCCAGGAAGGGCGGCGACTTCGTCGACATGTGGTTGACGATGACGTCGGCCATCACCTCCACCTCTTGCGCCAGCGCGGCGACGTCGGCCCACTGCCCCAAGCGGGCGTCGACCTGCGTGTGGTCGATGGGGTCGAAGCCGGCGTCGGCGCCGTCGATGGGGTGGAAGAACGGCAACAGGTGCACGCCGCCGAACAGGCCTTGCAGCGGGCCGCCTGCGGCCAGCAGCGCGCGCAGTTCGCGCAGGCCGCCGCCGCCCAGGCGGTCGACGTAGGTGATGAGCTGGACCTGGTTCTTCATGCCCTGCGCTCCCCGGCCGGGGCCACCTTGACGAACAGCACCGCCACCGCCGCGCAGGCCAGGAGCGCGCCGGCCAGGCGGATCACGTGGTCGGGCCGGCCACCGAGCAGCGGCTCGTAGATGAGCGGCAGCGTGAGCATCTGGATGATCATCGGGATGACGATGAACATGTTGAAGATGCCCATGTAGACGCCCGCGCGCTCGGGCGGGATGCTGCCGGCCAGCAGCACATAGGGGTTGCCCATGATGCTGGCCCAGGCCAGGCCCACGCCCAGCATCGGCACGAAGAGCAGCCACTTGCCGTCTTCGGCACGGATGCCCGGCAGCGCCCACATGCCGGCCGCTGCGGCCAACAGGCAGATGGCGTGCATGGGCTTGGCGCCGAAGCGCCGCGTGAACGGCACCATCGCGAACGCCGCGATGAAGGCCACAAAGTTGTAGAAGCCGCCGATCTGGCCGTTGAGCAGGCTGGCGTCGCGGAAGCCCGCGGTCTGCGCGTCGGTCGTGCCGTACACCGTGAGCGCCAGACTGGGCACGATGTAGATCCAGTAGCACATCATCCCGTACCACTGGAACAGCGCCATCCACCACAGGCGCTTCATGGTGGGCGGCATGGTCTTGGCGGCGTCCCAGATCTCGCCGAGGATGGCGCCCACCGTGCGCGGCTTGGCGTTGAGCGCGGCGCGTTCCTCGTCGCTCATCGGCAGCTCGGGCACCGTCTTCACGCTCCAGTACACGGTGCTGAACGACAGCAGCGCGCCCACCATGAAGGCCGCGATGGTGATGTGCGGGATGTTGTTCTCGTTGACCGCGTCCTTGTTCATGCCCAGGAACACGAAGATGCTGGGCGCGAGGTACGCCAGGGTCTGCGCCAGGCCCGTGAAGGCGCTTTGCGTCAGGAAGCCGGCGGCGTGCTGCGGCGGGTTGAGGCGGTCGCTGACGTAGGCGCGGTAGGGCTCCATCGTCATGTTGTTGGCCGCGTCCAGGATCCACAGCAGCCCGGCCGCGAACCACAGCACGGGCGAAAACGGCATCAGCAGCAGGCCGAAGCTGCAGATGAGCGCCCCGATCAGGAAGAAGGGCGTGCGCCGGCCGCGCTTGCTGCCGGTGCGGTCGCTGAGCGCGCCGACGATGGGCTGTACCAAGAGGCCCGTCACGGGGCCGGCCAGCCACAGCAGCGGCAGGTTCTTGGCGTCCGCGCCCAGGTAGGCGTAGATCGGGCTCATGTTGGCCTGCTGCAGGCCAAAGCTGAACTGGATGCCGAAGAAGCCGACATTCATGTTCAGGATCTGCCAGAAGCTCAGGTGGGGCTTGTTCATGCGGTCGGTCCTGTAGCGGCCTGCGGGCCCGGCAGCCCGAGCTGGCGCCGCCAGTGTTCGATGAAGCCCGCATCGTCGGGCATGGCGCCGCGCACACCGCACACGGCCGCGGCCAGCCGGGCCGCCGATTCCAGCGAGCGCGCCAGCGGCCACTGCTGGGCGTAGCCGGCCACCACGACGGCGCTGAAGGCGTCGCCCGCGCCCACGGTGTCCACCAGCTGCGGCACCGGGGGCGCGGTGCCGCTGGCGTCGCGCCGGCCGTCGGCGTCGAGCGTGAACCAGCCGCGCTCGGCGCAGGTGACGATCCAGCGCTGGACCGCAAAGCGCGCCGCCAGATCGGCCAGCGCCTGGCGGCGCGCCAGCCCCTCGGCCGGCGGCGGGCCGTCGCAAACGAACCAAGCCAGCAGCCGGTCGAGCTCTTCGTCGTTGACCTTCACCCAGTCGGCCAGCTTCAGCGCCATCGCGGCCAGCGCTGGCAGCTCGGGCGTCTCGCGCAGGTTCAGGTCGGCAAAGCGCAGCGCGCCGCTGGCACCGAGCACGGCGTGCACCGCCTCGCGCGTGGCCGCGCCGCGCAGCGCCAGGCTGCCGAACACCACCACCGAGGGCGGCTCGGCGGCCGCGAGGGCACGCGCCGCGGCAGCGTCAACATGGTCCCAGGCGCTGTCGGGCTCGATGCGGTAGCCGGGGCCGCTGTCGCCCAGAGACACCACGACGCGGCCCGTGGGCCGCGAGACGTCACGCTGAATGCCCTGCTCGGGCAGGCCGCAGCGGCGCGCGCTCGTCATCACGCAGGCCGCGCCGAAGTCGCCCTGCCCGATGCGCGTGACCAAGCGCACTGGCACACCCAGCGCCGCCAGCCAGCGCGCCTGGTTGAACGGCGCCCCGCCGGCTACGCGCGTGCCGTCGGGGAACTCGTCGACCAGCGCCTCGCCGATGACGAGCACGGGGCGGGTGGTCATGGCGCGGGGCCAGCTCCTGCAGGCTGACGCCGCCGGGTCAGAACGACACCTTCAGCGAGGCGCGCACGCTGCGCCCGTTGATGGAGCGCGCCACATACAGCGGGTTGTTGCTGAGATTGCCCTGGCCCTCGGCCTCGGTGTAGCCGATGGTGTCGAGCAGGTTGTTCACGCCCAGCTGCACCGTGGCGCGCTCGCTGAAGGCCCAGTTGACGAAGGCGTTGACCACCGTGAAGGCCGGCAGCACCACCTGGTTGTCGTTCTGCGCGTAGCTCTTGGTGGTGCCGATGAGTGCGCCGCCGATCTCGAGGGGGCCCAAGGTGTAGACGGGCGAGACCTGCCACACCAGATCGGCCTGGCGGCGCGGCTTTTTGCCGGCGTTGGCGCCCGATGTGATCTCGGCGTCGGTCAGCGTGGCACCCGCGTTCAGGCGCAGCGCGCCCAGGCGCCACCCCAGCTCGGCCTCCAGGCCGCGGGACTCGTAGGAATCGGCGAGCACCGTGCGCGTGGTGATCTCGAAGCCCGCACCCTCTTTGGTCTTGGCCATGAAGGCCGTGAGAAAGGCCGACAGGCCCGCCTGGCGCCACTTCACGCCGCCCTCGAACTGATCGACCTCGTTGACCGGGTAGGGGTTGGCGCCGGTGGCCACGGCGGCATCGCCGAGCACACGGTCGGGCGACTTCCACGACGAGCCCTGGCTCGCACGACCGAAGACCGCCAGGCCCTTGCTCAGCTCATAGTTGGCGCCGACCGACCAGCTGTTGGCGCTGGTCCTGTAGTTCACACGCGTGGCGCCGGCCCGGTTCCACACGCCGGTGGTGCCGGTGTCTTCCATGTAGAAGCCGGTGCCGCGCTGCGTGTCTCGGCGCAGGCTGGCGTCCACCGTCAGCGGGCCCTGGTCCCAGCTCAGCGCGGCGTAGGGCGCGGTGGCGGTGATGTCGTAATCGAAGCTGCGCACGCAGCAGCCGCCCCAGGTGAGCGTGCCCGGCGCGGCCGGCAGGTTGGTGGTGTTGCCGCCGTTGTCGAGCAGCCGGGCGCCATCGCCCTGGAGACTGATGTTGTAGCGGTTCCAGTACCAGGTCTGGGCGATGGACTGGCGGCCGGTGAACAGGCCCGCGGTCACGGCCAGGCGGCCGGCACTGCCCAGTGCGAAGCTCTTCTGCAGCCGCGTGTCGTTGAACACGTTGCCCATGTCGTCGAGCGAGGTGTTGAAGATATGCGCCGAGAACGCGGGCGTGGTGCCGGTGTAGCGGTCGGCGCCGTTGGCGGCGTCGGTGGGCGCGGCACCAGCCGGGAACACGCCGATGAAGCGGCCGTCGATGCTGCTGCGGCGGAAGCGGTTGCTCAGGCTGAAGCCGCCGCCGAGGTCGACCTGCGCCTCCACGCCGACGCTGTTGACGCGCACCTGCAGGCCGTCGCCGGGCTCGGTGAGCAGCGGGTTGCCGTTGCGGTCGATGACGGCGTCCTGCGCGAAGTTGCTGTTGATGAAGAAGGCGGTGCGCGGGTCCACGCCCGGGATCTCTTCAATGGTGTTGCCGTTCAGGCGCACGGGCACGGGCAGGTAGGTGGGCGTGCGGTCGTTGAGCTGCTTCAGGCTCACGCGCACGTAGCCGCCGCCAAACTCGCGCGTCAGCGACAGGCGCAGCTGGCCGCCGTCCTCGACGTCGAGGTTGGTGTTGCGCGTGCTCTTGCCGGTGCGCTGGAAGCCGGCGATCTGGAAGGTGGTGCTCGCGCCCAGGCTGCCGCCAAAGTCGAAGTCCAGGCGGTTCTGGCGGTGGTCCAGGCCCACGCCCAGGGTCGCCGAGCCGCCTGGGTTGCGGCCGGTCTTGGACAAGAAGTTGACGATGGCGCCCGAGGCGTTGGTCGACAAGGTAGCCGAGGAGCCGCCGCGCAGCACGTCGATGCCGTCGACCATGCCGTCGGCGCGCACGAACTGGTCGGCCGTGGCAAAGCTGATGTCGCCGAACAGCAGCACCGGCAGCCCGTCTTCCTGAAGCTGCACGTAGCGACCGCCGCCGTCCGACATCGGCAGGCCGCGCACGCCCAGGTTGGCGTTGCCTTCACCGCCAGTGCTCTCGGCGCGCAGGCCGGGCACGGCGCGCAGCACCTCGGTGGCGCTGGCCGCCACGCTGCGCGTGAGCTGCTCGCTGTCGATGCTGGAGACCGACACGCTCTGGCGGAACTTGCTGCGCAGCACCGTGCTGCCGGTGACGACGATGCGTTCGAGGTTGAGGCTGTCGGCCGCGGGCGCGACGGGCGCGGTCTGGGCCTGGCTGGCCGCAAAAGGGGTCAGCGCCAGGGCAGCAGCCAGCGCAAGGAGGTGGGGCTTGGGAAAGGCCATGATCTCGTCTCCAGCTCGGGCGGGCTCGCGGCCCGTCTCGGGGGGTGTGGGCGTGTCGGGCGCGACACGCAGCGGCAAGGGTCGTCGTCGGCAGGTGGCACGACGGCGCAAATGCTCGGCGTTTTCGCAATCGATTGCAAACAGGGGTTTTCCATTATCTGCGGCCCATGGAGATGGGCTTTCGCAAACGTTTGATGCCGGCCCAGGAGCGGGTGGTCAGCCGGGCGCGCTGGCGCGCACCACCAAGTGCACGGGCAGCATCCGCGGGCCGACGCGCTCGCCGCGCAGCAGCGCCAGCAGCGCCTCGACCAGCTCTTCGCCGGCCATCAGCACCGGCTGGTGCACGGTGGTGAGCGCGGGCTCGGTGTAGGTGGCGATGGCCATGTCGTCGTAGCCCACCACGGCCACGTCCTGCGGCACGGCGCGACCGGCGGCGCGCAGCGCCTGCACGGCCTGCACGGCCATGAGGTCGCTGCAGGCCACGACGCCGTCGAAATCAAGGCTGGCGGTGCAGCGCGCATCGAGCCGCTCGCGCGCCGCGATGGTCTCGAAGGGCACCACCAGCTCCAGCGCCGGGTCGGGCTGCAGGCCGGCCTCGCGCAGCGCCTGGCGCCAGCCCTCGCGGCGCAAGTAGACCTCGGGCAGCGCCGGGTCGCCCGCGAACAGCACGCGGCGCCGGCCGGCCTGCAGCAGGTGGCGCGTGGCCAGCAGGCCGCCCTGGACGTTGTCGCCGCCGACGCTGCAGTACAGCTGCTGCGGCAGCTGGCCGCCCCACACCACCAGCGGCATCTTGCGCGCCGCCAGCGCGTTGAGCTGGTCGTGGTGGCGCCACTGGCCGACGATCACCAGGCCGATGGCCTTGCCGCCCTCCACCAGGGCCGCGGCGCTGTCCAGCGAGTCGGCGTCCACGCGCGACAGCAGCATGTCGTAGCCGCGGTCGGTGAGCGCGTCGGCCAGCGCACCCACCAGGGCCAGGAAGAAGGGGTCGGAGATGTGCTGCCGCACGCGCGTGTCGTAGGGCACGACGACGGCGATGGTCTGGTTCTTCTGCAGCCGCAGGTTCTGCGCGCCGACGTTGATGGTGTAGTTGAGCGAACGCGCAAGCTGGCTGACGCGCTCGCGCGTCTCGGCGTTGATCTGCGGGTTGCCGGCGAGCGCCCGCGACACGGTGGACACCGACACGCCGGCCAGCCGCGCGATGTCGGCCATCTGCACGCGCTTGCGGGCGGGCTCGGTCATGGGTGCGAAGCCTGGGCGCCTCTTAAGAAACAGAACTGAAGGCGGCTGACTTCATGTGGCCGTCTCCACGGGATTGATCTGGAAGCCCAGCGATGCAGCGCGGCGCTTGAGTGCGGCAATGCTGCGCTGACGCTGCTGTTCTT
>JAUMBF010000024.1:0-25142 GCA_032115875.1 Rubrivivax sp.
CCCTGGCCGCCGGCCTGGCCCTGGCCGGCCTCGCCGGCAGCGCCCTGGCCCAGACGCCCGAGCGCATCACCATCACCGGCTCCAGCATCAAGCGCATCGCCACCGAGGGCGCGCTGCCGCTGCAGGTGATCACCCGCGCCGAGCTCGACCGCCAGGGCATCACCAGCGCCGAGCAGGTGATCCTCAACCTCAGCACCAACGGCAACGGTCTGGACAATCTGGCCTCCAACGCCGACGTGGTGGGCGGCGCGCAGCGCGGCAACAACGGCGCCACCAGCGCCAACCTGCGGGGCCAGGGCAGCAACGCCACGCTCATCCTGCTCAACGGCCGCCGCGTCTCGGCGCACGGCCTCAACGGCGGCGTCGTCGACCTCAACCAGATCCCGATGGCCGCCGTCGAGCGCATCGAGGTGCTCAAGGACGGCGCCAGCGCCATCTACGGCACCGACGCCATCGGCGGCGTCATCAACTTCATCCTGCGCACCGACTTCCGCGGCGGCCTGGTGCGCGCCTTGGCCGACGTCACCCAGGCCGGCGGCGGCAACATCTTCAGCGGCGGCCTCGTCGGCGGCATCGGCGACCTCGACAAGGACGGCTACAACTTCATGGCCACCCTGTCGGTGAGCGACCACAAGGCGCTGCGCGGCGACCAGCGCGACTTTGTCAACACCTTCCAGCCCAACCGCGGCCTGAGCGTGGACACGCGCGGCACGCCGCACGCCACCATCTTCCCGCTGGCCGGCACCATCTTCCCCACCGCTGCCGACGCGCCGCTGATCCCGGGCAGCACCACGGTGCGCGCCTCCGGCGGCCTGAACGTGCTCGACCTGCCCGGCGGCCCGGGCTGCGGCGCCATCCCCGACCAGGCGGCCTACGATGCCCAGCTCTGGGACTCTCCCAGCGCCGGGCTGGCCTGCGCCTGGGACACCGGGCGCGCCGCGGTGCTGCAGCAGCCGGTGCAGAGCACCACCTGGGTGATGCGCGGCACCGGCAAGCTTGGCGAGCACGTCCTGGCGCTGGAGCTCACCGGCTCGCACACCTCGTCGGCCAAGCGCTTCTCCAACCTGCAGATGACGCCCAACTCCACGACGCAGCAGCTGCGCTTCCCGCGCAATGCGCAGTCGCAGGCGGCCTACGACGAGATCTACGACCGGCTCGTGGCCGCCTTCCCCGGCCAGATCACGGCCGGCCGCGGCATTCCCATCGCCTACCGCTGGCGCTGCATCGAGTGCGGCCCGCGCGAGATCACCACCGACGCCGACACCACCCGCTGGGCACTCACCGCCGAGGGCCCCTTCTTCGGTGGCTGGGACTACCGGGCCGGCCTGCTGCAGGCCACCTCCGAGGTCAAGAGCACGCTCGGCGGCGGCTACTACTTCCGCGGCACCACCGGCACCGGCGCTCCCGATGGCGCCCCGGGCATCGTGCCGGCCCTCAACAGCGGCCGCGTCAACGTGTTCCTGCTGCCGGGCCAGACGCAGAGCGCCGACGGCCGGGCTGCGCTTCAGGAAGCCTCGGCCCGCGGCGTCGTGCTGTATGGCGGCCGCTTCTCCGTGCAGCAGACCGACTTCTCCGTCTCGGGGCCCGTGTTCAAGCTGCCCGGCGGCAGCGCCATGGTCGCACTGGGCGCGGACCTGCGCACCGAGAAGTACCGCTTCAATGGCGACGAACGCGACTCCACCCTGCAGCGCATCATCGTGGCCGCGCCCTTTGACCAGACCAACGTGCTCGCCGGGGCCAAGCGCGATGTCTCCGCCTTCTACGGCGAGCTGCTGATGCCGGTGATCAAGGGCCTGGAGTTCACGCTGGCCGTGCGCCAGGACAAGTACGACGGTTTCGGCACCACCACCAACCCCAAGGCCTCGGCCCTGTGGAAGCCGTCCGAACAGCTGCTGGTGCGCGGCTCCTACAGCACCGGCTTCCGCGTGCCCACCTTCAACCAGCTCTACAACGGCGCGTCCTCGGCCACCTTCACCGGGGCCACGCTGGTGGACCCGCTGCTTTGCCCCACCGGCCGTGTCGACCTCAACCGGCCGGGCTGCGAGTCCGTGCAACCGCTCATCATCAACGGCGGCAAGGAGGACCTGGGGCCTGAAGAGGCCAAGATGTCGTCGGTGGGCTTCGTCTTCGAGCCCTCGCCGCTGTTCAGCATCGGCCTGGACTGGTGGAGCATCCAGCGCGAGGGCACGATCCAGATCCTGAGCCTGCAGCAGCTGGTGGACAACTTCAACCTGCTGCGCAACCGCTTCTCCTACCAAACTGACGGCAAGCTCGGTGCCATCGACCAGCGCTGGGTCAACGCGGGCGAGACCGAGACCGAGGGTGTGGAGCTCAGCCTCAAGAGCAGCTTCGACGCCATGGGCGCGCGCTGGACGGCGGCCCTGGAGGGCACCTACCTGCTGAAGAAGCGCTCGCGCGTGCTGCCCACGGTGCCCTTCGGCCCCAGCGAGATCGGCCAGTTCAGCTTTGCCGGCGACCTGGGCCTGCGCTGGAAGCACAGCGCCGCCATCACCTACCGCCGCGCCGACTGGACCGCCACCTTCAGCCAGCTCTACCGCGCCGGCTACAACGACCAGGTGCTGCCCGGCGTGAGCTCGGGCCGCGTCTCGCCGCCCGACTGGAAGCCCAAGGTCGACGCCTACACCACCTACAACCTGGGCCTGAGCTGGACGGGCATCAAGAACCTCACGATCAACGGCCTGGTGAAGAACCTGTTCGACGAAGACCCGCCCTTCGCCATCAACTACGACAGCAACTTCGGCAGCGGCAGCAGCTGGGAGCCGCGCGTGGCCGACCCCCGCGGGCGGGCGTTCGTGGTGTCGGCTGAGTACCGCTTCTGAGCGACGAGGCGTTGCCCCAGGCCCTGCGCCAGGCCGTCCTCGCGCAGCGCTTCGACACCACGCCCGACCGGCAGCGCGGCGGTGCGCCGGTCGAGGCCTTTCCGAGCATCGACCTGGCCGTGCTGCGCTTTGCGGGCAGGGGCCGCAGCGCGCTGGCGGCCAACGTGCTGTTCTCGCGCGAGCACCCGCACGGCGTGGTGGCGCGCTTCGGCGCCGAGGGCGGCGGTCTCGGCCCCGTGGCCAACCTGCGCTTCGACGCCGACCTGCGCGACGCCACCGGCACCTCGGTGGCCTGGCAGCCCGGCGCCGACTGGGCGCGCATCGCCTTCCCGCCGCTGGTCGCGCCGCCCGGGCTGCCGCCGGGCGCGCCGCGCTTCGTGGCGCCCTACCCGGCCTCGCTGCTGAAGCTGATGGTGGCCGTGGGCCTGGGCCTGGCGGTCGACGCCGGGCGGCTGTCGTGGACCGACGCGATGCCCGAGCTGACGCCAATGATCACCGTCAGCGACAACGACGCCACCGACCGAGCGGTGGCGCTGCTGCACCGCGCCGGCGTCGTCGACACCCTCAACCGCACGCTGCAGCAGGCCTGGGGGCTGCCGACGCTGCAGCTCAACCGCACCACGCCGCGGGGCGGCTGGCGCAACGGCGACGGCTCGGGCGTCGGGCAGATCCACATGGCGGCCTGGGACACGGTGCGGCTGCTGTGGATCCTCGACCCGCAGGCCCCGCCCGCACCCTGGCTGGCGCCGGGCACGCCCACGCTGGCCGAGGCCACGAAGCGCCGGCTGCTGGCCGCCCTGGCGGCGCAGGAGCTCGACGAGATCCTGTCGTCCGGCCGGCTGCGTGGCCTGCCCGGCTGGCAGCCAGGGCTGCCCGACGCGCCGGTGTTCGCGCACAAGACCGGCACCACCGAGAACTACGCGTCCGACGCCGGCATCGTGGCCGTGCCCGGCGGCCCGCACTACGCGGTGGCCGTGCTCAGCAACCTGGGCAGCCGCTACCGCCCCCGCTTCGTGGGCGCCGACGACGAGCGCGCGGCCACCACCTGGAAGCTGCCGGCCCTGGGCGCCGCGGTGCATGCGCTGATGCAGTCCCTGCCATGATGCGGGCGCCATGACCGCCCTCACCCCCTGGTTGCCGCTGCGCCAAGGCGCGCTCGTCGGCGTCGTCGCCCCTTCCGGCCCCGTCGACCCCGCCGTGCTGCCCGCGGTGGAGGCGCTGTACGCGCGCCACGGCTGGCGCGTGCGCCTGTACCCCT
Source organism: Rubrivivax sp. (assembly GCA_032115875.1). Lineage (GTDB taxonomy): Bacteria > Pseudomonadota > Gammaproteobacteria > Burkholderiales > Burkholderiaceae_C > Rubrivivax. Next base: position 4,099 of record JAUMBF010000024.1, read on the forward strand.
CGTGCCGCGCGCGCCACCCCGTGCTGCCCTACCTGGCCGGCGACGACGCGCAGCGCCTGGCCGACCTGCACGCCGCGCTGGCCGACGACGAGGTGGCCGCCATCCACTGCCTGCGCGGCGGCTACGGCGCCATGCGCCTGCTGCCCGGCATCGACACCGCGCTGCTGCGCGCCAAGCCCAAGCTGCTGATGGGCTACAGCGACATCACCGCGCTGCACGCGCTGTGGGCCGCCGAGGGCCTGCCCAGCCTGCACGCGCCCATGCCGGCCTCGGACCTCATCCGCCCCGGGCGCGAGGACGACGAGGCCGCGCTGGTGGCGCTGCTGCACGGCGGCCTGCCGGCGGGCAGCGTGCTGGCGCCCGAGCTCGAACCGGGCGAGCCCATGCACCCCGGCGTGGCCGAGGGCGTGCTGATCGGCGGCAACCTCAGCCTCGTGGCCGCGCTCACCGGCACGCCCTGGGCCTGGAACCCCCACGGCGCGATCCTGTTCCTCGAGGACGTGAGCGAGTCGCTGTACCGCGTCGACCGGTATCTCGTGCAGCTGCAGCTGGCCGGCGTGCTGCAGGCCGTGGCGGGCATCGTGCTCGGCAGCTTCACCGAGAGCGAGGCGCCCGAGGCGCTGCTGCGCGAGCGGCTGCTGCCGCTGTGCCGCGAGCTGGGCAAGCCGCTGCTCGGCGGCTGGCCCACCGGCCACGGCACGCCCAACCGCCCGCTGCCGCTGGGCCTGCGCGTGCGGCTGGATGCCGGCGCGGGCACGCTGACGCTGCTGGAGCCGCTGGCGGCGCCGGGCGGCTGACCCAGCGCCCCGCGATCGGGCGCCGCGATCACAGACTCAACGCGCTGTCGAGCTGTGCCGGGATGGTCGGCCGCGACTCGATCTGCAGGAAGTCCCAGCGCCCGAACGAGCCGTCGCCGGTAACGGCCTCGCACCACTGCTCGGCAGCACGCTTCTTGGCATCGGTCTGCTCGTCGGTGACACCCTTGATCTCGACGATCAGGTGCCGCTGGCCACCCTCTACGCGCACCACGAAGTCCGGCAGATAGTCGTGCGACGTGCCGCGCAGCGTGTAGGGGATGGCGAACCCCAGGCCGCTGTTCTTGACGAACGCCTCGACGCGAGGGTGGCTGTCGAGCACGGTCGCGGCAATCCGCTCCCATTGCGAATCGGCCACCACGACGTTGACATGGCTGCGCAGCACCGGCATCGGCTCCTTGCGCGTGGTGTAGTCCACGTCGGCGGTGCTGCCCACGGGCCGGTGCTGCTCGAATCGCGGGCGCAACCCCTCCGTGCCCGAGACGGCCAGCTGCTCGAGGAGGATTTCCTGCATCCGGGAGTAGTTCGGGGCCAGGAACACGTCGGACTTCACGGCCGGCGGATGGGCCAGTGCCTTGCGCTGCACGAACTCCATCACCAGCGCAACGAAGTGGCCGTACAGGGGTCGCAACAGCGGCAGCTCGGTGGCGGTCCTTCGCCCGTACTCCCGCATCAGTTCGTGCGCCGCCCGCATCGCCTGCGTTTGCAGCCGGTTGTGCAGGCGAAACTCGGCCAGCGTCACCTCTTCCACGCGCCCCGGCGCACCCACCAAGGGTGAGCCATCGGCCGCCGGCAGGCCCGCCTTCATCTCGACAGAAACCGGAAGCCGGGTCGGATCAATCTGAATCGCATCCACCCGGTCCCAGGCAATGGAAAGGTTTCGCCGAGCCTGCACCACGTAGCCGTCCACCCGCGGAAACCGGATCTCCAGCGACGCGCGCTCCGGCAGTGCCCGCACCCGCCAGGTCTGAACCTGCGGTTTGGGCGCCGCCTGGGCTTGTGCCTTGAACGGCACCACCTGGAACGGCACGCCAAAGATCTGGGCAATTTCCTCAGGCAGCTTCCCGTCGGGTTCGGGCTCGTAGCTCGCGCGCCGCAACCCGCGGCCTACCACCTGCTCGCACAACAGCTGCGACATGAAGGGCCGCAGGCCCACGATGTGCGTCACCGTGTTGCAGTCCCAACCCTCGGTGAGCATGCCCACGCTGATGATGGCCCGCACGTCGCGCCCGGGGGGGTGCAGTGGCTTGCCAAGCTTCTCGGCCTGTTCGACAAAACCGTCTGGATACAGCGGCCGGCCCATCGCATCGCGCGGCCAGTCGCGCTTGCCGACGGTGTCGAGGGTGAAGCGCATCCAGGCCTCTTCTTCCACCGTGTTGTCGACGCGGATCGTGTTCTCGCGCTCCGGCGTGTTCAGGAAGTCCGCCAGCCCCGACTTCGGCACGCCCGGTGGCGGCTGGTCCAACGCCAGCCAGTCAAACACCAGGCGCGAGAGCTTGATGTTCTTGCACACCACGATGAACACGGGCGGGCGGTCATCGTGCCCGGCAGCCACCCACTCGCGCGCACGCTGTTGCCACAGCCCCCCGAGCATCACCATGGGGATGAAGGCGTGCCGCAAGATGGCCTCGGGCTTGGCCGCCTGCTTGCGGCCGCCGCGCTCTGAGGCCTTCAGCTGCGGCAGGATCCAGCGCCAGATGTTGAAGTAGCCCGGAATGGGCTCGCCCGTCAGGTCTCGCGCCGCAAACTGCGGAATCTTCGTCAGGCCCGACTCGATGGCCTCCATCAGCCCGAAATCGCTCACCACCCACGGGAACGGCCGGTTCGCGTTGTTGCCGACACGGCCCAGGTAGTAGGGCGTTGCCGAGAAGTCCACGACCCGCCCGATGCCCATCAGCCGGTTGATCCGGTCCAGACCTTCCACCCAGACTGTTGCTTCCCGGTAGTAGGCATCAAGGCCGTCATCGTCCTCCTCGTCGGCCTCAGCGCCCACGTCGTTCAGGCGATAAGCGTGGTGCGCCTCGTCGTTGAACACCATGATGTTGCGTTTGCGCGCGCCGTCTTCCAGCACCCGCTTCAGCCACTTGGTGTCTGACTCGACATAGCGCGTCTCGATGACCTCGGCGTGCACGGGCGTGCCGTGCTCATCATGCGCCTCGCTCACCACCTCCAGCAGCCCCAGCACCTGGGCTTTGCGGTAGGTCTCCAGCGTCATGTAGCGGGCGCCGCGCGCGGTCGTGGCCTTGTCGGCGATGCGCACGGTGCGTCGCTCGCGCAGCCCGCGCCCGCGCTTGACCACGCGCGATGAGTCGCCACCCACACTGCTTTCGTCCTGCAGCTCGAAGGCGTGCCAGTTGCGCACCAGCACCCGCCCCTGGGCGAGCAAGGGCATCAGGTGGGGCGGCACCAGGTCGCGCGTGCGGTACAGGCTGGCCTCGCCGCGGCCCGGGTCCAGTTCGCTCAGGCGGCTTCGGATCGTGACGTTCGGGCAGACCACCAGCACGAAGTCGGCGAAGCGCGCATCGCGGCCCCCGCTGGCCACCTTGTTGAGGATGGTCCAGGCGGCCAGCATGCCCATCACCGTGGTCTTGCCGCTGCCCGTGGCCATCTTGCAGGCCCAGCGCATCAGCGGCTTGATGCCGTCGGCCGCCTGGTTGGCGGTGGGTGCGTCCGGGCGGACATCGATGCCTTGCAGGTAGTCTGGCCGCGCCTCGGTGAGAAAGATCACCGTCATCGCCGCTTCGAGCTGAGCGAAGAACAGCCGCTGCGAACGCCCGTCGCGCTGCCACCAGGCCAGCAGCTCCTGCGTGATGCGGCTGGCGCCCTGAAAGCCCTCTCTGTGCCATTGCCGAACCCGGTCGCGGATCCGGTTCACCATGATCAGCGTGATCTCGGTGCCGACGTCCTCGCTGTCTTCCTCGGCGCCGCCCGCCTTGCGCCAGTAGTAGGCCGCCGGCCGCCGGCCGTCCATGAGCTGCGGAGTCTCGCCGGGCACGATGCGCCACCAGCGGTTGGGCTCCTCGTAAGGGCTGTTCTGGATCGGGCTTTCGACCTGGAAGTCAAGCATGGGCAGCCCCGTCGTCCGCAGCCGCGCCAGGGCGTGGGTCCGGCCCTACGCCGAACGCAAACTTCACCATGGCGAGTTTTTCGCGCACCTCGGGGTGCACCTCCTCAGGCAGAAAGCACTGGGCAATCTCGAAGTAGCTGCCCTTTCCGAACTGATTCAAACCCGCGGCCTGGAGCATTGCAGGGATCAAGGTCTTGCTCGCCGGCTCGGTCTGAAGCATCCGCGCCTGGGGGCCGGAAGGCATGAACGGATGCTCACGGAAGCTGGCCTCCAACAGCTTGTCCATCTCCGTGAAGGCCGCCTCGATTGCCGCATCGGCATCCGCGCCTTCCCCAATCTTGGCGCGGAGGAATCGCTTCCACGGCTCAGGTGAAAGCAGGTAGCTCTCGATCTCGTACCAGCGCCAGCGCAGTCGCTGAACCCTATCGTTCGCGCCAGTCACGACATCGTCGGCCTTGTTCTTCGAGTCGCCATCCAGCAGTTCAAGCGCGGGCATCGCCTCGCGCACCAGCTTGAGCATCTTCCAATGATCGGCCGCCTTCAGGCTGCCCAACCCCTCTGGGGACTCGGCCTTGACCCGCTTGCAGACCAGATTCACTTCCAGCAGGTTCAGCGCGACCTCATCACCCAGCACCCGGGCAAAGGCCCTCAGAATGTCGACGTCTGTGTAGTCCTCGACGTAGAGCACGCCGACCGCACCGTTCGCCAACAGCAGTTCGCCGTGTGTAAGTGCGCCCAGGGACTGCACCAGCGAGGCCTTCTCGTCGTTGTCGGCCACGACCCTGGGCGTGCCGTACATCAGGCAAAGTTCCCGCGGATCGACGGAGTCGATCACCTGCTCGGAGTGGGTGGCGATCAGCAACTGCGAACCACCCGAGGCAGCCACCGCACGAAGCTCGCCATAGATGGCGCGCTGCAGGATCAGGTGGAGATGCGCATCGGGCTCGTCGATCAGCAGTACCGCCTTGTCATGCGCCAACAGCAACGCCAGAACTAGCAGCACCTGCAGCATGCCGCTGCCCGCCGTCGCCAAGTCGAAGCTCGGGCCCTGCGCGCGTGCGGTCCGGTACTCGCAGGTGATGTACTCGCCACGGATGGGCGGCGTGAGCTCGTAGCCGAACAGGCGTGTCAGCGTCGCATTTAGCTGCTTCCACGCCAGCTCGCGTGCGTGAATCTTGAGAATCAGGTTCCGGAGCACTTCGCCAGCACGTGCCTGGGCGAGTCGGCCCTCGATGGCCTTGGGGTCGGCGAACTCGGATTCCTCGCGCACCAGCCCGCCGATGGCCGGAATGAAGACCGTCTCAAGCTCACCCATGGCCGCCAGCAGATCGGCATCGATGTCGGCCTTGGGTCTCACATTGATCAGACCTGCTGCTTGAAACTTGAACTCCAAGGTGATAGTCGCAGGACTGCCATCGAACTGAAGTCCGATCTCGAGAGGCGCCTGGGTGGCACGATTGCGCCAGAGCAGATCAAATGAGCGCAGCGCGGCAGCACTGAACGCCAGCCGCTCCATGTCGGCCCAGGCGTAGGTGACATTCACCTTCTTCGGCTGGCCGAGCTTCTTCCACTCCAGCAGCCCGAGTGACCAGGCGGCGATGGCCTGCAGCAAGGTCGTCTTGCCGGTGTTGTTGGGCCCCGCCAGGACGAGGTGGCCAGGCAGCACGAACGTCACATCCTCGAACCGCTTGAAGTTCTTCAGCGTGACCTTGCGAATCATCGCCATCTCGCGGCTCCTTCAGTGCTTGCTCTTCTTCGGCGCCGTCAGCGGCTTTACCACCATCAGCTCGTTGCCCCGGTGGTCGATCACCTTCACCGCGATCTGATCATTGGGCCCGCCGATGAAGGGCTCGCTGGTGTCGCCAGCCAGGTGGGCCCACACGCTGTCGTCGAACTCGGCGCGCAAGGAGCGCTTCAGGTTGTCCCAAGCGCCGGTGAGCGGAAAGAACGCCTGCCGCGGCCGGAAGACCAGCCCGTTGTAGTCCGTGTCCAGAAACCACGCAGGCACGTCGCGGCCCGGCGTCGGCTCCACGCGGTCGGTGGCGGGGTCGAACACATCCAGCCCCTCCAGCTTGACCTGCCAGTACTGCGCGTTGGCCGCGCCGCCTGGGGGCGGCTCAGCAGGCGCCAGTGTCACGTCGGGCTGGCCGCAGACGCTGAAGATCTGGCTGGAGCGCATGTTCTTCAGCAGGTCGCCCATCAGCACATCGGGCGTGGCCTGCACGTAGGTCACGGGCAGGCCCAGCTTGGTGTAGTAGTCGTCGATGCGCTGGCGCGCATCGGGCTCGATGGCAAAGCCGATCACGTACAGGTGCTGGTAGCCGCGGCCGGGCAGCTGCGCTTCGCCCCAGGCCTCTTCCACCAGCCGGCGCGTCACGCTGCCGTGCGCGGGCCCAAAGAGGATGGCCACCGACTCGCCTTCAGCCCGCACGGCTTCGGCGCTCAGCCACAGGGCGCGTGCCGGGCGGCGCACCTGGGCCAGGGTCACCGTCTGGTTGCCGGGCAGATGCAGCACGGGCGAGGCCTGCAGCACGCCCACCATGCGGTCGATGAAGGCATCGGCGCCTTCGTCGCTGTGCTCATCGCCGCCTGCCGTTCGGGCTGAGCCTGTCGAAGCCCCCGTGTCGTCCTCGAAGCCCTGCGCCGTGGGGATGGTGGCCTCGAAGACAAACGGGCCCGTCACGCGCGTGACGCCGGGCACCACCTCGGGCCTGTCGACCAGCACTTCCACGTCGGGCGGCTCGCCGTTGGCGATGCTCTTGAGCGTGACGTGCGGGACGATGCCGCCCACGTGCTCGCCCTTGCGGTTTTGCTTCATCTTGTAGACGAAGCCGCCGGCCGGGCCTTGCTCGGGGTTCTTCAGTTCCTGGTAGTCGAAGCAGGCCGTCAGCAAGCGCTGGCGGGCCAGGGCCAGCGGCACGCGCGAGGTGTCGATGGTGATCCAGCGGCGGCCCCATTGCTCGGCGACGTAGGCGGTGGTGCCGCTGCCGCAGGTGGGGTCCAGGACGAGGTCGCCGGGGTCGGTGGTCATCAGAAGACAGCGTTCCACAATCTTGGTGCTGGTCTGAACCACGTAGACCTTTGGATCTGAGAAGCCGGCAATGACGGTGTCTTCCCAGAGGCTGTTGATGGCTTGAACCGGGAAGTCGTCGAAGTAGCGGACGTAGCTTGGTGTGTTGCCAACGAGAACCACGCGCTTTTGGCGCAGCAGCTCGCGCATCCCTTCTTCGCTGGTCTTCCAAACCCCTTTAGTCGGCCGGAAGACCTTTCCATCAATCTCAAGCGGGTAGCGAGTCTTGTCTACGCCGCTCTGCGACGTGAGGTTATCCGCGCGAAAGACTCGCGTGCCGTCAGGCAAAGCGTCGGGGTTTGCACGCTCGGCAGGGGTCATTCGACGGCGTGAGCCGTCTGGCAAGTCGACCCACGTGTAGGCACCTTCGCCTTCAGCGCTCTTCTTGGGTACGTACAGCTGGTTGTACTTGACCACCTCGCGGCGCTTCGCGTACCAGATCAGGTAGTCGGCTACAACGGCCAACACCTCTGTTCCGAGCGAAGGGCTGCCGGCGCCACTGGTCTTCTTGAAGGCAATGACCCCGCAGAAATTCTCCGCCCCAAACACCTCATCCATCACCTCCCGCACGTGATGCAGGTTCTCGTCCGAGATCTGCACGAACACGCTGCCGCTGTCGGTGAGCAGATCGCGCGACACCAGCAGCCGGTCGCGCAGGTAGGTCAGGTAGGAGTGCAGGCCCAGCTCCCAGGTGTCGCGGTAGGCCTTCACCATCTCGGGCTCGCGCGTCAGGTCTTCATCCGCACCGTGGCTCACGTCGCGCTTGCGCACGAAGGGCTGGAAGTTGCTGCCGAACTTCACCCCGTACGGCGGGTCGATGTAGATCATCTGCACCTGGCCGGCCAGGTGCTCGTACTGCAGCAGCGAGTTCATCACCACCAGGCTGTCGCCCAGGATCATGCGGTTGAACCAGCCGTTGGGGTATTCGTAGGCCTTCAGCAACTGCTCGGCCAGGTCGCGGTCGGGGTGGCCGCCGAAGTCCAGCGCCAGCTGCCCGCCGGTGTAGCCCTTCAAGCTTTCCAGGATGGCCTGTGTGGACAGGCGCTCGTGGATGAACAGCGGCAGCGTCGGCACCTCGAAGCTTAGCCGCTCGGCCTTGCCGGCCCACTCCAGAAAGGGCCTTGAGAGTGCCTTCAAGGCCGCGCTGGCGTCGCGCAGTTCGGCGGCCAGCCGCTCGCGTTCGGCCGGCTCGGCGCCAGCCGGCCACTGCGCCAGCCGGGCGGCGGCCGATTCAATGCGCGCGATCAGCGCTTCCCCTCGCTCGCGCGCCGGGTTGCCGGCGTCCCACTGCATGGTGGGTGCGAGCGAGGGGTCGTAGGCGTACTGGGCGGGCGGCTTGCGTTTCTTGAAGCGCGGCTGCACGCCCACCTCGGGGCGGATCAGGGCCTCCGCCCCCTTGTGCTCGAAGCTCACCGCCGCCGCGCTGCCGGCGCCGGGAGTCGAACTCGTCTTTTTCCGGGTGACCATCCCGGCATTGTCAGGGCAGGCCCGGCACCAGGACCATGCCCAGTGACCCGGAAGACAATGCGCCCCTTCCCCCGCACCGCCGCGCCATGACCGACCCCGCCACCCCCGCCCCCCTGCACTCGCTCCCGCTGCTTGGCCGCGGCAAGGTGCGCGACAACTACGCCGTCGGCAGCGACCGCATCCTGATGGTGGCCAGCGACCGCCTCAGCGCCTTCGACGTGGTGATGAAGGCGCCCGTGCCCGGCAAGGGCGGGCTGCTCACGCAGATGGCGCTGGCCTGGTTCGCCCACCTGAAGGACATCGTGCCCAACCACCTGACGGGCCAGCCGCCCGAGAGCGTGGTGCAGCCCGACGAGGTGCCGCGGGTGGCCGGCCGCAGCATGCTGGTCAAGCGCCTCAAGCCGCTGCCCTGCGAGGCCGTGGTGCGCGGCTACGTCGCGGGCTCGGGCTGGAAGGAGTACGCGAAGAGCGGCACCGTCTGCGGCCAGCCGCTGCCGCCGGGGCTGAGCATGACGACGCCGTTGCCCGAGCCCATCTTCACGCCCGCCACCAAGGCCGCGGTGGGCGACCACGACGAGAACATCTCGTTCGCGCAGCTCGAGGCGCTGATCGGCGCGCCGCGCGCGGCCGAGCTGCGCGACGTGGCCGTCCGCCTGTACAAGGCCGCCGCGGCGTACGCCAAGACGCGCGGCATCGTCGTGGCCGACACCAAGTTCGAGTTCGGCCTGGATGAACACGGCACGCTGACGCTGATGGACGAGGTGCTCACGCCCGACTCCAGCCGCTTCTGGCTGGCCGACGCGCTGGCGCAGGGCCGCATCGAGGCGCTGGACAAGCAGCCGCTGCGCGACTGGCTCGACCGCATCGGCGTGGCCGGCGGGCCCGAGCAGGCGGCGCTGGACCTGCCGCCCGAAGTGATAGCCGGCGTGATGCAGCGCTACGAGCGCGCCATGCACATGCTGTGGGGCGGGGAGGCATGACGATGGCACCGTCGCTGAACCACCTGCGCCAGCACCGCTACACCGCCCTGCGGCCGGGCCCGAAGCTGCTCGTCACGGGCGCCGTGCACGGCAACGAGACCGCCGGCAGCCGCGGCATCGAGCGCGTGATCGGCGAGATCGAGCGCGGCGAGATCGACATCGTGCGCGGCAGCGTCAGCTTCGTGCCCGTGTGCAACCCGCTGGCCTACCGCGAGAAGCGGCGCATGGGCGAGCGCAACCTCAACCGGCGGCTGATGCCCACGGCCACGCCACAGGACTACGAGGACCGCCTGGCCCGCGTGCTGTGCCCGCTGCTGGCCGAGCACGAGGTGCTGCTGGACCTGCACAGCTTCCGCAGCCCCGGCCGCCCTTTCGTGATGCGCGGCCCGGCCGACAACGACGGCGCGCTCGAGCCCTTCGCGCACGCCGCGGCCGAGGCGCGGCTGGCGGCGCACGTGGGCGTGAGCCGCGTCGTCGAAGGCTGGATGCCCGCCTACGCCGAGGGCGTGGCGCGCCGCAAGGCGCGGGGGCTGACGCCCGGCGCCGTGCACGAAGACCCGAGCTACGGCGTCGGCACCACCGAGTGGATGCGCGCGCAGGGCGGCTATGGCGTCACGCTGGAGTGCGGCCAGCACGACGACCCCGCCGCGCCCGGCGTGGCCCACCACGCCATCCGGCAGGCGCTGGCGCTGCTGGGCATCGCCGAGGCGGGCACCCACAGCCTGGCGCTGGCGCCGTCGCAGGCCCCCTTCGAGTGCCTGCGCCTGGTGGAGGTGATCGACCGCTTCGACGCCGCCGACCGCTTCGCCCGGGCCTGGACCAGCTTCGACGCGCTGCGCGAGGGCGAGCTGATCGCCGTGCGCGCCGACGGCAGCGAGTTGCGCGCGCCGCGCGACGGCTTCATCGTCTTCCCCGACGTCGGCGCGCTGCCGGGGCACGAGTGGTACTACTGGGCGCAGGCCAGCGAGCGGGCGCTGTAGCCGCGCCGCGCCCGGCGCCCCGGGCTCAGTTTGCGCCGCCGATGAAGCCGCGCAACACGGCCAGCGCGGCTTCGGGCTGGTCGCGCCAGGTGCCGTGGCCGGCGTCGGGCAGCACCACCAGCCGCCCCCAGGGCGGCGGGATGGCCGCCGCGATCTCGCGCGCGTCGTCCACCGGCGTCACCGGGTCCTGCTCGCCGGCCAGCACCAGCACCGGGCAGCACACGGCGGCCAGCCCCGGGCGCAGGTCCATCGCCGGCAGCTCGGCGCGGTTCCAGTGGAACAGGATGTCGCGGCGCATCAGCGTGCGCGCGCGCGCATCGGGGTCGGCCGGCGGGCGCGGGTTGTACAGCGGCAGGCAGCGCTCGGCGTAGGCGTCCCAGGTGGCGTCGCAGGGGTCGCTCCAGAAGGCCTCGGCCGCCGCGCGCGCGGGCTCGCCGCCCAGGCGCTCGAACATCGCCAGCTTGCGCGCCAGCCCGAAGTGGTGGCTGGTGCTGCTGAGCACCACCTTCGCCGGGTGCCGCGGGTGGCGCGCCAGGTAGCGCTGCGCCACGAAGCCGCCGAAGCTCTGGCCCAGCACCACCGGCCGCTCGATGCCCAGCGCAGCGCACAGGCGCACCACGTCGTCGGCCAGCGTGTCCAGCGTGCACTCGGCCGCCGGGCGCGGGCTGCTGCGGCCGTGACCGCGGTGGTCGACGTAGACCACCTGCGCCACGTCGGACAACAGCCCCAGCGGCGGCTTGAAGCTGCCGTGGTCGTAGCCGGGGCCGCCGTGCAGCAGCACCAGCGTCGGCCGCTGGCGCAGCACGGGGCCGTCGGGCACCCAGCCGGCGCCCTCGACGTCCACGAACAACCGCACGCCGGGCTCGATCTCGATCTGCATGGCGGTCACTGTAAGCTGCCGGCCACCATGCCCGAGACCCTTGCCGTGCCGCGCCGCCCCTGGCCGGTGGCGCAGTCGCCGCGCCGCGACGCCTTCCAGTTCTTCCGCGGCTTCAGCCAGCCGTTCTTCAGCGTCTGCGTGGCGGTGGACGTGACCGCGCTGAAGCCCGCGCTGCGCGAGGCCGGCGTCGGCAGCCTGACGCTGGCCACGCACCACGTGGCGCTGCAGCTGGCCCAGCGGCTGGAGCCCTGGCGCGCGCGGCTGGACGCCGACGGGCAGGCCTGGCTCTACGACTCCGTGCACGCCAGCACCACGGTGCTGCGGCCCGACGGCAGCTTCGGCTTCGCCACGCTGCGGCACGCGCCGCGCTTCACCGACTTCTGCCGCGACGGCGCCGCCGCGCTGGACGCCGCGCGCGGCGCCGCCCGCGCCTTCGAGCCGCTGAACGACGATCTGGCGCTCATCCACTGCACCACGCTGCCCTGGCTGCACTTCACGCAGTTCTCGCACGCGCGGCAGGTGGGCGGCGCGGACAGCTGCCCCAAGCTGGCATTCGGTCGCATCGACACCGGCGCCGACGGCATCGCCCGCCTGCCGCTGGCCATCGATGCGCACCACGCGCTGATGGACGACCGCGACGTCGGCGAGTTCGTGCAGGGCTTCGAGGCCGCGATGCGCGAGCCGCGCAGGTGGATCGCGGGCGGCGAGCTGCCGCTGTGACATCAGGGTTGCCATGACCAAGAGGCTCGATCCGCAACCGCAGGCGCCGACTGGCGCACCGGCGCTCGGGTAAAGAAGTCATTTCGCGGCAGGGATTGCGCTTTGGCAGGCAGCACGGCCAGGAGCTTGCCTTCGAGGCCGTTGGGCGCATGGGCGCGGGTTCGCCACATCGCCAGAAACTGCTCTCGACTGTAGGTGCGGTTTCCCAGGCTGGGATCGGCCAACCACACCGTTTCTTCACTGATGCCGCGCAGCACGGTGAAGTGGTCACTCTTGCGGTGCCTTACGTACAGGATCACCGGCATCTTCAACCGTACCAGCTGATCCCAACTTGCTGCGAAGCCCTGCGCCCGAAAGCCAAACTGCGGCAGCGCCCTTGCCATGTCCTCAAAACTGGCCCGGCCATCACCCTTGTCCATGGCCTTCAGCAGGGCGGCCTCGGTAATGCTCTGACCATAGAAGCTGTTGAGCAGCGTCGCCAGCGAGGCAGCGCCGCACGAATAGTCCAGGTCTTGCTTGACGATGCGGTCGTCGCGCAGCGACTTCCAGCTTCTGACGGGCACAGTGCCCTGGGTCGAATACGTCAGCAACAAGGCGCCTAGCGCTTGAGCGCCGCTTGCGCTGCCCTGCGCCGCCACGCCGATAGAAAAGAGCAGCAAGCCACAAGATGCAGCGAACTTGGCGAAGCGTCGTACCCTCATCGGATTTACCTTGGATCAAGTTGCTGCACGCGACACGCAGTTCAGCAAGAACGCACTTGCTGAACGCCCTCGGCTATCGGGTGCCGCCGGGTTTTGGAAAATCATTTCGTGTCGCGGCGCGCTGTTCCGCCCACGAAGGTACAGGCCAGAAGTCCTCCGCCACAAGCTGCGAAAAGGAAGGCGACAAAGTAAGCCCAACCATGTGATCCAAAAGCCCAAACCGCAGCGGACCCAAACAAGCAAGTCCCAGTGGCCAGGGAAGCGCCCGTCAAGAACAAGCCCACACCAGCCCTTCGAAACCTTCGCTTTTCCGATGTGGACTTGCCGGCCATCCAGTTCGCAATCTCTGGAAGAAACAGATCCAACAGATCAAACGGGAAGGCCATGGTTGTCAGCTAGCGCTGGCGGATGTTGTGCCAGAAACTGGGAATTACCCTCCACCCCGAAGTTGCCAGCCAAGCGCTACCCCCCGCGATCTGTGGCCCAAAGATGTAGATGGGCATCCACCAGACTGCCCCCTCTGTCTGCTTCATCTCAGCAGCAGAAAGCGCGACGATCTCCATAGGTTGGCCCGTCTGCTCGAACATCCCGCTGATGTCCGAGGGGCTGAAGGTTGCCCCCGGTGCTAACTGAACTCCTTGCGCTTCTTCAGCGGCATGCACCTGCGCCGACAGCAGACCAGCTGCAGCCAGTGCGAGTGCGGCGTGCTTGAACTTGCTCATGTAGCCTCCTTGCGGTACTCACTTACAACAAGCCTCGAACAGACGCCCGAGGCACTTGTGGCGACGCGGTCCTTTGGTTGTCGCCAGCTTCATTGGCGGTGCTGGCGCACCGCCAATCCCGGCCGGGGGCCCAGTTGGACACCCGGCTTCTGTCTTCAAAAGGTATACAGCCAGTTCATGCGCAGCTCGGCACCGTTGTTGCCCGAGGCATTGAGTTTGAATGTGGTGCTGAGCGTGTTGCCTTTGGCAAAAGCGTAGCCCGCACCCAGAAGCAGGTCGGTGGCTGTGTGGACCATGACCTGCGGCTTCCCTTCACGGCTGTCCGGCTGGCGGCGAGTCCACTGGACGCTGGTGGTCAGGGTGACGCGGTCGTTGACAGCAAAGGCCACACTGGGGTTGAGCAGCAGCAAGTTGCCGGGTTTGTGGTCCGATGCGCAATCCTTGCGGCGCTGGTTCCAGCGGTAGGCGCCGGTCAGCGAAAAGACCACCGGGTCGATGGCCTTGTACGTGGTTAGGCCCACCATTGCTGACTTGAAGCTGGCGCTGCAGTGCTCGCGCTTCTCGCGCAGGGCCACTTCGACAAACCCAAGCAAGGCAGGCGATTCGTCGTCACTCTTGATCTGGACATTGACGCCAGCCCATGCGTCAGCGAACGCAGAACGTGTTGAGGTTTGCGTCAAGCCGAAGGCGCTGGTGCGCTGGCGGTTGGCCAGGCCACGCCAGCGGGCATAGACCTCGGTCTTGGCGCTCAGGCCATAGCGCAAACCCAGGGTGAGCACGGCGCTGTCGGAGTTGACCTGGCTCTCTCCAATGAACACCGGCAGGTCAACAAATGAAGTTGGACCGGTTTGAACCGTGACGGGCTCGCCCGCCACAAGCCCCTGACGTTGGACGTTGGCGTACGATAGGGATATGTCTGCCTTGACCTTGCCTTTGTCGGTGATTAGGTTCTCTACCGTCAGCGGCAGATCGGCCTTGGCTGGCAACGAACAGGCCATCGCGATTAGACCGTTGATCAAAGCAGACAATGAAGGCTTCATGACTCTGTGGGTCAACACAGCACTGCCCTGTCCAGCAGCTAGCCCAAATCGCTATTGTTTGGAAGCTCACATGGTGTCCCCCCCCCCCCGCCCGCGTCAATCAAGGGCATGCACATGCCGTGGGCTTTAGCTGGTGCGTCGGCTGCGCGCCGATCGGCCTGCCGTCGGATGGAGACACCAAACCCCAGCACTACGCCCAAGACAGAGGCTTTGACAGGCTCAGCCCGAAGCAGGATGGGGCGAGAGAACGCCAAGCGCTGCTAGAAGTCAAACCCACAGTGCGCCGGGTTTGGCGCTTAGCCAGCCGTCGATGACAGGGCAATCAGTGGCCGTTCAGCGGCGCTCGCGGTCGGCGCCGGCCACCCAAGTTCGACACTGCGGTACCTCGAACGGCTGGACGGCAAGCTGCTGCTGGTGACCCACACCGACGCACCTGCCCAGGAGGTGGTGCGGCGCTACAAGAGCCTGGCCGACATCGAACGCGGCTTCCGCGCGCTGAAGTCCGAGATCGAGATCGGGCCGGTCCACCACCGGCTGCCCAAGCGCATCCGCGCGCATGCGCTGATCTGCTTCCGGGCGATGCTGCTGCACCGGGTGCTGCGCATGCGGCTGAAGGCCGGTCGCCGAGACGAGTCGCTGCAGGCCTTGTTGCGAGAACTGCGGCGCATTGAGCACCAGAGTGCAAAGACCGCCGACGGCCAAGTCGTGCGTGGCATTACCGAACTCGGAACCCAGCAGCGCGAGCTCTTCGCGGCCATCGACACCAAGGCGCCGACGCCGACGACCGTCACCCTCAGCAAGGCGCAACTGGCGCAGCAAGCCGAGCTGTAGTGCACATGTAAAGATCTGATTCGTTCTGAATCAGGGACTTGCGTGCTTGAAGTGTCGAACTTGGGTGGCCGCGATGCGCACGCCGCGCGGGTGGATCGCGGGCGGCGAGCTGCCGCTGTAACGCCGATCACGGCGGCGGCAGCGCGCAATCCGCCATCCACAAGCGGCGGCGAGTTTGGCGAAGCAGCACGAACTCTTCAGCGTCACCCGGACGCCGGCCAGCGCAGGGCCGCCGTCGAGGCCTGGGGCCCTCAGGGGCCGTTCAGCGGCGCTCGCGGTCGGCGCGGGCCTGCGTCAGCAAGGCGTCGAGCGCCGCTTCGCTCAGGCCCTTGAGCGCGCCGAAGTTGGCCTTGGACAAAGGGCTCTGCTCGAAGGTGCGCAACAGCTGCGCGCGCTGGCGCCGGGCCTCGGCCTCGGCGGCTTGCTCGGGCGTCAGCGGCACGGCGGGGGCCTCGGGGCGCGGCGGGCGCTCGTCGCGCGCGGGGCGGTCCGGCCGGTCGGGCCGCGGGCCCCGCTCGGGGCGATCGGCGCGCGGGCCCTCAGGCGGCCGGGGCGGGCGACCCTCGGGGCGGGTGCCGGGGCGACCGTCGTGCGGGCCTCGGGGCCGGCCATCCGGGCGCCCGTTCGGGCGACCTTCCGGGCGACCTTCCGGGCGCCCGTCCGTCCGGCCGGCCGGGCGCTGCCCGGGGCGGCCATCGGCAGCGCCCCCGGGCCGCGGGCCGCGGTCGGGCCGTGGCGGCCGCGGTCCCGGGCGCGCGCCCTCGGCCGGTGCGGCCTCGCCGGGCATCGCTGCCGTGGGGTGCGGCGGCCGGGGCGGGCGGGCCGCCTCGCGGGCGGCGCGCGCCGCGGCGCGGCCGGCTTCCTTCTTGGCCTCGACGATGGCGCGGCGGCGCTCCACCTCCAAGCGCGCGGCCTCCTTGTGCTCGGGTGCGATCTCGCCGGCCGGCTGGCCGTCGAGGTCGAAGCGCGTCTCGGCGGCCAGCAGCGCGCGCAGGTAGGCACTGCTTGTGGTGTGGCGGTGCAGGAACAGCGACAGGGCCTTCTTCGTGAAGACGCCGGGCGCGCGCAGCTGGATGTCGGCCTGGATGCGCAGCTTCACCGGCTTGACGACGCCCGCGCCGAACAGCGCCGGGAACTGCTCGGCCAGCCGCCGCGCGGTGTCGGCCAGCGCGGGCTCGGCGCGCGGGGATGCCGGCGGGCCCGCGTCTGCCGGGGCCGGCGCATCGGCCGACGCGGCGACATCGGTCATCGGCACGGCCTCGTCGCTGACGGCCGGCGGCGCGCCAGGCTCAACCGCAGCCAGCGCCACGGCATCGGGCGCTGCGGCGGCCTCGCCGGGCGGTGCCGCTGCGGGCTCGAAGACGGGCTCGGCGACAGGCTCCGCCACGGGTGGCGCATCGGCGGTCGGCGCCGTCTCGGCGGCGTTCGGGGGCGTGGGGTCCGCCGGGGTGGGAGTGGGGTCGTGCATGGCGCGCGGGGGTGGAGGGCCGCGTATTCTCGGCCCATGCGCGCCCCCACCGCCGGCCCCGGCCCCGACGCTCCGCTCGACATCGCCGTGGTCGGCGCCGGCATCGCCGGCCTGGCGGCGGCCTGGATGCTGGCGCAGCGCCACCGCGTCACGCTGTACGAGCGGCTCCCGGCGCTGGGCTTCACGGCCGCCAGCGTGGCCGTGCACGGCCAGCGCGCCGACGTGCCGCTGCGCGTGTTCTACCCCGGCTACTACCCGCTGCTCACGCGGCTGTACGCCACGCTGGGCGTGGCCAGCGAGCCGGTGAGCTACGCCACCACCTTCAGCGGCGCCGACGGCGAGCCCTACTTCCGCTGGCGCAACCTGCGCTGGCGCGGCCGCAGCTGGCCGCTGGTGCTGCCGTCCGACCTGATCGGCGCACGCGCGCGCCGCATCGTCTTCGGCGCGCTGGTGCTGCAACGGCGGTTGCGCGCCGCCGCCGCGGCAGGCGCCCTCAACCGCGCCACCATCGGCGAGTTCGTTGAGGCCGAGCGCATCGACCGCGACTGTGTCGAGGGCCTGCTGTGGCCGGCGCTGGCCACCATCGCCACCTGCACCACGGCCGACGCACGGGCCGTGCCGGCGGCCGTGGTGGCCGGCTACTGGGGCGCGGGCCTGGGGCGCGACAGCGTGCGCCGCGCCGTGCACGGTGCCGACGAGGTGGCCGCCCGCCTGGTGCAGCCTTTGGCGCGCGTGGTCTGCGACGCCGGCATCGAGCGTGTCGAGGCCGACGCGGCGGGCGTGCGGCTGCACCGCCGTGGCGGCATCGAGGAGCGTTTCGACCATGTCGTGCTGGCCACGCACGCCGCGCAGGCGCTGCAGCTGTGGCCCGGCGCGCCGGCCGACGAGGCCACGCTGCTGGCGCGTTTTCGCACGCGCTCGCTCACCGTGCTGATGCACCGCGACGAGGGCCTGATGCCGCCGCACCGCCGCCACTGGAGCCCGGTGCACGCGCATGTCGACCCGGCCGCCGAGCGCCCTGAAAGCACCATCTGGCTCAACGCCGTGCAGCCGGCGCTGCGCACGGCGCCGCCGCTGTTCCAGACGGTGCAGCCCCGGCGCGAGCCGCGCGCGGGCACGCTGCTGGCCGAGGCGCGCTTCGAGCGGCCGCTGGTGAGCCTGGACAGCCAGGCGGCGCTGGCCGCGCTGCGCGGCATCTGGCAACGCACGGCGACGCAGCGCCGCGTCTGGTTGGCCGGCAGCTACGCCGAGACCGGCGTGCCCTTGCTGGAGAGCGCCGTGCGTTCGTCGCTGGGCGTGGCCGTGGCGCTGGGCGTGGCCGCGCCGCTGAGCAGCGCGTAGCCCAGGCCGGCAGCGCGGCAGGGCCCGATCAGCCGCGCCGTCAGCGCCACGCGCCGCCAATCCGGGTGCAGCCCCGTGAGCGCCAGGCGCGAGCCTTGTGCGTGTACGTAGCGCGCAAACCCCTCGAGCACGGCGGCGTCCAGCGCCCGCGCCTGCACCTCACAGAAGCCGGCCTCGCGCAGGCGCGCCGCCTGCGCCGGCAGCGGCAGCAAGTCGGCCAGCGGCACCTGCGCCAGCGCCGCGGCGCCGCGCAGCAGCAGCCGCCAGCCGGCGCGGCGCGGCGGGCCCAGCGTCAGGTCGGTCAGCGCGAAGCGGCCCCCGGGGCGCAGCAGCGCGCGCACGGCGCGCAGGAAGGGCGTGCGCGGGCTGACGTGGTAAGCGGCGTCGACGCAGACGATGCGGTCGAACGGCGGCGCCAGCCCGGCATCGGGGCCTGTGCCCGGCTGCGCCCGCGTGGCCAGCGCGGCGGCGTCGCCCGCCAGCACCTGCACCCGCGTGCCGGCCGGCAGCGTGCTGCGGCTCAACCGTTCGCGCGCGGCGGCCACCAGCGCGGCATCGCGTTCGAGGCCGCAGACCTCGGCGGCGCCGAAGGCCCGCAGCCACAGCAGCAACTCGTCGCCGGCTCCGCAGCCCAGGCTGAGCACGCGGTCGCCCGGCTGAATGCCCGCCGCCTGCCCCACCGCCCGGGCCAGCGACTCGCAGGCCGGGGCGTAGTCGTCGACGCCGTCCTGCCACAGCCCCAGGCTGCCCCAGGTGCCGGGGCGGCCCCCGCGGTGCAGCAGCGCCCGCTCGGCCGTCGGCATCAGCGGTACAGCCGCGCCAGCGCCTCGGGGCTGTCGCCGCGCCAGTAGCGCCAGCGCAGCAGCCACATCAGCCGCACGGTGCGCCACACGCCGTGCCGCTGCCAACGCCGCCCCGAGGTGGCCACGCGCGCCCGCAGGCAGGCCGGCGGTCCGGCGGCCGGCAGCGCCTTGAGGCGGCGGCAGAGTTCGATGTCTTCCATCAGCGGCTGCTCGGCATAACCACACAATTGAGTGAACAACGCGCGGCGCACGAAGATCGCCTGGTCGCCGGTGGCGATGCCGGTCAGGCGTGAACGCAGGTTCATCAGCGCGGCGATGACGGCAAACATCGCAGGGCCGGTGCCGCCCTCGCCGACGATGCGCACGTCGAAGCGGCCCCACTGCGCCCCGCGTGCCAGCGCCTGGTGCAGCAGTGCATCGGCCTGCGGCGGCAGCCGCGTGTCGGCATGCAGGAACAGCAGCAACTCCCCTTGTGCCGCGGCGGCACCGGCGTTCATCTGGCGCGCGCGGCCCCGTGGCGCGGCGATCACGCGGTCGGCGCCCGCGGCGGCCAGGGCCGGCGTGCCGTCGCTGCTGCCGCCGTCGGCCACGATCAGCTCGTGGCCGGCCTGCCGCAAGGGCGCCAGCGCGGCCAGCGCGGCGGCGATGCCGGCGGCCTCGTCCAGCACCGGCATCACGACGGAGATCTTCACGCCGCCGCGGGCAGCCGAAGCGGCAGCTCGCGCAGCCGGGTGCCGGTGAGCGCGGCCACGGCGGCGGCCACCGCCGGGGCCAACGGGGGCACGCCGGGCTCGCCCACGCCCTCGGGGTGGGCGATGGCCGACTCGACGATCTCCACCTGCACCACCGGCGCCTGGCCGATGCGCAGCAGCGGCTGGTCGAGAAAGTGCGCCTGCCGCACCCGGCCCTGCGCCACCGTGATGCCGCCGTGCAGCGCCGCGCTGAGCGCAAAGACGACCGAGCCTTCGAGCTGCTGGCGCACGAGGTTGGGGTTGACGGCCAGCCCGCAGTCGATGGCCGCCACCACGCGGTGCACGCGGATGCGGCGCGCGGCATCGGCCTCGCCGGGCGCCACCGAGACCGTGGCCACCATCGCCACCACGCTGCCGAAGCTGGCGTGCAGCGCCACGCCACGGGCGGTGGGCGCGCCGTCGGGTGCGGGCGGCGAGGGCGTGCCCCAGCGGGCGGCCGCGGCGGCACGGTCGAGCACGGCGCGGTGGCGCGGATGCGCCGCCAGCAGGCCGCGGCGGAAGGCCACCGGATCGGCACCGGCGGCGGCGGCGCACTCGTCGACGAAGCCCTCGGTGAAGAAGCCCATGTGCGAGTGCCCCACCGAGCGCCAGAAGCCCACCGGCACGGCCGACGCCACCGGCGTGTGGCGCATGCGCGCCGCCGGCCAGGCGTAGACGGGATCGAAGCCGCCCTCGGCGCTGAGCTTGTCGCGCACCACGCCCAGGCCGTTGAGCGCGCCCAGCGGCCGCAGCAGCCGGGCGAGCCCGCCCGGTAGCGTGCCATCACGCCCGGCATCAGCAGCGGCCCGGCGGCGTGGTGGTCCCAGGCCACGAGCCGGCCCTGGGCGTCGAAGCCGGCGCGCAGCCGCGCCATGCAGGCCGGGCGGTAGAAGTCGTGCTGCGTGTCCTGCGCGCGGCTCCACAGCACCTGCACCGGCACGCCCGGCAGCGCGCGCGCCACCAGCGCGGCCTGCTCGATGAAGTCGACGTCGAGCCGGCGCCCGAAGCCGCCTCCGGCGAGCGTGACGTTCACCGTCACCGCCTCGGCCGGCAGGCCCAGCGCACGCGCCACCGCGCCGCGCGCCAGGTCGGGCGCCTGCGTCGGCGCCCACACGGTGGCGCGGCCCTCGTCGACGCGCACGGTGGCGTTGGCCGGCTCCAGCACCTGGTGCGCCAGGAAGGGCGCGCGGTAGGTGGCTTCGATGCGGCGCGCGGCGCCGGCCAGTGCGGCCTCGACGTCGCCGCGTTCCAGGGAGGCGAAGGCGGCGTCAGGGGCGTCGGGGGCCAGCGCGGCGTCGCAGGCCTGCTGCAGCGCGGCGCTGTCGGCCAGGCCGGGCACCGGGCCCTCGTCCCACTGCACCTGCAGGGCCTGCACCGCCTGCATCGCCTGCCAGGTGGTCTCGGCGATCACGGCCACGCCGCCGGGCC
>JAUMBF010000025.1:0-15540 GCA_032115875.1 Rubrivivax sp.
CGCACGGATCGCGAGGTTGGCCACCAGCACGTCGATCGGCCCGGCTTCGCGCACCACGGCTTCGGCCGCGCCGGGCTCGGCCAGCGGCTCGGTGCTTGCGAGCACCTGCGCGCCCTGCCCGGCCAGCGCCTCGCACAGCGCCGGGCCCATGAAGTCCCCGGCCTGCGTCACCAGGATGCGCAAACCCTGCAGCGCGCCGCTCACCGCGGCCCCTCCGCGTGCCGGCGCAATGCCGTGACCTCGATCTCGATGCGCATGCGCGGGTCGAGCAGCTTCGCGCTGATCATCGTGGCCGCCGGGCGCACCTCGCCGAACACCTCGCGCAGCGAGGGCCAGCAGGCCGGGAAGTCCTCGGCGTCGGGCAGGATGTCGTGCACGCGCACGACGTCGGCCATCGTCGCGCCGGCCTCGTGCAGGGCCTGCGCGATGTTGGCCAGGCACTGGCGCGCCTGCTCGGCCACGTCGGGCGCGATCTGCATCGTGCGGTAGTCGAAGCCGGTGGTGCCCGAGACGAACACCCAGTCGCCCTGCACGACGGCGCGCGAGTAGCCGATCTGCGCCTCGAAGGGCGAGCCGGAGCTGATGAGGCGGCGCTCCATCGCAGTGCTCAGCCCAGCACCAGCCGGCTCGCGCCGGCCTCGACGCGGCCCACCACCGCCGCGGCCTCGAAGCCGTGGCGGCCGAAGGTGGCCAGCACGGCATCCACCGCCGCGGGCGTGCAGCTCACGAGCAGGCCGCCGCTGGTCTGCGGGTCGGTCAGCAGCGCGCGGTCTTCCGGGGCCAGGCTCGCGGGCAGGTCGACGTCGTGGCCGTAGCCCGCCCAGTTGCGGCCCGAGGCGCCGGTGACGAAGCCCTGCCCCGCCAGCGCCCGCACGCCGTCCAGCAGCGGCACGGCGGACCAGTCGATGCGCACGGTGCAACGCGCGCCGCGCGCCATCTCCAGCGCGTGGCCCGCCAGGCCGAAGCCGGTGACGTCGGTAAGCGCGTGCACGCCGTCCAGCGCGGCCAGGTCCGGCCCCGGCGTGTTGAGCTTCGTCGTCGTGGCGATCATCTGCGCGTAGCCGGCCTCGCCGAGCGCGCCCTTCTTCAGCGCCGCGCTCATCACGCCCACGCCCAGCGGCTTGCCCAGCACCAGCACGTCGCCGGGCTGCGCATCGGCGTTGCGCTTCAGGCGCCGCGGGTGCACCAGGCCCAGGGCCACGAGGCCGTAGATGGCCTCGACGCTGTCGATGGTGTGGCCGCCCGCGATGGGGATGCCGGCCGCGCGGCAGACGCTGGCGCCGCCTTCGAGCACGCGGCCGATGGTGGCGGTGCTCAGCACGTTGATCGGCATGCCCACCAGCGCCAGCGCCAGGATGGGCCGGCCGCCCATGGCGTAGACGTCGGAGATGGCGTTGGTGGCGGCGATGCGGCCGAAGTCGAAGGGGTCGTCGACGATGGGCATGAAGAAGTCGGTCGTCGCCACCAGCGCCTGCTCATCGTTGAGTTGGTAGACCGCCGCGTCGTCGGCCGTCTCGATGCCCACGAGCAGCTCTTTCGGGATCGGCATCGCGGCGGTGCCCGCCAGGATCTCGCTGAGCAAGCCCGGGGCGATCTTGCAGCCGCAGCCGCCGCCGTGGGACAGCGATGTCAGGCGCGGCTCGTTGAGCGTCGGGGCGGGGGCGTTCATCGGCGGTCTCCAGATGCGGTTCGGGGGCCGGGCGGCAGCGGCTCGGCCATCAGCGGGCGACGAACACCGCAAAGTCAGCGGCGGCGTCGGTCCAATGGCGCTGCTGCGTGAAGCCGGCTTCGGCCAGCAGTGCGCCGAAGCCAGGCCGTGTCCACTTGCAGGCGTTTTCGGTGTGGATGCGTTCACCCGCCGCGAAGCGGCGCTCGACGCCGGGCCAGCGCACCACCAGCGCCTCGCGCGCCTGCAGGTGCATCTCGATGCGCGAGGCCGCAGCGTCGAACAGTGCCACGTGGCGCCACTGGCGCGGGCGGAAGTCGGCACCGAGGAGCCGGTTCAGGCGGCGCAGGATGTTCAGGTTGAAGGCTGCCGTCACGCCCAGATCGTCGTCGTAGGCGGCCTCGAGACGCGACGCGGGCTTGACGAGGTCCACACCCACCAGCACGGCACCGCCACGGCTGGTGCGGCGCATGTCAGCCAGCAGGCTGCTCGCGGCCTCGGGTGTGAAGTTGCCGATGCTGCTGCCGGGATAGAACACGAGCGCGGGGCCATCCACCAGACCCTCGGGCAAGCGCAGGCCGGCAGCGAAGTCCAGGCCCACGCCCGCCATCTCGATGCCGGGGTGCTCGCGCGACAGGCGGGCCAGCGTGCCCTTCAGGTGGTTGCAGGAGATGTCCACCGCCACGTAGCGTCGCGGGGCCAGGCGCGTGAAGAGGCGAGCCGCCTTGGCGCCGTCGCCCGCGCCCAGGTCCACGAGCACAGGCGCAGGGCCGGTGGCAGCCACCACGGCATCGGCGATGGCCGGGCCGTGCGCGGCGAAGACCGCCGCCTCGGTGCGTGTGGGGTAGTACTCGTCGAGTTCGGTGATGGCCTCGAAGAGGCGCGAGCCCAGCGCGTCGTACAGGAACTTGGGCGAGACGGCCGCGGCCGGCTGCACCAGCCCCGCAGCAGCCTCGGCGGCCAGGGCAGCGGCGTCGGTTCGGGTCAGTTCCAGGAAGTGGGGCGCGGTCATCGGGGTGCAGGTCTGCAGAGACTCTAGCAGCGGCATGCGTTGGGGGAGTGTCTGGCGCCCATCGGCGCTGATGGCGCTGATGGCGCTGATGGCGCTTCGGCGTCGCGGCCCCGCTAGAGTTCACGCCTCGGCGAAAAAGCCCAGACAGCGAGGTGCCCCATGTCCATCGCCAGCACCGGCGGCCGCACCACCCGAGCGCCAGTAGGCACTCTCTTGCGGCGGGCTCACGCCCGCGGCCTGCCCGCACGATGACCCCCGAGTCGCTGCCCACTCGCTACGCTGCGGTGCGGGCCTGCACCGAGGCCCTGGTGCAGGGCCTGACGGAGGCCGACTGCCAGGTGCAGTCGATGCCCGACGCCAGCCCCGTGAAGTGGCACCTCGCGCACACCACCTGGTTCTTCGAGACCTTCGTGCTCGAGGCTCACGAGCCGGGCTTCCGGCCCTTCGACGCCGCGTTTCGCGTACTCTTCAACAGCTACTACCACGCCGTCGGCGACAAGCACCCGCGGCCGCAGCGCGGCCTCGTCACGCGGCCGGGGCTGGCCGAGGTGATGACCTACCGGCGCCAAGTGGACGAGCGCATGGCCGCGCTGCTGCCGCGTACCGGGGCCGACGACGCCCTTCGTGCGCTGGTGACGCTGGGCCTGCAGCACGAGCAGCAGCACCAGGAGCTCATCGCCACCGACTTCCTGCACCTGCTGTCGCTGAACCCGCTGCAGCCGGCCTGGCGGCCGGGTCCGCAGCCGGCCGCCACGGCGCCCACCCTGCGCTGGGTGGGCTTCGATGGCGGGCTGGTCGAGATCGGCCATGCTGGCGTGGGCTTCGCGTTCGACAACGAAACGCCGCGCCACCGCGTCTGGCTCGAGCCCTACACGCTGGCCTCGCGGCTCGTCACCAACGCCGAGTGGGCGGGCTTCATTGCTGCCGGCGGCTACCAAGAGCCGCGCTGGTGGCTGGCCGCGGGCTGGGACTGGCGAGTGGCCCAAGGCATCGAGGCGCCGCTGTACTGGCGCAAAGGACCGCTGGGTTGGACCCTGTTCACGCCCCACGGCCGCCACGCGCCCGATCCGCAGGCTCCGGTGCGACACCTGAGCCTGTTCGAGGCCGATGCCTATGCACGCTGGGCCGGCGCGCGCTTGCCCACCGAGGCGGAGTGGGAGCACGCCCTGGACTGCCAGCCCGGCGCCCTGGACCAGGCCCACGGCGAGGCCTGGCAGTGGACGGCCAGCGCCTACGCGCCCTACCCCGGCTTCCGCCCCTGGGCCGGCGCGGTGGGCGAGTACAACGGCAAGTTCATGGTCGACCAGACCGTGCTGCGCGGCAGCTCGTGGGCGACTCCGGAGGGCCATGCGCGCAACAGCTACCGCAACTTCTTCCCGGCATCGGCGCGCTGGCAGTTCACGGGGCTGCGCCTGGCGCGCAGCCTCTGAGCGAGGACAGCTCGTTCAGCCGCGCGAGGCCAGCGCTTCCCAGCGCTCCAGCGCCTGCAGCAGCTCGGCCTCCAGCGCCTCGTGCCGTGCGTGCAGCCCGGTCGCGGCCTGCGGGTCGCGGCTGTAGATGGCAGGGTCGGCCAGCCGGGCCTGCAGGGCCTGCTGCTCGGCCTCGAGCGCCTCGATGCGCGCGGGCAGGCCGTCGAGCTCGCGCTGCTCCATGTAGCTGAGCTTGGCCTTGGGTGCGGCCGCGGCCGGCGCGGGAGCGGCGGCCGGCTTGGGCGCGGGAGCGGCCACCGGGGGCGCCACGCGGGCGCGCTCGCGCTGGCGCTTCCAGTCCTCGTAGCCCCCTTCGTACTCGCGCCAGAAGCCGGGCCGGCCGCCGAAGGCCGGGTCGCCCTCCCAGGCGATGGTGCTGGTGACGACGTTGTCGAGGAAACGCCGGTCGTGGCTGACGAGGAACACCGTGCCTTCAAAGGCCTGCAGCAGCTCCTCGAGCAGCTCCAGCGTGTCGATGTCGAGGTCGTTGGTGGGCTCGTCGAGCACCAGCACGTTGGCCGGCAGCGCAAACAGGCGCGCCAGCAGCAGGCGGTTGCGCTCGCCGCCCGAGAGCGTGCGCACCGGCGAGTTGGCGCGCTCGGGGGCGAAGAGGAAGTCACTCAGGTAACTCATCACGTGCTTGCGCGTCACCTTCGGCGGCTGGCCCTGCTCGATCCACTCGCTGCCGGGGCTGATGGTGTCGGCCAGCGTCGCGTCCAGATCGAGGCCGGCGCGCATCTGGTCGAAGTAGGCCACCTGCAGCCGCGTGCCCTGCCGCACTTTGCCGGCCGTGGGCTGCAGCTCGCCCAGGATGAGCTTGAGCAGCGTGGTCTTGCCGCAGCCGTTGGGGCCGATGAGACCGACCTTGTCGCCGCGCAGGATGGTGGCGGTGAAGCGGTCTACCAGCGGCGGGCCGTCGGGCCTGCCTTCGACCGGAAAACGCATCGACACGTCGGCGAGCTCGGCGACGATCTTGCCCGGCGGCAGGCCGGCCTCCATCTCCAGCCGCACGCGGCCGAGCACGTCGCGCCGCTCGGCGCGCGCCTTGCGCAGCCGCTCCAGCCGCGCCACGCGGCCCACACTGCGCGTGCGCCGGGCCTCCACGCCCTTGCGCACCCACACCTCCTCCTGCGCCAGCAGCTTGTCGGCGCGGGCGTTGGCCAGGGCCTCGTCCTCCAGTTCGCGCGCCTTGGTGGCTTCATAGGCGCTGAAGCGGCCGGGGTAGCTGCGCAGCAGGCCGCGGTCGAGCTCGACGATGCGCGTGGCCACGGCGTCGATGAAGGCGCGGTCGTGCGAGACCACGACGAGCGCGCCGCGCCAGGCCACGAGCAGCTCCTGCAGCCACTCGATGGCGGCCACGTCGAGGTGGTTGGTGGGCTCGTCGAGCAGCAGCAGCTCGGGCCGCGCCACCAACGCGCGCGCCAGCGCCACGCGCTTGCGGGTGCCGCCCGAGAGTGCGTCGACGCGCGCGTCGCCGTCCAGGCGCAGGCGCTCCAGGCTCTCGGCCACGCGCTGCTCCCAGGTCCAGCCGTCCAGGGCCTCCAGGCGCGTCTGCAGGGCATCGAGGTCATCACCGTCGGCGTCTGATCCAGGCTTGCCTTGCAGGCTCGCGTGGGCCTCGAAGCGCTCGCGCAGCGCGCGCGCCTCGGCCACGCCCTCGGCCACGGCGTCGAAGACCCGGGCGCCGGGCTCGAAGGCCGGCTCCTGCGGCACGAACACGCGCCGCAGGCCCAGCTGCAGCGACAGCAGGCCGTCGTCGGGCTTGTCGAGCCCGGCCAGGATCTTCAGCAGCGAGGACTTGCCCGTGCCGTTGCGGCCGATGAGCGCCAGCCGCTCGCCGGCCTCGATGGACAGGGCCGCGCCGTCCAGCAACGCGACATGGCCGAACGCGAGGTGTGCGCCGGCAAGGGAGAGGAGGGCCATCGGCCGATTGTCGGCGCACGGCCCGCCCCCGGCATCGGCCGCCGGGGTCAGCGCCTGGAGCAGCGGCGCGTCAGGCCAGCGCCCGCGTGGCGGCCGCCTGCCAGGGGCCGTCGGGATCGCGCGCCGCGTGCTGCACGCAGGCGTCCACCAGCTTGATGACGTGATCGTCGTCATGGTCGATGGCCTCGGCCACCAGCGCCGGCCAGGGCCGCAGGGCCAGGGGAGGCCGCACCACGATGCCGGCCGCCGCCACCGCCGCGGCATAGGCGCGCCAGTACGCGGCGCGCGCCGCCTGCACACGCTCGGGCTCGTCGGGGTCGAGAAAGGCCTCCAGCTCGATCATCGCCAGCGAGCTGGTCACCAGGTGCAGCACGGTGAAGTTGCCGCTGGCGGCATAGGCCATGCCCGCCAGGCGCGCCAGGCGCGGCAGCGTGTCGGCCGACAAGGCCAGGCCGGCGGCCAGCCGGTCGAAGCCCGGTGCGGCCGCAGCAGCGCGCAGGCCGGTGGAAATGAGGCCACCGTCGGCTCGTACCGGCGTCAGACGGCGCAGCAAGGTCTCGGGATCGTCGGTGTGCGGCGGCTGCTCGGGCAGCGGCTGGCCCACGGAACGCCAACCGGCGGCCCAGGTGGCCAACGCGTCGACCAGCTCGGCGCGGTGCGTGGCGGCCACGGCATGCGCAGTCCGGATGAGACCGTGGAAGGCCAGGCCCCCCACACCCAGCATCAGCCGCGGCAGCGCCTGCTGCAGCAGATCGCCGGCCGACTCGTGCACGATCCACTGCGCGAACAGGTCGCGGTAGCGGGGCCAGGCCTCGCGCCGGCCCAGGAAGTCGGCCCAGGGCTGGCCCGGGGGCCAGGGCTCGAGGGCTTCGGCCGGCGACAGGCGGCTCTCATAGGCCTGGGCAAAGGCTTGCAGCCGGGCATCGGACGCCCCCAGCCGCGCCAGCGCGTGCAGCGCCATCGGGCGGTGGTTGGCCAGCCCGCCGCCGTAGTCCGGCGCAAAGCCGGCCTCGGCGTCGAGCAGGCGGCGCAGGGTGTCGGTCATGGTCATGGCTTGGCTCCCAGGGACAGCGCGGACTCCAGCGCGTCGATGAACATTGCGGCCACGTCAAAGCCGGTCTGCTCGGAAATCTCGACGAAACAGGTCGGACTGGTGACGTTGATCTCGGTCAGGCGGTCGCCGATGACATCGAGCCCCACCAGCAGCAGCCCGCGCGCGGCCAGCACCGGGCCCAGCGCCTCGGCGATGGCGCGGTCGGCGTCGCTCAGCAGCTGTGCCACGCCCTTGCCGCCGGCGGCCAGGTTGCCGCGCACCTCGCCGCCCTGCGGAATGCGCGCGAGGGCGAACGGCACAGGCCGGCCGCCGATGACGAGCACGCGCTTGTCGCCCTGCGCAATGGCCGGCAGGAACTTCTGCACCATCATCGTCTGCGCACCGTCGCGGTTGAGCGTCTCGGTGATGGCGCCGAGGTTCAGTCCGTCAGGGCCGACGCGGAAGATGCCCATGCCGCCCATGCCGTCCAGCGGCTTGCAGATGATGTCGCGATGCGCGGCGTGGAAGCGCTTCACGTCGGCGGTGTCGCGTGTCACCAGCGTCGGCGGGATCCACTGCGGGAACTCCAGGATCGCCAGCTTCTCGGGGTGGTCGCGCAGCGCCGCCGGCTTGTTGAACACACGCGCGCCCTCCCGTTCAGCCTGGCCCAGCAGGTGCGTGGCGTAGAAGTACTCGCTGTCGAAGGGCGGGTCCTTGCGCATGAGCACGGCATCGACGCCGTTCAGCGGCTGTGGGCGCTCGTCGGGCGGCTGTTGCGCGGCCTCGAACCAGTCGTGCACGCCGTCGCCGCTGCGCCCGGTGAGGGTGATGTCGCGCACGAAGGCCGTCACCGGCTCGCCGCGCTGCCAGCGGATGTCCTTGGGCTCGCAGGCCATCAGCACGTGGCCACGGCGCGCAGCCTCGCGCATCATCGCGAAGGTCGAGTCCTTGTGAGTCTTGAACGACTCCAGCGGGTCGGCGACGAACAGCAGCTTCAAGGGCGCATCTCCAGTCCAGGGCTGCGACTGTGGCACAGCACGAACCACCCCGTCAGCGGCGCAGTGCCGCGCGCACCGCGAGCCCGGCAACGACGCCCCAGAACGCGCTGGCGATGCCGAACAGCACCAGCCCGCTGGCGGTGACGACGAAGGTGACGAGCGCGGCCTCGCGCTCGGCCTCGTCCCTCATCGCGGTGGCCAGCGCCGAGCCGATGGTGGACAGCAGCGCCAGCCCGGCCACCGCCAGCACCAGCGCGGGCGGGAAGGCCGCGATCAGCGCCACCACGGCCCCGCCGAGCAGCCCGACGACGATGTAGAACACCCCTGCCGCAGCGCTGGCCCACCAGCGGCGCGCCGGGTCGAGGGCGGCCTCGCGCCCCATGCAGATGGCCGCGGTGATGGCCGCCAGGTTGAGCGCGTAGGCGCCGAACGGCGCCAGCAGCAGCGTTGCAACACCGGTGGTGGCGATGGCCGGCGACACCGGCACGGCGTAGCCGGCAGCACGCTGGGCCGCCACACCGGGGAGGTTCTGCGAGGCCATGGTCACGACGAACAGCGGCAAGGCAATGCCCATCACCGCGGCCAGGCTGAAGGCCGGCATGGTGAACACCGGCGTGGCCAGCGCCCACTCGATGCCGGAGAAGTCGAGCCGGGCCTGAGCTGCCGCGACGGCGATGCCGACGAGCAGCACGCCGGGCACCGCGTAGCGCGGCCACCAGCGCCGCCCGGCCACGAAGGCCGCGCACATCGCGCCCACCAGCAGCGGCTCGCGCGGCAGCGCGGCAAAGGCGTCGAAGGCAAAGCGCGCCAGCACGCCGGCCAGCAGCGCCGCGGCCAGGGCCTGCGGGATGCGGTCCATCATGCGCGCGAAGGCGCCGGTGGCGCCGGCCAGCGTGATGAGCACCGCGCACACGATGAAGGCGCCCACCGCCTCGGCCATCGGCACACCGGCACCGGCACTGACGAGCAGCGCCGCACCGGGGGTGCTCCAGGCGGTGAGCACGGGCATGCGGTAGCGCAGGCTCAGGCCCAGGCTGGTCAGGCCCATGCCCAGGCCCAGCGCCCAGATCCACGAGGCCGTCTGGGCGGGCGTGGCGCCCAGCGCCGCCGCGGCCTGGAAGACGATGACCACCGAGCTGGTGAAGCCCACGAGCACGGCCACGAAGCCGGCCACGAGTGCGGACAGCGGCGGCCCTTTCGGCCCGGCCAGGCCCTCGAGCGCGGTCGTCACGGAACCTCGTGCCCCATGCTGGCCTGCCAGACGGCCGTCCAGGCCTGCCGTGACAAGGTGATGCGCGTCGCCGCCACCGCCTCGACCAGGGCCGCGGTGGCCAGGCTGCAACCGTGCTCGGCGGTGATGGCGCCCGGCGCCGCCCGCTCGCGACCTACGAGCCGGATGCCGAACTTGGTGACGAGCGTCATCCGTTCGCGCAGCCCCGGCGCGGCGGCCAGCGCCTCGCCGAACAGCGACTCGACCGTGTAGCCGCCGTAGATGTCGGCGTGGTCGAAGGCGGTGATGCCGAGGTCGAGCACCTGCTCGATCCAGCGTACGCGCGCGGCCAGGTCCTGGCCCCAGGTGTGCAGCTGCCACAGGCCCGCCACCACCGGTGGCAGCGCGATGCCAGCCGCCGCGTTCAGCGCAACCCCAGCAGGCGCAGCGCCAGCTCGTGCAGCCGGCCGGCCGGGTCGACGAGCGGATTGAGCACGCTGAAATGGTGGGTGCCCGGCACGGTCTCGCACACCGGCACCGCGGTGGGGCCCCAGACGTCGCGAATGAGCGCGTTCTGGCGCACGAACTCGTCGCTCTCCTCCAGGCCCACGACGGCAAACAGCCGGGTGTTCTTCGGTCGCGGGAAGAATGCCGGCGACAGCCGTGCGACGGCCGACGGCGTGAGCCGCAGGTCGCGCATGACGCAGGGCGTGTGGCGCAGCGGCTCGAGATCGTACAGACCCGAAATCGACAGCGCGCCGGCCAGCGGCTGCAGCGGCAGGGTGGGGTCGAGATCCTTCCAGCGGCAGGTGAGCAGCATCGTGGCGAGGTGGCCACCGGCGGAGTGGCCCACCAGCGCGATGCGCGAGGGATCGCCGCCATGTTCGGCCGCATGGTCCAGCGCCCAGACCACGACCTGCGCCATCTGCAGCGCGATGTGCTCGATGCCGACAGCCGGGCACAGCGCGTAGTTGGGCACCAGCACCAGCGCGCCCGCGGCGTTGAAGGCGGGTGCGACAAAGGAGAAGTCGTTTTTGTCGAGCGAGCGCCAGTAGCCGCCGTGGATGAACACCAGCACCGGCGCGCCGCCGGGCTGCGGCTGCGTTGGGGGGAAGACGTCGATCGTCTCGTTCAGGCCCGGGCCGTAGCGCAGGTCCAGCCGCGCTGCGGGCGAGTGGGCGCGCACATGGGCCGAGGCCTCGGCCCAGTTGCCCAGGATGCGTGGGTGCTCGGCAACGCGGGCGCGGTTGTCGTATTGCTGATCAAGCCAGGCCGGATCATCGAGGCGGGGTCGCATCGGGGTCGATCTCCATGGGTTGGGCAAGCGGGAGCGGCAGGCTGCGATGGTAGCGACCGCGCCCGGCGATCGCGCCACCACCGCCACACTCAGCGGCACGATGCTATACTCGCCCACCGTGCGTGGGGGGGTAGCTCAGCTGGGAGAGCGTCGCGTTCGCAATGCGAAGGTCGGGAGTTCGATCCTCCTCCTCTCCACCATACAAAGAAGAGCCCGGACGAGCATCCGGGCGTGCCGCCGGCCAAGTGCTTGCCCAAGGGCAACGAAGCGCCCGAGCGGTGACAGCCCGGGGAAGCCCGCAGCCGATGCGTCTCGAAGGCGCCTGGCCGCCATGCCTCGGCTCCTGACCTCCCGCATCGCATTGGCCAGCAGTGCCCAGGGCGCCGACGAACACCGTCGTGGCACGGTCACGATCGCCGAAACGACCGGTCACGATGCCGAAACGGTCGGTCACGATCAGCCGAAATGCGCGGTCATCATCAGCCGAAATGTGCGGTCACGATCCCGAAATCGGCGGTCACGATGGGCCGAAATACGCAGTCTGGGACGCCATCGCCGACACGCCCGAGCAGGCGGGCACCCTGCGCGCCCGCGCGGCATTGATGCGCCAGATCACCGCCATCGCCAAGGAAAGCACCTGGACCCAGACCGAAGCCGCTCAGCGCTGCGGCGTGATCGTGTCGAACGCGTGCCGCGACCCTTGATCGACGAGGCCTTGCGGCTGATGGCGCTGCTGAACTGTCGCGGGGCGGGGTGAGGTGACACCACCCCCCGGCTCTGCCGCCACACACGCGCCGCTTGGGACCGACGCGCGCCTCCCGTTCCTGGACTCCCTGCGGCTTCTCGCCCTGGGGCTTCTCATCGCCTATCACGTGGGCATGTACTACGTGAGCTGGGACTGGCACCTCAAGAGCCCCTCGGCGAGCGCCGCTCTCGAGCCCTGGATGCGGCTCGTCAACCCTTGGCGCATGAGCCTGCTGTTCCTGATCTCCGGCGCCGTGACAGCGATTGCGCTGGGCCGCGGGTCGCGGGGGTGGCTCGGCGGCAGGCTGTCGCGACTGGGCTTGCCGCTGGTCGCCGGTGTGCTGGTGATCGTGCCACCGCAGTCCTACTGGCAGGTGGTCGAGCAGCTGGGCTATCGGGGCAGTTACCTGGACTTCTTGCCGCTGTACCTCGGGGGCCACGGGGGCTTCTGCCCGGCCGCGGGGTCGTGCCTGATCCTCCCCACTTGGAACCACCTGTGGTTCCTGCCTTACCTGATGGCCTATACGCTGCTGCTGTGGGCCAGCGTGCGTGCCGCACCGAACTGGCTGGACCGCGCAGGCAACCGGCTCTCGCATCGGCTGTCGCTGCTGACCCTGCTGGCGGTGCCCTGGCTCGTGCTCGCCGCGGGGCGCTTGGGCCTGAGGCCCTGGTTCGAGGTCACCCACGCCCTCGTCGACGACCCCCTGGCGCACGCGCAGTACCTTCCAGCTTTCGTGGCCGGCGCCATTCTTGCGCGCACGCCGGGTGCATGGTCGGCCGTGGCCCGACTCAGGCTGCCTGCGCTCCTGGTCATGCTCACGGCATGGCTCCTGCAGTTGTCGCTACCGGACGCGCCCATCGCGCTGCTGCGCACGGCCTATGCCGCGCAGCAGTGGGCTGGCGTCATGGCGGCGCTCGGTTTCGGCTGGGTTCACCTGCGCCAGCCTGCAGCGTGGCAACGCCAACTCGTGCACCGAATCTTTGCGGTGTACGTGCTGCACCAGACGCTGATCATCCTTCTGGCCGTGGCCCTGAGGCCCCTGGCGCTGCACCCATTTGCCGAAGGGCCGCTGTTGCTCGGTGGCACGGTGGCGAGCGCCTGGGCGATCGTCCGCATTTGCGAGCCGGTCAAGCCGCTGCGGCGGTGGCTGGGGTTGCCTGCGGTGTGACTTGGCCGGGCTGAGGTGATGGAGTCGCAAACAGCCCTCGGTCAGAAGACTTTCTGCGCTGGTGGCGCAGAGGATTTACCCGAGCCCACAACCAGGCCCTGCTGAACAGCCTGATCGAAGACACCCCAGTCGAGCCTTTCGATGCCCGCACAGCGAATGCTTACGGTCCGCTGCGCCTGGGCTATCGGGCCCGCAACAAGGACGCGCTGGACAAGCTGATCGCCGCTCACGCCAGCTCCCTCAGCGTCACCCTGGTCACCCACAACGAAGCCGACTTCCAGGTATTCGAACTGGACGGAGCCAATCAGGCCCTTCCTCTCGGCGCCCTTCCAGGCGCCAAGAGTCAACCGCCAGGGAGCCCTCTCACAGTGCCTTCAAGAAACCCCTTGACGAAATCCACCTCCTTCGCCCGCTCGGCTTCGTTAGCCGGCGGCAACAACAGCACGTCCGGCAAGACACCCGTTGCATCCACGGGCAAGTGCGGCAAACGTGCCGAACGGGAGGTGGCGTACCACAGCACCCGCTCGCCGGACGGCAACCTGAACGGACGTAGATTGGAGTAGTCGAGAGCACCATGGGTGCGCCTGCCCATCAGCTTGACATTCCAGCCTTGCCGCATGGCCAGCAGAAACTGTTCACAGGAACTGGCGCAGGCAGTGTCCGTCAGCACGGCCACGCGCTGGGGCCGGGCGCGCTTGGGTTGGTCGGGGTCCCAGCGCATGACTGAACTGCTGGTGCCAGGGGGACGAACATAGGTTCCTGGCGACACCGCTCGCTTGGCCTGAACCAGCGCCTCAACGAACTGGCGGCAACCCACATCGTCGGGTGCATGTTCCTCACACACGCGTGAGTTCGCCTCGATATTGGCCGGTGTGGAAAGAAACTCCACACCAATCGACAAAATCGGATTGCCGATAACCGCCTGCACGATGGGCCAATAGGTGGAGTCACTGCCGCCGTTGTTGCGCCGCACGTCGATGATCCAATGCGGGGTCTGCTCTAGACGCGTTCGATGGGATTTCAAGAGATCACGGATCTCGGATGCCGCCGAGGGATCGAAGGTGCGAAAGGTCAGCAGTACCGTCTTCCGGGAGAGCCAACGAACCTCGGCCTGCACCTCCTTGGGCTTGCCGGAAGGCTGCGTGGCTGACCCGACCCCTGGCTCGACCGTCGTCGGCTGAGCGAGCGACTGAAGGTACAGATGGCCCTCGCGCCATGCGGCGAGATAACGACGCAGAACCTGCTGACATTCGGCAGAAGACTTCACCGATGCGGCCTCCTGGGTCGCGCGCTCCAGAGCCGACGCTATGACGGACTCACCGCGGTGGCGGCGGTTGTCGGCCGCACCGGTGTCGTTGGTCAACAGGAAGTCGGGCAGGACTGCCAGGTCACGGCTGCAGGATTCCGAGGGAACCACCACCACTGCAGGCTTGGGTGGGTCGGCGTGTGCAGGATTGAAAGGCGAAATCAGGCCAGCCGCCAGGGCGCTGATCGCTATGAGACGGTTCATGTTGGAAGCTTCTCCGTGGCTGAGGATGACGCATCGTAGGCACCCTGCCCGCTTTCTCAGCCGGGATGCGACGAATTGCAGACGGGTGCGACGGGACGACATCTCTGGTGCTTGCGTGGGCGGACTGTGCAACGAGGCGCCGTCAGGGCGCCGCTGCCTTGGCCCCGCGCGCACTGATGGTGGCGTACCCCGGGGTACGGCGCGTGACCTCGGGCAAGCCCCAGTAGTCCACCCTGCCAATGCCGGAAATGCTGATGGCCAGTTCCCTTTCCGCCCAGACCTTGACATCGCCCAGGCCAGTGACGGTGATGCGGCCCACCTGAGCCCGCAAGTCTTCGCCGCGGAAGTCGCTCTTGCCCGAGACCGTGATCGCAAGCTGGTCCACCGCACCCGCAAACTGCCCGACGCCCGCGCCAAGCACGCTGAAGCGCAGCTCTTGCGCCTGCAGCTTGTCAAACCGCACCAGACCCGAGCCAGAGACGTCAATCAATACCTTGCCCAGCTTCATGGGCTGCGCGGCCAGGACATCTGCAGCCCCAGAAATAGACAAGCGCTTCAGGTCACGCAGCGTGACGATCAGCTGCAGCCGGCGCGGGCTCCAGAACTTCCACGATCCCGACTGCCGCACGTTCAGCCGGCCATCGCGCACCTCCAGCCGGACCTCGCCCTGGAGATCTTCATCGCCTTCGACCACAACCTGATCGACGGCGCCCTGGAGCAATCGCACCACGGCGGAGCCATGGACTTCCACTTCGTCAAAGGCCCCTGGCGTGTACGTGCGGCTGGGTGCCACTTGTGCGTGGACAGCAGGTACCGCCGACCAGGCCAACATCAACGTGGCGAGCAGAACCGTCCAGACACGGGTTGAACGTGTGAGCGCATGAGTCTTCATAGCGAATCTGCCCGCAGTCTCTTGGAAACCTCGCGGCTGGCCGTGACCCGTGTGCCGTCGCGCAGCAGAACCACGAGCTGGGAGCCTTCATCGGGCGTCATTGACACGACGAAGTCCAGGTTCACGATGCAGCTGCGGTTGATCTTGAGAAACCGCCCAGGATCCAGTCGCTGCTCGAAACTGACGATGGGCAGACGCACCAGGTAACTGCGGCCTTGGCTGGTCAAGGCGGTGTACTTCGTGTCGGAGCGCAGATGTTCAACGACGTCCATTTGCAGCGGCACGATGCGTGCGCCATCTCGCACCAGCACGCGCGTGAGCGAGCCCTGGGCCTGGGCTGGCCCCGCCGCCAACTGAGCCGCTTCCTCCAGCGCCGGCAAGGCGCGATGCCGGTGCTCGGCATCGTCCACCACGTGCCGCACGGCTTCATCGAACCTTTCTCGAGAAAACGGCTTGAGCAGGTAGTCCACGGCGTGCAACTCAAACGCCGTGAGCGCATGTTCGTCGTAGGCCGTGGTGAAGATGACCGCAGGGCCTGGGTGCGAGCCGTCTTGCGCCAACGCCCGCACCACTTGCAAGCCCGTCATTCCTGGCAGCTGGATGTCCATCAGTACCAG
>JAUMBF010000026.1:0-48143 GCA_032115875.1 Rubrivivax sp.
TGAGAAGTGCACGAGTGCCCGGGACCACCTGCCTACGAGGTGATCTGGGCGCTCGTCTTCCACGGTCTTGTCATAACCGAGGTCTTCTCATAATGGCCGACACCAGACGACGTCCATGCTCAAGCCGCCTCTGGCGCCGAGCCAACTCAGTCGTATCCGTCCGACCTCGCGTCGCAGGCCGGATCCGGCAGCAACGCCCCGCCTGCGAAGCGCCCATCGGCGCCGATCGAGGCTGCCATCCACAGGCAGTCGTTGGTCTCGTAGCGCCAGTACCAGGTCTCGCCGCCGCCGTACACGCCCTGCACTTCGCCCGGGCGGCCGAGTTCGCGGCGCAACGCGACGCGGTCGAGCACGCCGGCCGGCAGCGCGAACAAGCGCTCGGGCGTGAGGACCTGGCGCGTCCCCTGCACGCGGCCGTCGGCACCGAGGTCGATCATCCAGGTGGTGCGGCCGTAAGGGCCGCTGGCGTATTCCAGCCGCGTGGCTCCGCCGGGCAGCGGGTGCGTGCCGGTCGGCACGCCCCAGGCGCGGCGCACCTCCGCCTCGGCCGTGCCTGGCGCGGGTGGCGACAGCGCGCAGCCGGCCAGTGCGCACGCAGCCAGCCACGTGCACCACGAAGCACGTCGTCGCGGAGACAGGGCCATGCCGGAGATTGTGCGCCGGCTCTGCGTGTCACACTGCCGACCCTCCTCCGCAAAGCGTTTCGATCCATGTTCAGAGCCCTGGTCATCGAGAAGGACGACGCCGGCTACCGCGCCAGCGTCCAGACGGTGGGCGACGCCCGCCTGCCGGTGGTGGACGGCGGCGTCACCGTCGACATCGCCTACAGCACCGTCAACTACAAGGACGGTCTGGCCATCACCGGCAAGAGCCCGGTGGTGCGCAAGTTCCCGCTGCACGCGGGCATCGACTTCGCCGGCACCGTCAGCGCGAGCGAGGACCCGCGCTTCAAGCCCGGCGACGAGGTGCTGCTCAACGGCTGGGGCGTGGGCGAAACCCACTCCGGCGGCCTGGCGCAGAAGGCGCGCGTCAAGGCCGACTGGCTGCTGCCGTTGCCCCACGGCCTGAGCCTGAAGCAGGCCATGGCCATCGGCACGGCCGGCTACACCGCCATGCTCTGCGTGCTGGCACTTGAGAAGCACGGCGTCGCGCCCGGCAGCGGTGATGTGTTGGTCACCGGCGCGGCCGGCGGCGTGGGCAGCGTCGCCGTGGCGCTGCTGGCCCAGCTCGGCCACCGCGTCGTCGCCAGCACCGGCCGCTTGGCCGAGGCCCAGTTCCTGAAGGGCCTGGGAGCGGCCGAGGTCATCGACCGCGCCGAGCTCTCGGCCCCTGGCAAGCCGCTGGGCAAGGAGCGCTGGGCCGGCGTCGTCGATTCGGTGGGCAGCCACACCCTGGCCAACGCCTGCGCCACCACGCGCTACGGCGGCGCGGTGGCGGCCTGCGGGCTGGCGCAGGGCATGGACCTGCCCGGCAGCGTGGCGCCCTTCATCCTGCGCGGCATCACGCTCTACGGCATCGACAGCGTGATGGCGCCGCTGTCGCGCCGCGCCGAGGCCTGGGCACGCCTGGCGAGCGATCTCGACCTGGCCCGGCTCGATGCGCTGACCAGCGAGACCACGCTCGAGGGCGCACTCGCCGCCGGCCCCGAAATCCTGGCTGGCCGGGTTCGCGGGCGGCTGGTGGTGGACGTGAACCGCTGAGCGCAGCCGCACCATGAAGATCGTCTGCATTGGCGGTGGCCCGGCGGGCCTGGCCTTCGGCCTGTTGATGAAGCAAGCCCATCCGGCGCACGACATCACGGTGGTGGAGCGCAATCGCCCCTACGACACCTTCGGCTGGGGCGTGGTGTTCTCCGACGCCACGCTGGAGAACCTGCGTGTGGCCGACCGCGAGACCGCCGACGCCATCGAGGCCGGGTTCGCGCACTGGGACGACATCGAGCTGCAGTTCAAGGGTCGCACCATCCGCTCCGGTGGCCACGGCTTCGTGGGCATCGGGCGCAAGAAGCTGCTGAACATCCTGCAGGCGCGCTGCGAGGCCCTGGGCGTGAAGCTGGCGTTCGAGACCGAGGCCGAGGACGAATCCGCCTGGCCCGACGCCGACCTCATCGTCGCCAGCGACGGCATCCACTCGCGCATCCGCGGCAAGTATGCGGAGGTCTTCCAGCCGCAGATCGCGACGCGACCCAACCGCTACATCTGGCTGGGCACGAAAAAGCGCTACGAGCCCTTCACCTTCGTCTTCGAGAAGACGGCGCACGGCTGGTTCCAGGCCCACGTCTACCAGTTCGACGCCGAGACCAGCACCTACATCGTCGAGTGCCCCGAGACCGTGTGGCGCGCCCACGGCCTGGACAGCGCCACGACCGACGAGAGCATCGCGTTCTGCGAGCAGCTGTTCGCGCGCGACCTCGCGGGTGCGAAGCTGCTGAGCAATGCGCGCCACCAGCGCGGCAGCGCGTGGCTGAACTTCCAGCAGGTGAAGTGCCGCCAGTGGTGGCTGCACAACGGGAAGCAGCATGTGGTGCTGATGGGCGACGCGGTGCACACGGCGCACTTCGCCATCGGCTCGGGCACCAAGCTCGCGCTTGAAGACGCGATCGATCTGGCGCGCCTGTTCGGCCGCCGGGGCCATGACGCTGCCGCCATCGGCGAGGTGCTGGCCGAATACCAGCAGCTCCGCGCCGTGGAGGTGCTGCGCGTGCAGAACGCGGCCTGGAACGCGATGGAGTGGTTCGAGATCTGCGGCGAGCGCTACTGCGACACGCTGGAGCCCGAGCAGTTCATGTACAGCCTGCTCACGCGCAGCCAGCGCATCAGCCACGAGAACCTGCGGCTGCGCGACAAGGGCTGGCTCGAGGGCTTCGAGCGCTGGTTCGCGCAGCGCGCCGCCGCCGGGCCGCCCCAAGGCGGCGCAGCCCCCTCGGGGGGTGGCGAGGACCGCGGCGCCGCCGCGACCGCAGCCTGGGGGCTCGTGGCCCCACCGATGTTCACACCCTTCACACTGCGCGGCACCACGCTGGCCAACCGCGTGGTCGTGAGCCCGATGGCGCAGTACAGCTGCACCGACGGCTTGCCCGGCGAGTTCCACCTCGTGCACCTGGGCGCGCGCGCCTTGGGCGGCGCGGGCCTGGTGATGACCGAGATGACCTGCCCCAGCGCCGACGCCCGCATCACGCCCGGCTGCCCGGGGCTGTGGAACGCCGCGCAGCGCGACGCCTGGGCACGCATCGTGGCCTTCGTGCACCGCCAGAGCCCGGCCAGGATCGGCATCCAGCTCGGCCACGCCGGCCCCAAGGGCAGCACGAATGCACCCTGGCAGCACACCGGCGCCGACCGGCCGCTGGCCGAAGGCAACTGGCCGCTCATCGCCCCCGACGCACGCCCCTACCTGCCCGACGGCGCCGTGCCGCGCGCGATGACGCGCGCCGACATGGACCGCGTGCGCGACGAGTTCGCGCACAGCACGGTTCTCGCCGCCGAGGCCGGCTTCGACTGGCTGGAGCTGCACTGTGCGCACGGCTACCTGCTGTCGGCCTTCATCTCGCCGCTCACCAACCACCGCGACGACGCCTACGGCGGCCCGCTCGAGAACCGCCTGCGCTACCCGCTGGAGGTGTTCGCCGCCGTGCGCGCGGCGTGGCCAGCCGACAGGCCGATGAGCGTGCGCATCAGCGCGCACGACTGGGTGGAGGGCGGCATCACGCCGGCCGACGCGGTGGCCATCGCGCGCGCCTTCAAGGCCGCGGGTGCGGACCTCATCGACTGCAGCTCGGGGCAGGTGAGCGCCGAGCAGCAGCCGGTCTACGGCCGCATGTACCAGACGCCGTTTGCCGACCGCATACGCCACGAGGCCGGCATCGCCACCATGGCCGTGGGCGCCATCACCGAGGCCGACCACGTGAACAGCATCATCAGCGCCGGCCGTGCCGACCTGTGCGCCGTCGCGCGCCCGCACCTGGCCAACGCGGCGTG
This sequence comes from Rubrivivax sp., assembly GCA_032115875.1. Lineage (GTDB taxonomy): Bacteria > Pseudomonadota > Gammaproteobacteria > Burkholderiales > Burkholderiaceae_C > Rubrivivax. The sequence goes on from JAUMBF010000026.1 coordinate 3,975, forward strand.
GACGCTGCAGGAGGCCGCGCGCATCGGCTACACCGGCACGGCCTGGCCGCCCCAGTACCAGAGCGGCAAGCCGCAACTGGAGGCGCTGTTCCAGCGCGCGAGGAGCGCAGGATGAACGACCGCATCGACGCGCAACTCGTGGCCGGCAATCGGGTGCCGCTGGCGGGCTACGAGGCCCGGCACTTCGGCTGGCAGGTCGATGCCGGCGTGGCCACCGTCACGCTCAACCGCCCCGAACGCAAGAACCCGCTGACCTTCGCCAGCTACGCCGAGCTGCGCGACCTGTTCCACCGTCTGCGCCACGCCACCGACGTGCACGCGGTGCTGCTGCAGGGGGCCGGGGGCAACTTCTGCAGCGGCGGCGACGTGCACGAGATCATCGGCCCGCTGCTGCAGCTGAAGGCGCCGGAGCTGCTGATGTTCACGCGCATGACCGGCGAGCTGGTGAAAGCCATGCGCCACTGCCCGCAGCCCATCGTGGCGGCGGTGGATGGCGTGTGCGCGGGCGCGGGGGCCATCCTGGCGATGGCGTCCGACCTGCGCCTGGGCACGGCGCGCAGCAAGACCGCCTTCCTCTTCAACCGCGTGGGGCTGGCCGGCTGCGACATGGGCGCCTGCGCGATGCTGCCGCGCATCGTGGGCCAGGGGCGGGCCAGCGAGTGGCTGTACACGGGCCGGGCGCTGGGCGGTGAAGAGGCGGAACGCTGGGGCTTCTACAACCGGCTCGTGGCTCCCGAGGCGCTGGCCGACGAAGCCCTGAAGCTCGCGCGCGACATCGCGGCCGGGCCGACCTTCGCTAACGGTATCACCAAGACCATGCTGCACCAGGAGTGGGACATGGGCCTGGACGCCGCCATCGAGAGCGAGGCGCAGGCGCAGGCGATCTGCATGCTCACCGAAGACTTTCGCCGCGCGTACGAGGCCTTCGTGTCCAAGGGCAAGCCGGCTTTCAAGGGCGACTGACATGGAGCCCCCAAACTCGCTTTTGCTCGCTACCCCCCGAGGGGGCCGCCCGCCAACGGCCCGGCGGAGCCGGTTCCGTGGCGGGGAGCTTGGAGACTTCGGATGAACCATTTGCACTGGCCCTTCTTCGAGCCGCGGCACCGCGAGTTCGCAGCCGCGCTCGACGCCTGGGCGGCCACGCACGTGCGCGATCGTCACGGGGAGGACGTCGACGCCACCTGCCGCGCGCTGGTGCGCGAACTCGGCGCCGCGGGCTGGTTGAAGCATGCGGTCGGTGAGCCGCTCGACACCCGCCTGCTGTGCCTGACGCGCGAGGTGCTGGCGCGCCACGAGGGCCTGGCGGACTTCGCCTTCGCGATGCAGGGCCTGGGCTCGGGCGCCATCTCGCTGGCCGGCACGCCCGCGCAGCGCGAGCGCTGGCTGCCGGCCGTGGCGCGCGGCGAGTGCATCACGGCCTTCGCGCTGAGCGAGCCCGAGGCCGGCTCCGACGTGGCCGCGATGCAGTGCGCGGCGCGCATCGAGGGTGACACCGCCGTGATCGACGGCGAGAAGACGTGGATCAGCAACGGCGGCATCGCCGGCCTCTACGTTGTTTTCTGCCGCACGGGAGAAGCACCGGGCGAGGGCGCCGCGGGCGCGCCCCTGCGGGGCGCGCGTGGCCTCAGCGCCTTTGCCGTGGAAGCCGGCACGCCGGGCTTCGAGATCGCCGAGCGCATCGAGGTCATCGCGCCGCACCCGCTGGCACGGCTGCGCTTCACCGGCTGCCGCGTGCCGCTGGCCCACCGCATCGGCGCGGCCGGCGAGGGCTTCAAGATCGCGATGCGCACGCTCGACGTGTTCCGCACCAGTGTGGCGGCGGCGGCGCTGGGCTTCGCGCGGCGGGCCCTCGAAGAAGGCCTGGCACGCGCGAAGGCGCGGCCGATGTTCGGGCAGCACCTCGCCGACTTCCAGCTTACCCAGGCCAAGCTCGCGCAGATGGCGCTCAGCATCGACAGCGCCGCGCTGCTGACCTACCGCGCCGCCTGGGAGCGCGACCACGGCTTGAACGTGACGCGCGCCGCCGCCATGGCCAAACTCGCCGCCACCGAAGGCGCGCAGCAGGTCATCGACGCCGCCGTGCAGCTGTTCGGCGGCCTGGGTGTGACGCGCGGCCAGGCGGTGGAACGCCTGTACCGCGAGATCCGCTCCCTGCGCATCTACGAGGGCGCCTCCGAAGTGCAGCAGCTCATCATCGGCCGCGACCTGCTGAAGAACCCATGAAGCGCGTGCTGCAACCCACCCACTGGGCCCGTCCCAAGGGCTATGCCAACGGCGTGGTCGCGCAGGGCACCAGCGTGCACGTGGCCGGCATGATCGGCTGGGACGCGCAGGGCCGGTTCCACTCGGACGACTTGGTGGCCCAGGTGCGCCAGGCCTTGCAGAACGTGGTGGAGGTGCTGGCCGAGGCCGGTGCCCGCCCCGAGCACATCGTGCGCATGACCTGGTACCTCACCGACAAGCACGAGTACCTGGCGCGCGCGCGCGAGATCGGCGCCGTGTACCGCGAGCTCATCGGCGACTTCGGCGTGGCCATGACGGCCGTGCAGGTGGCCGCGCTGATCGAGGACCGCGCCCGGGTCGAGATCGAGGTCACGGCCGTGATCGGCCCCGATCCCAAGCAGGTTTGACTGTTTTTCTGAAGGACACCGCCATGGCCAAGGCCCCTTTCCACTGGAGCGACCCGCTGATGCTGGAGGCGCAGCTCTCCGACGACGAGCGCGCCGTGCGCGACGCCGCCCACGCCTACTGCCAGGAGCGCCTGGCCACGCGCGTGCTGGAGGCCTTCCGCACCGAGACCACCGACCCGGCCATCTTCCGCGAGATGGGCGAGCTGGGCCTGCTGGGCGCCACCATCCCCGAGGCCTACGGCGGCGCCGGCCTGAACTACGTGTGCTACGGGCTGGTGGCGCGCGAGGTCGAGCGCGTCGACAGCGGCTACCGCAGCATGATGAGCGTGCAGAGCTCGCTGGTGATGCTGCCGATCTACGAGTTCGGCACCGAGGCGCAGCGCCAGAAGTACCTGCCCAGGCTCGCGCGTGGCGAGTGGATCGGCTGCTTCGGCCTGACCGAGCCCGATCACGGCTCCGACCCCGGCAGCATGGTCACGCGTGCCAAGGCCGTGCCCGGCGGCTACAGCCTCACCGGCAGCAAGATGTGGATCAGCAACTCGCCTTTCGCCGACGTCTTCGTCGTCTGGGCCAAGGACGACAGCGGGCAGATCCGCGGCTTCGTGCTGGACAAGGGCATGAAGGGCCTGAGCGCGCCGGCCATCAAGGGCAAGGTGGGCCTGCGCGCCAGCCTCACGGGCGAGATCGTCATGGACGGCGTGTTCGTGCCCGAGGAGAACGCCTTCCCCGAGGTGCGCGGCCTGAAGGGCCCGTTCACCTGCCTGAACAGCGCGCGCTACGGCATCGCCTGGGGCACGCTCGGTGCCGCCGAGGACTGCTACGCGCGCGCGCGCCAGTACGTGATGGACCGCCGGCAGTTCGGCAAGCCGCTGGCCGCCAACCAGCTGGTGCAGAAGAAGCTGGCCGACATGGCCACCGACATCAGCCTGGGCCTGCAGGGCTGCCTGCGCCTGGGCCGCATGAAGGACGAGGGCACGGCCTCGGTGGAGGCAACGAGCATCCTCAAACGCAACAGCTGCGGCAAGGCGCTGGAGATCGCGCGCACGGCACGCGACATGATGGGCGGCAACGGCATCTCCGACGAATACGGCGTGGCCCGCCACCTCGTCAACCTCGAGGTCGTCAACACCTACGAGGGCACCCACGACATCCACGCGCTGATCCTGGGCCGGGCGATCACCGGCATCGCGGCGTTCTGAAGCGCTGCGCCAACCCGGGGCCGGCAAGCACGGGGGGCGTTCAGGGCGCCAGCCGCCGCAGCAGGTGGGCGCCCAGCACCGGCGCCACCGCATCCCAGGTGGCGGCCACACCCAGCGTGGCCAGGTCCACCGTGCGCAGCCCGGCATAGCCGCAGGGGTTGATGCGGCCGAAGGGCTCCAGGTCCATGGCCACGTTCAGGGCCAGGCCGTGGAAGGTGCAGTGCCGGCTGACCTTGATGCCCAGCGCGGCGATCTTGCCCAGGCCCCGCATCGGGTCGGCGCCAGGCGGCACAGGGGGCAGCGCGGTGTGGCCGTAGGGATCTGCAAGGCGCACGTAGATGCCTGGGGCGCCGCGCACGCGGTGGCCAGTGATGCCGGCATCGGCCAGCGTGTCCAGCAGCGCGGCCTCGATGCGGAACACGTACTCCTTGACGAAGTAGCCGCGACGGCGAAGGTCCAGCAGCGGGTAGGCCACCACCTGCCCCGGACCGTGGTAGGTGACCTGCCCGCCGCGCTCGGTACGCAGCACGGGGATGTCGCCCGGCGCCAGCAGGTGGCCGTCCCGCCCGGCCAGGCCCTGCGTGAACACGGGCCCGTGCTCGACGAGCCAGATCTCGTCGGGCGTGGCCTCGGTGCGGCTGGCCGTGAAGTCGCGCATCGTCTCCAGCACGGCCTCGTAGGGCCGGCGGCCCAGCGTGCGCAGCACGGTGGCCGGCAGCTCGCCCGGCATCGCGCCCGCGTCGGCTGCGTCTTCCACCGGCTCGCTCAGCGGCACTGCCCGGTGACGCTGGCGTCGATCGCCTTCAGGCGGCCGGTCACGATGTCGGCCTTGGCCGCGTCGACGCGCTGCCGCATCGCCAGGGTGACGAGCCGGGCGTTGTGCTCGTCGACCGCGTAGTCCAGCGCGCCCTCCTTCAGGCCCAGCGGCGCGTTGACCATGCCCTCGACGTTGAACAGGCGGTCGCTGCCCACGGCGCTGAGCGCGTAGGCCTCGAAGCCGCGGTCCGGCTTGGCCGACTCGAAGCGCACCACGCCGGCCGGCGAGTTGCGGCCGAACAGGGTGCCGGGCGGACCGTTGAGCACCTCGATCGAGGCCAGATCAAGGAGCGGGAAGCCCTTGAGGATGGGGGTATCCTGCACCACGTCGTCGAGCTCCAGGCTCAAGGGTTGGCTGGCGTTGAGGTCGAAGTCGGTGTTGCCGATGCCGCGGATGTAACAGCGCGGGAACGCACGGCCGAACGAGCTGTCGATGTTCAGGCTGGGCACGCGGCCGGCGACTTGCCGGACGTCCTGGCCGCCGGAGTTCATCACCTCCAGCGTCTCGCCCTGCAGCGAGCTCAAGGCGCTGGGCACATCGCGGATGTTCTCCAGGCGACGCTCGGCCGTCACGGTGACGACGGTGATCTCGCCGGTGACCGAGGCCGGGGTCTGGGCCGACGCACCCGCCTGGAGCAAGGCCAGCGCGACGGCAGCGGCGATCGCGTGCAGGGCGGCATTCTTCTGGGGCATCGCGGGGCTCTGCTGGGCGGTGGGTTCGGACCGGGGCTTGGAGCGAACGGAGCGCTCGGGGGCCGACGTAGCATGGATGATGCCGCCCCACCCCGCCGCCGCCGATGATTCGCCGCCCCGCCCGGCCGCGCTGATGCCGCTGCGCAACAACGCCCCATGCTGACCCCCGCCCAACGCGCCGCCTATGCCGAGCAGGGCTTCCTCGTGCTGCCCGGCTTCAAGCGTGCGGATGAGACGGCTGCGCTGGCGCGGCGCGCGCACGAGCTGGTCGACGCCTTCGACCCGGCCGCCGGGGCCAGCCGCTTTTCCACACGCGACCGCAGCCTCGTGGCCGACGAGCGGCTGCTGGCCAGCGCCGAGGCCGTGCATTGTTTCTTTGAGGAAGAGGCGCTTGACGCCGACGGCCGCCTGGTCGTGCCCAAGGCGCGCAGCATCAACAAGATCGGCCATGCGCTGCATGACCTCGACCCCGCGTTCTCCGCCTTCAGCAAGGGCCCCGCGCTGGCCGCGCTGGCTGCCGGGCTGGGCCTGGCGCAGCCGCAGGTCTGGCAGAGCATGGTCATCTTCAAGCAGCCCCAGATTGGCGGCGAGGTTGGCTGGCACCAGGACGCCAGCTTCTTCGAGACCGAGCCGATCACCGTCACGACCTTCTGGTTCGCGATCGAAGACGCCACGCCGGACAACGGCTGCCTGTGGACCGAGCCCGGCGGCCACCGCGGCGAGCGCGGCACCCTGCGCGAGCGCTGTGTGCACCAAGCCGGCCGGCTGTGCATGGAGAAGCTCTCCGCCCTGCCCTGGCCCGGCACCGACACCGCCGTGGCGCTGCCGGTGGAGGCCGGCACGCTGATCGTCTTCCACGGCCTGCTGCCGCACTACAGCGCCCCCAACCGCAGCCTGCGCTCGCGCATGGCCTACACGCTGCACGCCACCTGCGGCACGGCGCGCTACTCGCCCCGCAACTGGCTGCAGCGCAGCGCCGCGCTGCCGGTGCGCGGCTTCGTGTGATCCGTGACGCGCCGGTCCCGAGCCGGGCAGATCGTGGCCGAGCCCCGGGCCGCACCGGGACGCTGCATCTGGCGTATCTTCCGCTGCATGAACCTGCCCCCGCGCCCCATCCAACCGAGCCCCATCACACCCTCACGGGCCACGGCCTCGCCGTGCAGGGGCGGATCAAGATCACCGGCGCAGCAGGGGGCCTGCCGTGGACCCTTCTGACACCCCTGGCGCCACGCCCGCCGCACAGGCCCACCTGCTGGTGGCGCTGCACGACACGGCCACCATCCGCCTGCGTTGCGCCAGCGTGCTGCGCGCGGTGGAAGCCGACCTGAGCCCGAGCTTCCGCATCGACCGCCAGGCGCTGCCGGCGCTGGCCGACCGCGTGGCCGCGCTCACGCGGGCCCGCTTCCCGACGCTGGACATCCCCTTGCACAGCCGCTGGCGCCACTTCGAGGCCGGCGGCGTGGACCGCAAGGCCGAGCTGGACGCGGCACTGGCCGGCCAGGACCGGCTGGCGGTGGCGCGGGCGCGCTTCGACCTGGCGGTGGTCAGCGTGCTGCTCGACGCCGGTGCCGGGCCGCAGTGGCACTACACCGAGGGTCAGGCCCTGGGCGCGGCTGCGCAGCCGCGGGCGGGCGCCGACGCGCTGTTCGCGATGCTCGACCAGGCGGCGGCCCCGCCCGCCCCTGCGCCCGCCCCTGCGCCCACACACGCCTCGGCGCCCGTGCCCCGCCAAGGCCAGACCTACACCCGCAGCGAGGGCCTGGCCGTGGCCAGTTTCCGCGCCTTCATGGCCGGGGCCTTCTCGTCGCGCACGGGCGATCCGCTGCGGGCCGATGCCGGCGCGCTGCGGCACATCGACACGGCGGCCCTGCGTGCGGTCTTCCAGAGTGGCCCGAACAACCCGATGGTCGGCCTCGAAGGCCGCGCGGCACTGCTGGCCCGGTTGGGTGGCGTGCTGGCCGAGGAGGCGGGCCGCGACGCCGCCCAGGGCCGCCCCACCGAGGCCCGGCCGGCGCTGCTCTTCGACCGCCTCACCGACGGCGGCCGGCGTACGCAGGTGGCCGCGCCCGAGCTGCTGGCCGAACTGCTGCGCACGCTGGCGCCGATCTGGCCGCGCAGCCGCCGCATCCGCGGCGTGCTGGCCGGCGACGTGGGGGCGCACCGCTGGGCCGGCGACGCCGTGCCCGGCGGTGGCCGTGACGCCACCACGGGCGGCTGGGTGCCCTTCCACCAGCTCGGCCAGTGGCTGGCCTACTCGCTGCTGGAGCCGCTGCAATGGGCCGGCATCGAGGTCACCGGCGTGGACAGTGAACATGGGCTGACGGGGCTGGCGGAGTACCGCAACGGCGGCCTGTTCATCGACGGCGGCGTCATCGTGCCGCGTTCGCCCTCGGTGCTCGAGCGCCGCCACCAGCCCGAGGACGAGACGGTCGTCGAGTGGCGCGCGCTCACCGTGTGCCTGCTCGATGAGCTGGCGGTGCTGGTGCGCCAGCGCCTGGGGCGCGATGCGCAAACCCTGCCGCTGTCCGGCGTGCTGGAGGGCGGCACTTGGGCGGCGGGCCGCGCCATCGCCGCCGAGCGGCGGCCGGCAGGCGTGCCGCCGCTGCATATCGAAAGCGACGGCACGGTGTTGTAGCCCGGCGTGCACAGCGCCCGCGCCCCCTTCGGCCGCCTGCTGCGCCAGGGCCGACAGCGGGCCGGGCTGGCGCAGCTGACGCTGGCGCTGCACCCACAAGGTCTGGCGTCGATGATCGAGCCGCTGCCGGCCTGGCGCGAGCACGTGCTGGCACGCCTGGCCCGCCAGGCCATGGCCCGCGGCGACGCCACGCTGCACACACTGCACACCGAGCTGGCTGCACGGCCTGCGCCTGCAAACACCCAGGCCGGGGCCGCCGCACCGCTGGCCGACGGCGCCGAGGCCGATCACGTGGCCCACGGCCAGCGGGAGGAAGTCGATGCCGTTCATGGCGGGCGTCCTTTGCATCCTTGTTCGTTGTGGCACGATGGAGGTGAAGCGCCGCCCCGCCGCCCATGAGCTCACCCGCCGCCGTCACCGTCGTCAGCCACCCGCTGGTGCAGCACAAGCTCACGCTCATGCGCCAGAAGGACCAGTCCACCAGCAGCTTCCGCCGCCTGCTGCGCGAGATCAGCATGCTGATGGCGTACGAGGTGCTGCGCGACATGCCGACGACCCTCATCGACATCGAGACACCGCTGGAGCGCATGCGCTCGCCGGTGATCGAGGGCAGCAAGACGGTGTTCGTGGTCATCATGCGTGCTGGCGCGGGCTTCCTCGACGGCATGCTCGAGGTGGTGCCTGGCGCGCGCGTGGGCCACGTGGGCCTGTACCGCGACCCCAAGACGCTGGCGGCCGTGGAGTACTACTTCAAGATGCCCGGCGAGATGCACGAGCGCGACGCCATCGTGCTCGACCCCATGCTGGCCACCGGCAACAGCGCCGTGGCCGCGGTCGACCGCCTCAAGCAGACGAAGCCGCGATCCATCCGCTTCGTCAACCTCGTGGCCGCGCCCGAAGGCATCGCCAACTTGCAGCGCCACCACCCGGACGTGCCGATCTTCACCGCGGCCATCGACCGCGCGCTCAACGAGCACGGCTACATCGTGCCGGGGCTGGGGGACGCGGGCGACCGGATCTACGGCACCAAGTAGGCCGGCTCGAAGCGCGGCAGACCGGTCAGCGCAGCACGGTCGAAGGGCTCGTCGCGGAACAGGCGCGGGTAGTAGAACGCGCGCAGCTCGGCGTGGAAGGCGCGCACGCGGGCCTCGTAGGCCAGCGCGGCGGCGAGGTCGGTGTGCGCCAGGCGCTGCAGGTGGCGCTCCAGCAGCACCGGCGGCGCCAACCAGGCCAGGCGCCCGGCCCAGCGCTCGCGCGCATGGCGGCCTGCGGTGTAGGCGCTGGACAGCGCTTCGGCGCGCTGGTCGCCGACCTGCTGGAAGGCGTAGTACCACTTCCACTCGAACGGTCGCTGCACCGCGCGGTACGGCGCCCATTCGGGGTGGCGCTCGACGAAGGCGCTCATCGTCGCTTCCTTGGGCAGGTCCCAGGCGTCGTTCACGGCCTCGCGCTGCGTGAGCAGGATGTCGGCACCCGAGGGCAGCGCAACGGCACGGTCGATGGCCAGGCGGCCGGCCGCGGGCAGCAGCACGGCCAGCAGCAGCCACAGCGCCAGCAGCGCGGCCAGGATGAGCTCGGCCGGCCGCCGCCACGCGGCCAAGGTGGCGGCGAGCAGCGTCCACACCAGCAGGTGCGCGGCCAGCGCCGCCAACGCCGCCCCCAGCGTGGGCAGTGCCACGCCGGCCAGGGCCGCGCCCACGCCCAGCGGCAGCGCCGCAGCCACGAACACGCCCGCCGCGCGCAGCAGCGCGCGGCAGCGCCACAGCGCTGCGGGCTGGCCGGCGGTGGCCACGAGCAAGTCGTGGCGGCCGGTCTGGCGCTCGCTGGCCCGCAGATCGTGCAGCAGCGCGATGAGGACCAGCGGCAGCAAGTAGGCGGCGAGGAAGGCGAAGTCGAAGCGGCCGGTGAGCGCCAGCACCGGATGGCCGGCGTCGCGCTCGTGGATCTGGCCCTCCAGCGCGAGCATGCGGATGCGATGCTTCCAGGCCAAGTCGTCGCGTCGGCCCAGCGCGGCAAAGGCGAAGTCCGAGGGCGGGTCATGCGTGAAGTGGAAGCTGCGGTATGCCGCCGAGCCCCAGTCCTTGAGCGGCTGCTGCGCGGCGGCACGGTCCAGCCGGTCGGCCTCGATCAAGCGCGCGATCGTGGCGCGCTGTTGCGTCACCTCGTGCAGGCCACTGGCCACGGCCAGTGTGGCGAGCAGCAACACCACGCCCCACCAGGCCCAGACAGCGCGCTCGCGCCCCACCAAAGCGGCCTCGCGGCGCCAGGCGGCTGCCCACGGCGGGCTCATGGTCGGAGCCTCGCGCCAAGCCAGGCCAGCGCGGCCAGCAGGCCGGCCAGCCAGGGCAGCAGCATCAGCCCGTGCGGCGCGGCATGGGCGATGCGCGACGCGGCGGCGTCGGGCTCGAAGCGGAAGCGGTCGAGCAGCTGCCAGGTCGCGGCATCCACACGCGTGCGGCGCTCGGCCTCGGGGTCGCTGCTGCGGCGGATGTCGTCGGCATAGGCCAGCTGCTGGGCGTGCACGCGGTTGAGGCCCTGCACGAAGTCGTAGCGCAGCACCTCGGCCTCGCGCAGAAAGCGATGGTGGTGGCGCAAGTCGGTGGCGGACAAGGCGCGCGAGGCCTCGGCCAGCGCCAGCATGGGTGTGAACCAGCCGTGCCGGGCCAGGCGCTCGGCCATGCGCTGCTCGCCGGCCTGCTGGCGCTGAGCCCAGGCGTTGAGCGTGGCGGTGAGCTTGCGCTCGCTGTACTCGGCCACCACGCCGCGCAGGTTGAGCGGCAGGTCCTCGACGCGCTGCACGCCGTGCCGCGCCAGCAGATCGTCTCGCAGCTGCGCAAAGGCCGGATCGTTGACGTTGTAGCCATCGCCAAGCCGGCGAACCTCGGTCAGCATGGCGAGGTCGGTCTCGATCTTGCCGGCCAGGCCCGCACCCGCCGCATCGGCCCCACCGGCTGCGGTGGCGCTCACGGCCAGCGCCGGCAGCACCAGCGCCAGTGCGATCCACAGCGCGGCCAGCGCCGCCAGCACCGCGCCGCGCTGGCGCCACAGCGCCGAGGCCATCAGCGCAATCAGCGCCCACAGCAGCAGATAGCTGCCGTACAGTGCCAGCAGCGCCACTGCGGCAGCGGGCGACTCGCCACGGGCCACGGCGATGCCCGCCGCCCCACCCAGCGGCAACAGCAGCACCGCCACCGCGGCGGCCAGCGCCAGCGCCTTGCCCGCCAGCAAGGTGCGGCCGCCCAGGCCCTGCGCCAACAGCGCGGCCAGCGTGCCAGCCTCACGCTCGCGCAGCACGACACCATGGCCCAGCAGCACCAGCAGCAGCGGCGCCAGCACTTGGTAGACCCAGGCCGGGCTCGGGCTGCTGAAGGCGCCCAGGTCGGCGCTGGCCGCCGCGCCCGCGAACATGGCCGAATTCTGGCGATGGCCTTCGAGGAACAGGCTCTGGCCGGTGACGGCGTCGAGCCCGGGGTCGAACAGCGCCAGCGGCGCGGGCGTGCGGAAGACGTAGTGGCCGTAGTGCACCATGCGGTGCGGATGGCGATCCGGCTGGGCCCGGAAGGCAGCCTCGGCCTGGCCCTGGTGGTGCGCCCGCTCGGCGCTCTCGGCCTGCATGCGCAGCGCGGTCAGCACGGTGGTGGCCAGCAGCAGCACGGCCAGCAGCGCCGCCGCGCCCACAGCCAGGCGGGAGCGCTGCCAACAGCGCCACTCGGCGGCGGCGATGGTGACGACGGCCTCGAGGCCGGCCCTCATGCCGCACCCCGCGGCAGCGCCTGTGCGCTGAAGGCGCGGTGCACGGCGTCGGTGGCAATGCGCGCACCGGGCTCGGCCGCGAACTGATCGACCAGCCGGCCACCATGCAGCAGACCGATGCGGTCGGCCACCTGGCAGGCGCCGTAGACATCGTGCGTGACCATCAGGATGGCCTTGCCGGCATCGGCCAGGTCGCGCACCAGGGCGTGAAACTCGTCGATGGCCGTGGGGTCCAGGCCCGAGGTCGGCTCGTCGAGCAGCAGGATGCCCGTGTCGCGCAGCAGCGCCAGCGCGATGGCCACCTTCTGCCGCATGCCCTTGGAGTAGCCGGCCATGCGGCGGCTGCGCGCGGCGGCCGGCAGGCCCACGCGGTCGAGCGCGGCCTCGATGGCCGCGTTCAGGGCCCCGGGCTCGTGCACGACGCCGGCCAGCTGCAGGAAGTAGCGCAGGTTCTCGCGCGCGTCAAGGTGCTCGTACAGCGTGGCGGCCTCGGGCAGGTAGGCCATGGCGCGGCGCGCGGCGGCGCGGTCGGCGCCGACCTCGCGGCCGTGCACGCGCACCTCGCCCGAGGCCGGCGCCACGAAGCCCAGGAAGCTGGCCAGCGTCGTCGACTTGCCCGCGCCGTTGCCGCCCAGCAGGCCGAAGACCTCTCCGGCCGCGACGCCGAAGCTCACGCCGCGCAGCACCTCGGCACTGCCACGGCACACGTGCAGGTCCACGGCCTGCAAGGGCAGCGGCGCGGCCATCAGAAGCGCAGCGCCAGCCAGGCGCGCGCGCTGCGCGGCGCGCCCGGCTGCACCCACAGGGCCGAGAACGAGTTGGTGTAGTAGACCGCGTCGAACAGGTTGTCGACGTCCAAGCGCAGCGTCAGCGCCCGGCTCAGGTCCACCGCCACGAAGGCCCGCGCCAGCGTGTGGGCCGGCAGCTCGAAGCCCGTGGTGAACTCGCCCGAGCGCCGCCCCACGTGCAGCAGCCCGCCGCCCAGCCGCGCGCCGCGGCCGGCAAGCCGCAGCGCCTGCACGAGCTGCAGGCTCAGCGTGTGCTCGGGCACGTTGAGCAGCCGCGTGCCGGCCGGCACGGGCAGGCCGAAGTTGGCATCGTTGAAGGTGTTGCGCGTCTGCGCGTCGACCCAGGCGTAGGACACCCACAGTGTGAGCCCGCTTGCGAGCTCGCCATTGAGATCAAGCTCCAAGCCGCGGCTGGTGGCGCGACCGGCGGCCACGAAGGACGTGGCGCTGGCGTCGCTGGCGACGAGGATGTTCTCCTGCTCGACGCGGAACACGGCCACGTTGGCGTCGATGGCGCCGCCGGCCAGCGAGAACTTGGCCCCGGCCTCGATCGATGTCGACTGGTTGGGCTCGAAGCCGCGGCCCTGCGCATCGGTGCCCGAGAGCGGCCGGAAGTTCTCGCCGTAGGTGGCGTACAGCGACACGGCCTGGCCGGCGCGGAACACGAGGCCCAGCTGAGGGCTGGTACGCGTTGTCTTCTGCGTCGACAACTGGCCGTTGGCGCGGTTCTGAAGCGTCTGCTCGTGGGCGTCGAAGCGCGCGCCCAGGCGCAGCTGCCAACGCGCGCCGAGGTCGATCTGGTCCTGCACGAACAGGCCCGCGGACTTCTGCGTCTCGACGCGGTTGGTCAGCGGCCCCGGCGTGGGCAGCGGGTAGCTGCCGTAGACGGGCTCGAAGATGTCGATGGCCTGGCGCTCCGCCAGCGTGGGGCTGTTGTTCAGGGTGGGCGCGCGGACGCGCAGGAAGACCTGGTCGTTCTCGAAGCGGTCGACATCGGCGCCGACAATCAGCCGGTGCTGAAGCCCGCCCAGGCGGAAGCGGCCGTTCAGCTCAGCGCGCAGTACCTGGAAGATCGCGTCGTAGTCGCGGAAGCGGCGCTGCCGCGTGAGCGTGCGGCCGTCGACGAACAGGCTCTGCCGGTTGGCAGCCAGCTCGGCTTCGGTGGAAAAGCCCTCGAGCGAGGTGCGCCGGTGCGTGAGGCCGGCGAGCAGGCTCCAGTCGCGGCTGAGTTCGTGCTGGAACTCGAGCTGGTGGCCCTGCACGTCGGCCTTCAGCGGGCCGTCGCCCGGCTCACCCAGGAAGCGGCTTCGTGGGATCACGCCCAGTCGGCCACCCACGGCCAGCACGCCGCGGTCGAAGGGAATCTCCTGGCGGCTGTACTCCAGTTCGTAGACCAACTGGCTGCCCGCGGCCAGACGCCAGGCCAGCGAGGGGTTGGCGCCGTGTTTCTTCGTCTGCACGGTGTCGCGGAAGCTGCCGGCGTTTTCGGCAAATCCCACAAGGCGGATGGCCAGGGCGTCCGACAGCGGCGCCGTCCAGTCGGCGTCCACGCGCAGAGACTCGAAGCTGGCGGCCGACAGCCGCAGCTCGCCCGCGGTCTTGAAGGTGGGCCGCTTGGTGACGAGGTTGACGGTGCCGCCGGGCTCGCCGCGGCCGAACAGGGCCGCCCGCGGGCCCTTGAGGACCTCCACCGACTCGATGCCCGACAGGTCGCGCGGGCCACCAAAGCCGCGGCCGGCGTTGAAGCCGTTGACGAGCAGGTTGCTGGGCAGGTTCTCGTCGCCGACAAAGCCGCGCAGCGCAAAGGCGTTCCACAGGCCGCCAAAGTTGTTCTGCCGCGCCACCGAGGCCGCAAGGTCCAGCGCGCGCGACAGCTCCAACGCGCCCGAGGCGCGCAGGGTTTCGGCGTCGATGGATTGTTCGGCCTGCGGCGTCTCGAGCCGCTTGAAGTCACCCTGGTAAGCCTGGCGGACGCCGGTGACGGTGACGGTGTCGGCGCCGCCCTGGGCAAGGGTGGGCGGGCTGGCGACGGCCAGGGCGACCAGGGCGCACAGCGCCAGCGGGGTGCGGGGCAAAGGGTTCAAGGCAGGACCTCGTAGCGCCGCGGTTGGGGCGCGGTTCGAAGGGGATGGATGACGACAGCCCAGCACCGCCGGGCCGCATGGCGCGCGCGCCGACGGGCGCGGCTGCACGGCCGCCAGACCGGCGACTGTGGCGTTCAGGCCGCGTGCAGCGGCACCGGCGGTCCGCGCGCGGACGGCTGCAGCGGCCAGCCAGCCGCGGGCCGCAGCCGCTCGCGCGGGGGCTCAGGCAGCCCGTTGGGCCCGGGCGGCGGCACGGCCTGCTTCGGCTCGCTCAGCGGCCCGGCGACAACGTGGCCCGTGGCCTGGAACGGGCAGAGAGCACAGGGCGAGTCCTCGGGCCCGTGCTCGGCCTGCGCGTGCTCAGCCGCATGGACCAGCACCCGGAACTGCGCGCACAGCAGCAGCGTCAGCATGGCCAGCCAGGCCAGGCGGGACGCCAACCTCTGTGGGCAACGGAAGGTGCGAGGCATTCAGGGCAGCAGCGGCTTTGGGCACCGCTCAAGCCTTGAATGATAAACGGTTGTCAATAACGATCCGGTGGATCACTTTCCCGGATAGGGATCGGCGTAGCCCAGACGCCGCATCAGCGCGCTCTCCCGCGGCTCCATCGCGCGCGCCTGCTTCGCCGTCTCGTGGTCAAAGCCCTGCGCGTGCAGCGTGCCGTGGATCAGCAGATGGGCGTAGTGCGCCTCCAGCGCAAGGCCCTGATCGCGCGCCTCGGACTCGATCACGGGGGCGCACAGGATGAGGTCGGCCATCACCACCGGCGCGTGCTGGTAGTCGAAAGTCAGCACGTTGGTCGCGTAATCCTTTTGCCGGTACTCGAGATTGAGCTCACGGCCCTCGGCGGCACCGACGATGCGCACGGTGATCTCGCCCGGGTTGAGCAGTGCCGCACGCACCCAGCGCGCGACCTTGTGGCGCGGCAGCAGGGCTTTGTGGCGCGCATCAGCAAACTGCAGCGACAGCGACAGCGCCGGCATCACCGCGGCGCTCCGGCCTGGCGGTCGTAGGCGTCGACGATGCGCGCCACCAGCGGGTGGCGCACCACGTCGGCGGCCGTGAACTGCGTGAACGCGATGCCCGGCACGCCGGCCAGCACGCGCTGCGCGTCCACGAGGCCGCTGTCGATGCCCTTGGCCAGATCAACCTGGCTGGTGTCGCCCGTGACCACGCACTTGCTGCCGAAGCCGATGCGCGTGAGGAACATCTTCATCTGCTCGCGGGTGGTGTTCTGCGCCTCGTCGAGGATGACGAAGGCGTGGTTGAGCGTACGCCCGCGCATGAAGGCCAGCGGCGCGATCTCGATCTGGCCCTTCTCGAAGGCCTTGCCGACACGGTCGAAGCCCATCAGGTCGTACAGCGCGTCGTACAGCGGGCGCAGATAGGGGTCGACCTTCTGGGCCAGGTCACCGGGCAGGAAGCCCAGGCGCTCGCCAGCCTCCACGGCGGGGCGGGTCAGCACGATGCGCTGCACGCCCTGGCGCTCCAGCGCGTCGACGGCACAAGCCACCGCGAGGAAGGTCTTGCCGGTGCCGGCCGGGCCGATGCCGAAGGTGATGTCGTGCGCCAGCATCTGCTGCAGGTAGCGCACCTGGTTGGGCGTGCGGCCGTGCAAATCGGAGTGCCGGGTGTGGAGTACCGGCGCGGGCTCGGCCCCCGCAGGGCGCGCCGGGAACACGGCCTTGTGCGGCGCCGGGGCCGCCCGGCCGGCGCCGTCGCCGACCAGCAGCAACTCCAGCTCCTCGGCACCCACGGGCACGTGGGAGCCGCTGGTGCGCGCGTAGAGGGTGTCGATCAAGGCCACCGCGCGGTCCACCGCCGGGCCCGGGCCCTGCGCGCGAAAGGTGGCGCCGCGACGCTGCAGGCTCAGGCCGAGCGCGGCTTCGATGCGCCGCAGGTGCTCGTCCAGCGGGCCGCAAGCCTCGGCGAGGCGGCGGTTGTCGGCTTCGTCGATGGTGTGGCGGCGGATCACGAAGGGCACAGAAAGACACGACAGGCGCGCATTGTGGCAGCCGCGCCTGGCAAGGCCGGCATGCAGAATGCGGCGGCCATGCCCGCACCTGCGCTGTCCCTGCCGCCATCGGCCCTGCGGCCCGGGCTGCGGCTCCTGCTGCTGGCGCTGCTGCTGGTGCTGGCCACGAAGCCCGCCCCGGCCAACGAAGCCGCGACAGTGCAGGTGCTGCGCGCCGCGCTCACCGCAGAGGGTCCGGAAGGCGCGTTTCCGATGACGGCGTCGGCCCTGCCGGTGTCGCTGCCCGATGAGTGGGCCGAGTCGCGCCCCGGCTTCGAGGGCACGCTGTGGTACCGCGTGCACTTCGCGGCATCACCCGCCGCCGTCCCTGGCGCACCTCGCAGCGAGATGCTGGCGCTGTGGATCGATCGGGTGTGCAGCACCGCCGAGGTGCACCTCAACGGCCGGCTGCTGTCGCGGGGCGGGCGCATGGCGCAGCCCTACACGCGGCACTGCAACCAACCCATGCTGGTGCCGCTGCCCGACGCGCTGCTGCTGACGGGCGCCAACGTGATCGATCTGCGCGTGGCCGGCCACTCGCTGGCCGGCAGCGGCTCGCGGCTGCGAGCCGGCGGGTTGTCGGCGCTGCAGGTGGGCCCGCTGCCGGTGCTGCAGGAACGTCACGCCCGCGCGGCGGCGCTGCAAGTGTCGGGGCCCCAGGCGGTCTGCGCGCTGCTGCTGGTGACCGGCGGCTTCGTGTTCGTAATGGGCTTCCTGCACCGACGCGGCGGCCCCCTGGTGTACTTCGGCGCACTGTGTGTGGCCTGGGCGCTGCTCAACGCATTGCCGCTGTGGCGCGACCCGCCACTGGGCCACGCCGAGCTGGAGTTCATCATGGTGTGCTTCTGGGGCTTGGCGGCCTGGGCAGCGGTGCAGTTCCTGCTGCGCTGCGGCGGCCTGCGGCTGCCGCTGGCCGACCGCGCGCTGCCGCTCCAGGCGGCGCTGCTGGCACTGTCGCTGCTGGCCGCAGGGCCGGGCCGGCTGCATGCCGTGGCCACCGCGTGGTACGGCGTGCTGGCAGTTCAGGTGGTGGCGGCCGCGCTGTGGCAGCTGCGGCGCCGCCGTCATCCGCAGCCGGTGTGGCTGCTGGGCCCCCTGCTGGGCGTGAGCTCACTGGCAGGCATCACGACGCTGGGCGTGCGCTGGGCCGGCTGGCCGGCCGAGGCGGCCCAGGTCGCCGAGCTGGCGATGGCCCTGGTGCTGGCGCTGGCGGGCCTGCGGCTGATGCAGCTGCACGGTCACGCGCAGCAGCAGCAGGGCGAGCAGGTGCTCGCCCTGCGCGTGCGCGAGGCCACGGCCGAAATGGAACGCAGCTTGCGCCAGATGGCCGAGCTGAAGGCGGAGCAGCTCACCGAGAAGGAGCGCAAGCGCATCGCTGCGGATCTGCACGACGATCTCGGCGCCAAGCTGCTCACCATCGTGCACACCAGCGACGACGACCGCATCAGCAACCTGGCGCGCGAGGCGCTGGAGGAGATGCGCCTGTCCGTCCGCGGCCTCACCGGCAAGCCGGTGCGGCTGGCGGACGCCATGGGCGACTGGCGTGCCGAGCTCATCGCCCGCCTCGGTCAGGCCGGCATCGACGGCACGTGGGACGCACCCGAAGACCTGCCGCAGCGCCTGAGCGCCCGCGCCTACGTGCAGACCACACGCATCCTGCGCGAGGCCACCAGCAACGTCATCAAGCACAGCGGCGCCACACGCTGCACCGTGACCGCGCGGATCGCCGACGGCGATCTCCAGGTCGTCGTCACCGACAACGGCGACGGCATCTCGGACGAGGTCGAAGACCGGATCGACCGGGGACATGGCCTGTCCAGCATGAAGGGCAGAGCCAAGCAGTTGCAGGGGCAGTGTCTGGTGGAAAGCAGCCCCGGGCACGGCACCGTGATGCGTCTCACGGTTCCGCTGGATCGGGCCACCGAGCCTTGGGGCGCCGAGGCGACCGACCGATAACATGAGGATCGACCGCCGCATGCCCCCGAACGGCGCGTGTCCACCGACGCCATGAACACCTTCCTGTTGCTCGAAGACCTGCCGGAAATACGGGCCTGGCTGCGCGAGCTGGTGCTGCAAGTGTTTCCGGGCGCCACGATCTCCGAGAGCGCCCGTGTGCAGGACGCGCTGGGCCTGGTGGCGGCGGTGAAGTTCGACCTCGCCCTCGTCGACCTCGGGCTGCCTGATGGCAGCGGCGTCGACGTCGTGACGCGATTGCGTGACCTGCAGCCTGACGCGCAAAGTGTGGTTGTGACGATTCACGACGACGACGAGCACCTGTTCCCTGCGCTGCAAGCCGGCGCCTTCGGCTACATCCTGAAGGAGCAGGCGCGCGGCCTCATCACCGAGCAGCTTCAGCGTATCGGCCAGGGCGAACCGACACTGAGCCCCAGCATCGCGCGCCGGGTAATGGCCTACTTCAGCGCCAAGAGCCGCCCGCAGGCGCCCAGCAGCCTGCTGCCAAACGTGAACCTCACCGACCGCGAGAGCGAAGTGCTGCTGCGCGTGGCCAAGGGCTACACGCTGCCCGAGATCGCCGTGCAACTGGGCCTCAGCCGCCACACCATCGCCGACTACGTCAAGCAGATCTACCGCAAGCTCAACGTGAGTTCGCGCGCCGAGGCGGCGCTGGAGGCGCAGAGACTGGGCCTGTTCGGCTGAAGGTCCAGCGGCTGGGCTTCGGCCGCCGAGCAGCCCCCGTCAGGCGCCGCGCCGGGCGGCCACCACGCGAGGCCAGACCGCGCTGCCGATGTGCTCAGCGATGGCGTGACCGCACAGCCGGTACACCGGCGCACCGGGGTGGAAGCCGTCGTCGGCCATGACGCCCGGATTGAGCGGCAGATCGATGTCCGGGCGCGATACGTCGTCGCGCGTGGCGGCCCATTGCGCGAGAGCACGGTCGTGGCGGCGCGCATCCCTGCCGGCCACCCAGCGCAGCGGCTGGGGCAGTCCCGGAAACAGGTGCACCGGCGGCAACGGCGCGAACACCACGTGAGCCACACCGAGCCCGTTGCGCAGCGTGTTGGCCAGCGCCTCACGCAGCGCGACGGCGCGGTGCGAGGGCACCTGGTCGACGATGTCGTTGACGCCGGTCACCACCACCGCCACGTCAAAGTGCGGATGCTGCGCGGCGAGGTTCTCGTGGCGAAGCAGCGACAGCGTCTGCGCGGTGTTCAGGCCCGAGCGCGCCAGCAGCCGCCACTGCACGCGCCGCGCGGTGCGTGCGGCCAGCTCCTGGACAAGCTGCCCGGCCAGCGCATGGCGCTGGTGCACCACGCCCACGCCGGCGGCGGAGGAGTCGCCCAGAATCAGCAGGCGCAGCAGCGGGCCGCTGCCGGCCTCGCCGTGGCGCTCGCCGGCCGCCTCGGGCAAGACCGGCAGTTTCGCGCGCGTGCGCAGGGCCTGCGTCACCAGCAGCGGCGACAGCACCAGCTTGGCCGTGAGCGACACGGGCGTGCCTGCTCAGAACCGACTGAAGTCGGGCTTGCGCTTCTGCAGGAAGGCCTGGAAGGCCTCCATCGCCTCGGGGCTGCGCAGGCGGCGGCCGAAAATCTCGCCCTCGGTGCGGATGGTCTGCAGCAGCCGCTCGCGCTCGGGTGCGCGCATCAGCTGCTTGGCCTCGCGCACGGCGCCCGGCGGCAGCGCGTTGAAGCGCGCCGCCACGCGGCGCGCGTGCGCCACCACCTCGGCGGCCGGCAGCACGGCATTGGCAATGCCGCACTCCACCGCCTGCTCGGGCGTGAAGGGGTCGCCGAGCAGCAGCTTCTCGGCCGCGCGGCGGTGGCCCATCAGCTGCGGCACCACCAGGCTGCTGGCGTACTCGGGCACCAGGCCCAGGGCCACGAAGGGCATGGCCAGGCGGGCTTCGTCCGACACGTAGACGAAGTCGCAGTGCAGCAGCATCGTCGTGCCGATGCCGATGGCCGCGCCCGTGACGGCTGCCACCACCGGCTTGTCGCAGTCCAGCAGCGCGCGCATGAAGCGGAACACCGGCGACTCCATCGAGTCGCTGCCCTGCCCCGGCGGGCGCGTGAGGAAGTCCTCCACATCGTTGCCGCTGGTGAAGATGCCGGGCTGGCCCGTGATCAGCACCGCGCGCACGGTGGCGTCCTCGCGCGCGGCGTTCAGCGCCTCGGCCATGGCCTGGTACATGGCCCCGGTGAGCGCGTTCTTCTTCTCGGGGCGCGCGATCTCGATCGTGGCCACGCCGTCGATCGTGGCGGTCTTGATGCTCATGCGGTGGGCTCCGTGGGGATGGTGGTCGGGGTCACACGCGCTCCAGGATGCCGGCGGCACCCTGGCCCATGCCCACGCACATGGTCACCATGCCGTACTTCAGCTGGCGGCGCTGCAGCGCGTGCACCACGGTGGCGGCGCGGATGGCGCCGGTGGCGCCCAGCGGGTGGCCCAGCGCAATGGCGCCGCCCATGGGGTTGACCCGGGCCGGGTCCAGCCCGCAGGTGCGGATGACGGCCAGCGCCTGCGCGGCGAAGGCCTCGTTGAGCTCGATCCAGCCCAGGTCGTCGAGCGTCAGCCCTGCGCTCTTCAGCACCGCCGGGATGGCCTCGATCGGGCCGATGCCCATGATCTCGGGCGCCACGCCGCGCGCCGCGAAGCCGACGAAGCGCGCCAGCGGCTGGAGGTCGAACTGCCGACAGGCCTTCTCCGAGGCCAGGATCAGCGCGCCGGCGCCGTCGCTGGTCTGCGAGCTGTTGCCCGCGGTGACGCTGCCCTTGGCCGCAAACACGGGCTTGAGCTTGCCCAGCCCTTCGAGGCTGGTGTCGGGCCGCGCGCCCTCGTCCAGGCTCACCGTGCGCGTGCTCACGCTCACCCCGCCGCTGGCCAGGTCGGGCAGGCGCGAGACCACCTCCACCGGCACGATCTCCGCCGTGAACTCGCCCGCCGCCTGCGCGGCCAGCGCCTTGTGGTGCGAGGCCAGCGCAAAGGCGTCCTGGTCCTCGCGGCTGACCTTCCACTGCGCCGCCACCTTCTCGGCGGTCAGGCCCATGCCGTAGGCGATGCCGATGTTCTCGTCGCGCGCGAACACCTCGGGGTTGAAGCTGGGCTTGTTGCCGCCCATGGGCACCATGCTCATGCTCTCGGCGCCGCCGGCGATCATGACCTCGGCCTCGCCGACGCGGATGCGGTCGGCCGCCATCTGCAGCGCGGTCAGACCGCTGGCGCAGAAGCGGTTGACGGTAACGCCGCCCACGCTGTGCGGCAGTCCGGCCAGCACCATGGCCACGCGGGCCATGTTGATGCCCTGCTCGGCCTCGGGGAAGCTGCAGCCGACCACGGCGTCCTCAATGACCTTGGGGTCCAGCGTCGGCACCTGGGCCAGCGCGCTGCGGACGGCCGCGACCAGCAGGTCGTCGGGCCGGGTGTTGCGGAACACGCCGCGCGGCGCCTTGCCGATGGGCGTGCGGCTGGCGGCGACGATGTAGGCGTCCTGGATCTGCTTGCTCATGATGGTGTCGTCCTCGCCGCTCAGTTCCTGACGGGCTTGCCGGTCTGCAGCATGCCCATGATGCGTTCCTGCGTCTTGGGGTGGTCCAGCAGCGCGCAGAAGCGGTCGCGCTCCAGCGCGTGCAGGTACTCCTCGGTGACGAGGCTGCCGCCGTCGACGTCGCCGCCGCATACCACCTCGGCGATCAGCGTGGCCAGGTGGAAGTCGTGCGCGCTGACGAAGCCGCCGTCGCGCATGTTGGCCAGCTGGCCCTTGATGGTGGCGATCGCCGAGCGGCCGGCCACCGGGAACGGCGCGCGCAACGGCGGGCGCCAGCCGCTGGCGGCCATGGCGCGCACCTGCGCCGCGGCCACGAACAGCAGCTCGTCCTTGTGCGGCACCACCACGTCGCCGTCGATCAGGTAGCCGAGCTTGCGGTCTTCCAGCGCGCTGGTGCCCACCTTGGCCATCGCGGCGCTGGTGAAGCCGTCGATCAGGAACTTCTGGATGTCGGCATTGGCGTTGCCCGCCGCGGCCATCTCGGCGGCGCGGCGTGCCACGTAGGCCAGGCCGCCTCCGGCGGGCACCAGGCCCACGCCGACCTCGACGAAGCCCATGTAGCTCTCCATCGCGGCGACGCGGCGCGCGCAGTGGATCGCGACCTCGTTGCCGCCGCCCAAGGCGATGCCGCGCACGGCCGCCACCACTGGCACCTGCGCGTAGCGCACCCGCAGCAGCGCGTCCTGCAGCTTCTTGACCTCGGGCTTGATGCCCTTGCTGCCGTGCTTCATGAACACCGGCATCAGGGCCTCGAGGTTGGCGCCGGCCGAGAACACGTCGTCCGGCGACCAGATCACGACGCCGGCGTACGACTGCTCGGCCAGCTCCACGGCCTTGAGCAGGCCCTCCACGACGGCCGGGGTGATGAGATGCAGCTTGCAGGTGATGGTGGCGACGAGGACTTCACCGTCTGGCGTCCACAGACGCACGTCGTCGTTCTTCCAGACCTCGGTGCCGCTCTTCAGCGGCTCCGCCGCACCCGAGCCCAGCACGTTCTCGCGGAAGTGCTGTCGGGCGTAAACGGGCAACTCGCGAAGCGGCACGTAGGCCCGGCGCGACGGGCTCCACGAGCCCTCGGGCGTGTGCACGCCGCGCTCGGCCACCGGGCCCTCGAACACCCAGGCCGGCAACGGTGCGCTGCACAGCGCCTGGCCGGCTTCGATGTCGGCCTTGACCCAATGGGCCACCTGCATCCAGCCGGCGGCCTGCCACAGCTCGAACGGGCCCTGCTGGCTGCCGAAGCCCCAGCGCATGGCGAAGTCGACGTCGCGCGCCGTCTCGGCGATACCCTCCAGATGCACGGCAGCATAGTGGAAGGCGTCGCGCAGGATGGCCCACAGGAACCGGGCCTGTGGGTTGCTGCTCTCGCGCAGGAGCTTCAGCCGCTCGGCAGGCGGCTTCTTGAGGATGCGGTCCACCAGCGGATCGGCCTTGCCGCCCGCGGCCACGTAGTCGCCAGTGGCCGGCTCCAGGCGCAGGATATCCTTGCCCACCTTCTTGTAGAAGCCGGCGCCGGCCTTCTGGCCCAGGGATCCTTTCTCGATGAGCCCCGCCAGCACCGCCGGGGTGGCGTAGCTCGGGTAGAAGGGATCGCCCTGCAGGTTGTCCTGCAAGGTCTTGATGACATGGGCCATGGTGTCCAGGCCTACCACGTCGGCCGTGCGGAAGGTGCCGCTGGAGGCGCGGCCCATCTTCTTGCCGGTGAGGTCGTCGACGAGGTCGTAGCCCAGGCCGTAGGTCGCGGCCTCCTTCATCGTGGCCAGCATGCCGGCGATGCCCACTCGGTTGGCGATGAAATTCGGGCTGTCCTTGGCGCGCACCACGCTCTTGCCCAGCGTCGTCGTCACGAAGGCCTCGAGCTGGTCGAGCACCTCGGGCCGTGTGGCGGGCGTGTCGATGAGCTCCACCAGCGCCATGTAGCGCGGCGGGTTGAAGAAGTGGATGCCGCAGAAGCGCGGGCGGATGGCCTCGGGCAGCACCTCGGACAGCTTGGTGATGCTCAGGCCCGAGGTGTTGCTGGCCAGCAGCGCATGCGGCGCCACGAACGGCGCGATCTTCGCGTACAGGTCGAGCTTCCAGTCCATGCGCTCGGCGATGGCCTCGATGACGAGGTCGCAGTCGGCCAGAAGCGCCAGGTGCTCCTCGTAGTTGGCCGGCTGGATCAGCGCCGCCTCGTCGGCCAGGCCCAGCGGCGCGGGCTTGATCTTCTTGAGGTTCTCGATGGCCTTGACGGCGATGCCGCTCTTCGCGACCTTGGAAGACGGGGCCCCTGCCCCGTCTTGGTCCTTGGCCGGCAGGTCGAACAGCACCACCGGCACGCGGCAGTTCACGAGGTGGGCGGCGATCTGCGCGCCCATCACGCCAGCGCCGAGGACGGCGACCTTGCGCACGGGGAATCGGTTCATCTGTGGCTTTCCTTACTCGATGCGGATCCAGGTCTGTGTGCGGCCGAGCATGGGCATGCCCACGTAGCCGCGCACGTCGAGCTTCTTGCCGCCGTCGGCGGGCGTCATGCGCACCTTGTAGACCTTGCCCTCGGCGGCGTCGAGGATGGTGCCGCCGTCCCAGTGGTCGTGGCCGTCGGTCTTGCGCACGCCGCGCAGGATCTCCATGCCGACGATGGGCTTGCCCTTGCGGTCGTCGCTGCACTTGTCGCAGACGGCGTCAGGCTTGGCGTCGGGTGCGAGCAGCTTCTCGATGCGGCCGCTGAGCACGCCGCCCGACTCGGTGATGCGGACCTGCGCGCGCGCGGCCTTGGTCTTGTCATCGATGGTCTTCCAGACGCCGACCGGGGTGCCCACGGGCGTGGCCTGGGCCAGGGCGGCCCCGGCAAACAGCGTCAGGGCGGCGGCAACAAAGGTCTTCATGGCTTGTCTCCGTACGGGGTGCTGAGGGGTGGGATGGGAACTCAGAACATCGCCTCGTCCATGGCCAGCAGCGGCGCCACGCCGGTGCGGGCGCTGCGCATGAGGCCGGCGGTCTCGGGCAGCAGCTTGGCAAAGTAGAAGCGCGCGGTGTGCAGCTTGGCGGTGTAGAAGGGGTCGCACCCTTCACCCTGTGCCTGCTTCTTGTCGAGCGCGATCTTCGCCATGCGGGCGAAGAAGTATGCAAAAACCAGATGGCCACACACGCGCAGGTAGTCCACCGCAGCGCCGCCCACTTCATCGGCGTTGCCGAAGGCCTTCATGCCGAGCTCGGTGGTGAGCTTCGTGAGCTTGTCGCCCAGGTCGGCCAGCGGGTTGACGAACTCCTGCATGTCCTCGCGCACGCCCTCTTCCTCGACGAAGGCCTGCACCAGCGCACCGAACTTCTTGAGCTTCCTGCCGTTGTCGGCCAGCACCTTGCGGCCCAGCAGGTCGAGGCTCTGGATGGTGTTGGTGCCCTCGTAGATCATGTTGATGCGCGAGTCGCGCACGAACTGCTCCATGCCCCACTCCTTGACGTAGCCGTGGCCGCCGAAGACCTGCAGGCAGTGCGAGGTGGCGATCCAGGCGTTGTCGGTGAGGAAGGCCTTGACGATGGGGGTCATCAGCGCCACGAGATCCTCGCAGTCGCGCTTCTCGTCCTCGTCGTCGGTGACGAGCGACTTGTCGACCATCAGCGTCGTCCACATCGCCAGTGCGCGGCCGCCCTCGGCGTAGGCGCGGGCAGTGAGCAGCATCTTGCGCACGTCGGGGTGCACGATGATGGGATCAGCCGGCTTGTCGGCAGCCTTGGCCCCCGTGAGGCTGCGCATCTGCAGCCGGTCCTTCGCGTAGGCCACGGCGTTCTGGTAGGCCACCTCGGTGAGGCCCAGGCCCTGCATGCCCACGCCGATGCGCGCCACATTCATCATCACGAACATGGCCGCCAGGCCCTTGTTGGGCTCGCCCACCAGCCAGCCCCGGGCGCCCTCCATCGTGATCTGGCAGGTGGCGCTGCCGTTGATGCCCATCTTGTGCTCGAGGCCGGTGCAGAAGATGCCGTTGCGCGCGCCCAAGCCGCCGTCGGCCGTGGGCAGGAATTTCGGCACCACGAACAGGCTGATGCCCTTGCTGCCGGCCGGCGCGTCGGGCAGGCGGGCCAGGACCAGGTGCACGATGTTGGCGGCAAAGTCGCTCTCGCCGCCGCTGATGAAGATCTTGCTGCCGCTGAGGCGGTAGCTGCCGTCGGCGGAACCGTCGAGGATGGGTTCGGCCTTGCTGCGCAGCAGGCCGAGATCGGTGCCGCAGTGCGGCTCGGTCAGGCACATGGTGCCGATCCACTCGCCGCTCACGAGCTTGGGCAGGTAGAGCTGCTTCTGCCCGGGCGAGCCGTGCGCGTGCAGGCACTCGTAGGCGCCGTGCGCCAGGCCGGGGTACATGGTCCAGGCCTGGTTGGCGCTGTTGAGCATCTCGTAGAAGCTCTGGTTCACCACGTGCGGCAGGCCCTGGCCGCCGAAGGCGGGGTCGGAAGACAAGGCGGGCCAGCCGCCCTCCACGTACTTGGCGTAGGCCTCCTTGAAGCCCTTGGGCGTGCTCACGGCGTGCGTCGTGCGGTCGAGCGTGCAGCCTTCCTGGTCGCCGCTCAGGTTGAGCGGGGCCAGCACCTCGGCGCAGAACCTGCCGCCCTCCTGCAGCACGGCGTTGACGGTGTCGGCATCGAGCTCGGCGTGCGCCGGGTAGGCCTTGAGTTCCTCGGTCACCTTGAGCAGCTCGTGCAGCACGAACTGCATGTCGCGCAGCGGCGGGGTGTACTGGGGCATGGTGTGACTCCTGGGGACGGAAAGAATCGGAGGACTCGGCAGCCTTGGCGCCTCAGCGGCGGGCACGGCGCGCAACGTCGACGGGGCGCGCATCGCCCGTGCCGAACGCGTACATCGACAGGGTGCGCTCGAAGCCACGGCGCGCGCGGTCCAGCGCGCCGGGACGGCGCAGAAAGCGGGCGTCGTGGTGCAGCACGAGGATCAGGCCGTGCAGCTCGAACAGCATCTGTTCCACGTCGGTGTCGGGTTGCAGGTGGCCCTCGCTCACGGCCAGTCGGATGGCCTTCTCCATCGCGGCGTGCCAGGCGCGCACCATGCCGGCCAGCGCATCGCGCACGGGGCCCGGGCGGTCATCGAACTCCACGGCGCCGCTGATGTAGATGCAGCCGGAGTCGATTTCGACGCTGACGCGCTTGACCCAGTTCTCGAACATGGCCGAAAGGCGCGGCAGCCCGCGCGGCTGCCGGATGGCGGGGAAAAAGACCTCCTCCTCGAAGCGGCGGTGGTACTCGCGGATGACGCTGATCTGGAGCTCCTCGCGCGAGCCGAAGTGCGCGAACACGCCGCTCTTGCTCATCTGCGTGACCTCGGCCAGCGCGCCGATGGACAACCCCTCCAGCCCCATGTGCGAGGCCAGGCCCAGGGCGGCCTCGAGAATGGCGGCGCGCGTCTGCTGGCCCTTGTGCAGCGCACGGGCGGTGGCGCGCGGCGTACCGCGGCCGGCGCCAGCGGAGGTGTCGTCGGCGGTTTCGTCGGTGCGGAACTCGATGGGCGTCACGGCGCGGCCTAAAAAAGCGAACGATCGTTCTATTCTGCCGCCGGGCGACGGACCTCGGGCATGCGGAGCGGCGACTTTTTTTGGGGTCCGCTCCCTAACGGGCCGGCCTCGCGGCCTGTCGAGCCACCATCACCCGGGTGTTTACCCGGGAGTCCGGCCCGCTCACGCCCGGCTTGAAGGCGTCATCGCCGTTCATGTAACCTTGGCGCATGGATGTGCTGCAGCTGGACGTTTCAGGCCGGCCCCAGGCGTGGATCAGCGCCCGCGAGGCTGCGGTGCTGTACGCCAGCAACGCCGTCGCCTGGACGCTGGGCGACACCTTCCAGGTGCTGCGCGGCGGCACGCAGCGCAGCACCGGGCTGCAGAGCCGCATCGAGCTGCACCCGATCGTCGCCGTGCGTGGCGCCGTGCCCAGCCGGGCCTGGCGCAGCACGCCGGCCATCACCAACCCCAAGCTCTTCGCCCGCGACCGCCAGGTCTGCGCCTATTGCGGGGGCCACTTCCACGTCGACGAGCTCACCCGCGAACACATCGTGCCGGTGTCGCGCGGTGGCGAAGACACCTGGATGAACTGCATCACTGCCTGCCGCGCCTGCAACGGCCACAAGGGCAACCGCCTGCCCGAAGAAGCCCGCATGACGCTGCTGTACCTGCCCTACGTGCCCAGCCTGCACGAAGACATGATCCTGCGCGGCCGGCGCATCGTGGCCGATCAGATGGAGTTCCTGCTGGCCAGCGTGCCGCGGAGTTCACGGCTGCACGGCTGAGGCGGCGCCGCTGACGGGGCGCCTGTCGAAGCGCCCTGGTAGGCCGTGCTGGGCTCGAACCAGCGACCAAAGGATTATGAGTCCTCTGCTCTGACCAACTGAGCTAACGGCCCGCCTCGGGCCATTCTAGGGGGGTGCCGCTCAAGCCTTGTTCGACAGCGTGTGGCCCACCAGCCTTGCCGTGATGTCGACGAGCCGGATCATGCGGTCGTAGGCCATGCGCGTGGGGCCGATGACGCCGAGCGTGCCGACGATGCGGCCGTCGACTTCGTAGGGCGCCGTGACCACGCTCAGCTCCTCGAAGGGCACGACCTGGCTCTCGCCGCCGATGAAGATGCGCACGCCCTCGGCGCGGCTGCTCACGTCGAGCAGCCGCATGAGTTCGGTCTTCTTCTCGAAGACGTCAAAGAGCCGGCGCAGGCTGCCGAGATCGGAACCGAAGTCCTGCACGCCCAGCAGGTTGCGCTCGCCGCTGACCACGACCTGGTCGATGGTCTCGGCCATGGCTTCGCTGCCGGCCTGCACGGCGGCCTGCATCAGCGCGGCGATCTCGCCGCGCAGCGCATCGACCTCGCCCTTGAGCCGCAGCCGCATCTCGTCCAGGCCCAGGCCGGCATAGTGCGCGTTCAAGACGTTGGTGGCCTCCACCAGCTCGGCCTGCGCGTAGTCTCGCGCGGTGAACAGCACGCGGTTCTGCACGTCGCCGTCGGGCGAGACCAGGATGACGAGCACCCGGCGTTCGCCCAGGCGCAAAAACTCGATGTGGCGGAACACGCTTTCCTTGCGCGGCGCCATCACCACACCGACGAAGCTGGACAGCTGCGACAGCAGCGACGCCGCCTGCGCGATCACGCGCTGCGGCTGATCGGGGTGCAGCTGATCGCGCACGGCGGCCAGCTCGGCGGCGGCCTCGGGGGGCAGCTGCGACAGATCGGCCAGCGCCAGCGGCTGCGCCGTCAGCATGGTGTCGACGAAGAGGCGGTAACCCCGCGCCGTGGGCACGCGCCCGGCGCTGGTGTGCGGGCTGGCAATGAGGCCCAGGTCTTCCAGGTCGGCCATCACGTTGCGGATGGTGGCCGGCGAGAGATCGAGCCCCGAGGTGCGCGACAGCGTGCGCGAGCCCACCGGCGTGCCGTCGGCGATGTAGCGCTCGACCAGCAGTTTCAGAAGCGTGCGCGCGCGGTCGTCCAGCATGGGCCCCGATTGTAGGAAGCCCCTGCCCGCGTGGCTTGCCGCCCGCGCGCCCACCCCGGCCCGCGAGGGGGGCTGTGATGTAATCGATCGCATGGCCAGCGCCTTTCGTCATGCGGTGATCGTGGGCAAGTACCAGGCCCGGGGGATCCGGCCGGTGCTGGAGGAGATCGCGCACTTTCTGGTGGCCTGCGGCCTGGAGGTGAGCTTCGATCGCGAAACGGCCGAGGCCACGGGGGTGCGCGATTTCGACGGCCTCACGCATGCCGAGATGGGCCAGCGCTGCGATCTCGCCATCGTGGTGGGTGGCGACGGCACCATGCTCGGCATCGCCCGCGAGCTCGCGCCCCACGGCGTGCCGCTGGTGGGCATCAACCAGGGCCGGCTGGGATTCATCACCGACGTCGCGATCGGCCAGTACCGCGAGGCGCTGGAGCCCATCGTGCAGGGCCACTACGAGCAGGAGAGCCGCTCGATGCTGGAGGGCGATGTCTGGCGCGACGGGCTCAAGACCTTCGAGGGCCTGTCGCTCAATGACGTGGTGGTCAGCCGCGGCGCCACGGCCAGCATGGTGGAGCTGCGCGTCGACGTCGACGACGACTTCGTCGCCAACCTGCGTGCCGACGGCCTGATCGTGGCCACGCCCACCGGCAGCACGGCCTACGCCCTGAGTGCCGGCGGGCCCATCCTGCACCCGGCCATCGGCGGCTGGGTGGTGGTGCCGATTGCGTCGCACACGCTGTCCAACCGCCCGATCGTGCTGCCCGATGCGGGCGAGGTGCGCATCGGCATCGTCGCCGGGCGCGATCTCTCGGCCAACTTCGACATGCACCACATCGCCAGCCTGATCCCCGGCGATCAGGTGCGCGTGCGGCGCTCGGCGCACCAGGTGCGTTTCCTGCATCCGCGCGGCTGGAGCTACTACGCCACACTGCGCAAGAAGCTGCGCTGGTACGAAGGCGTCGTCTAGCCATGCTGCGCCGGCTGTCGCTGCGCGATGTGGCGATCGTCGCCGCGCTTGAGGTCGATCTCGGTCCCGGCTTCACGGTGCTCACGGGCGAGACGGGCGCCGGCAAATCCATCCTGATCGACGCGCTGCAGCTGGCCCTGGGCAACCGCGCCGACGCCACGCTGGTGCGGGAGGGGGCCGCCCGCGCCGAGGTATGCGCCGAGTTCGACACGCCGCCCGCGCTGCGCGGCTGGCTCGAGGAGGCCGGCTTGCAGAATGCGGACGAGGGCGACGACACCCTGCTGCTCAAGCGCAGCATCGACGCGCAGGGCCGCAGCCGGGCCTGGATCAACGGCAGCGCCGCCACGCTGGCGCAGCTGCGCGAGGTGGCCGAGTCGCTGGTGGACATCCATGGCCAGCACGCCTGGCAGAGCCTCACGCGGCCGGCCGCAGTGCGCGCGCTGCTGGACGAGCAGGCCGGCGCTGACACGCGCGAGCTGCTGGCGCGCTGGCAGGCCTGGCGGCGGGCCGCACAGGCGCTGGCCGACGCCCGCCAGGCCCAGGGCACGCTGGAGCGCGAGCGCGAGCGGCTGGCCTGGCAGATCGGCGAGCTGGCCAAGCTGGCGCCGGCCGAGGGCGAGTGGGAGCTGCTGAACGCCGAGCACCAGCGCCTGGCGCACGGGCAGGCGCTGCTCGACGGCGCCCGCCAGGCGCTGGATGCGGTTTCCGAGGCCGATGACAGCGCCGTTGCGCAGACCGCCCGCGCCATCGACGCACTTGACGAGGTGGTGCGCTTCGATGCCGAGCTGGCGCCGGTGCTCGAGGTGCTGCGCGGCGCGCAGGCGCAGTTGGAAGACGCGGCGCGCACGCTGGCTGTCTACCTGGGCCGCAAGGAGCCCGACCCGCAGCGCCTGGCCGAGCTCGACGAGCGGCTGGGGGCCTGGGTGTCGCTGGCGCGCCGCTACCGCCGCCCGCCCGCCGAGCTGCCGGCGCTGCTGGCGGGCTGGCAGGCCGAGCTGGCAGCGCTGGACGCCGCCGCCGACCTTGACGCGCTTGAACGCGCTGCCGCCAAGGCCGAGACGGCCTGGCGCTCGGAGGCCGAGCGCATTGGGCGCCTGCGGCGCCGTGCCGCGCCGGCCTTGTCGCAGACCGTCACGCAAGCCATGCAGCCGCTGGGCATGGCCGGCGGCCGCTTCGACGTGGCGGTGGAGCCGGCCGCCGAGCCGCAGTCGCACGGCCTGGATGCGATCGAGTTCCGCGTGGCCGGCCACGCCGGCAGCACGCCGCGTGCGCTGGCCAAGGTGGCCTCGGGGGGCGAGCTCTCGCGGCTGGCCCTGGCGATTGCGGCGTCCACCGCGCAGGGCGATGGCGCCGCGCTGCCAACCATGATCTTCGACGAGATCGACAGCGGCGTCGGCGGCACCGTGGGCGATGCCGTGGGGCGCCTGATGAGGCAGCTTGGCGCGCGAACCCAGGTGCTGGCCGTGACGCACCTGGCCCAGGTGGCGGCCTGCGCCGACCACCACTTCGTCGTTGCCAAGCGGCGGCAGGGCGACGCCACGTTGTCGGACATCCACGCCGCCGACGGGGAATCGCGCGTGGCCGAGATCGCCCGCATGCTCGGCGGCGAGAAACTCTCGGCCATGGCCCATGCCCAGACCCTGCTGCGCGCCCCGCGCAGCGCCCGCGCACCCGAGCGATGAGCGAGGACTCCAGCTTCGGGCCCGTCGGCGATCTGGCGCAGCGCGACGAGCTGCTGCTGATCACCGGCATCTCGGGCTCGGGCAAGAGCGTGGCCCTGCACGCGCTCGAGGACGCGGGCTACTTCTGCGTCGACAACCTGCCGCCGGAGCTGCTGCGCGACTTCGTTCACCTCGAGCGCGAGCACTCCACGCGCAGCGTGGCGGTGTCGGTCGACGTGCGCACCACCAGCAGCCTGCCGGCGCTGGTGCCGCTGATCGACCGGCTGCGCGAAGAAAGCATCCGCGTGCGGCTGATCTTCCTGGACGCCAGCACCGAGACCCTGGTGCGCCGTTATTCCGAGAGCCGCCGCCCGCATCCGCTGACGGCGCCGCACGAGGCCGACAACGCCCGCGCGCTGATCGAGGCCATCGAGCTCGAGCGCCAGCTGCTGGCCGACCTGCGCGAACTCTGCACCGTCATCGACACCAGCCAGCTGCGCCCGGCGCTGCTGCGCAAGTGGATCCGGCAGCTCGTCGGCGCGGGCGAGTCGGCGCTGACGCTGGTGTTCGAGAGCTTCGCCTTCAAGCACGGCGTGCCGCTGGACGCCGACTTCGTGTTCGACGTGCGGGTACTGCCCAACCCGCATTACGTGCGCGAGCTGCGCCCGCTGTCGGGCCGCGACGCCCCGGTGGCCCAGTGGCTGGCGCAGCAGCGCGATGTGGGCGAGATGGTGGCGCAGATCCAGGGGTTCATTGCACACTGGCTGCCCAGCTTCGAGGACGACCAGCGCAGCTACCTCACGGTGGGCATCGGCTGCACCGGCGGGCAGCACCGCAGCGTGTACGCGGTGGAGACGCTGGCCCGCCACTTCCGCGGCCGCACCGCCACGCTGGTGCGCCATCGCGAGCTCGACGGGCATGGCTGAGACCCGGCTTCCGACGGACGACACGGGCCTGCCGTCGCCGTTGCCGCTGTTTCCGCTGCGCATGGTGCTGTTCCCGGGGGCGCTGCTGGGCCTGAAGGTGTTCGAGGCGCGCTATCTCGACCTCGTCACCGAGTGCCTGCGTACGCGGGCGCCGTTCGGCGTGGTTTGCCTGATGCAGGGGTTCGAGGCCGGCGACCGGTCAGCAGCAGTGCAGCTCGAGAGCATGGGCGTGCTGGCGCGGCTGGACGAGGTCGACGCCGAGCAGGCCGGCATTCTGCGGGTGCGCTGCACCGGGCTGTCGCGCTTTCGCCTGGCGGCGCCGCCGGTGCAACGCGACAACGGGCTGTGGGTGGCGCCCGCGGTCGAGCGGGTGGCCGACGACGCCCCGCACCTGCCGGGGCCGGCGATGCTGCAAACGGTGCAGGCCCTGGCCGAGGCCATCCGCAAGCTGGGCCAGCGAGGCGCCGGGCCGTTCGCGCAGCCGTATCGCCTGAACGACGCGGGTTGGGTGGCCAACCGCTGGTGCGAGCTGCTGCCAATGCCGTTGTCGGCGAAGCAGAAGCTGATGGAGCTCGAAGACCCGGTGATCCGGCTGAGCCTGGTCGATGGCTTCTTGCGCGACAAGAAGCTTGTGTTCGGCTGAAGCAGCGGTTCGGCGGCCGACGGCCGACGCCAGGGTCTGACTGGACCCCTCTGTCGGAGGGGGGCCCAGGGGTTAGCCGTGGTTTCGGGCCCGAGGCCCGTGGCGGCCCTTGGCCGCTGCGGGCCGGGTTCAGCCATCCCCGGAAACGCCGCCCTCCAGCAGTTTTCGGATCGGCGCCGGCAGCCCCAGCGCCAGCGCCTCCGCGGGCTCGAACCAGCGTCCTCCCGCCAGCCCCCCGGGCAGCGCGGCGCGCGCGGGCAGCGTCCAGGCCAGCGGCTGCAGCGTCCAGTCGAAGTGCGTCAGGGCGTGCTGCACGGGTGCAAGCCACTGGCCCCGTCC
The DNA here is from genome assembly GCA_032115875.1 of Rubrivivax sp. Taxonomy (GTDB): domain Bacteria; phylum Pseudomonadota; class Gammaproteobacteria; order Burkholderiales; family Burkholderiaceae_C; genus Rubrivivax. The sequence goes on from JAUMBF010000026.1 coordinate 38,088, forward strand.
GCGCCAGCCGTCCACCCGGGCTTGCAGCGCATCGGCGCTGTCGAACTCGGGCAGGCTCCACAGCCCCGCCCAGACACCGGTGGCCGGTCGCTGCACCAGCCAGCAACGTTGGCCCTGGCGCAACCACAGCAGCGCGTTGGTGCGGCGGCCACGGGTGGCGCGGCGCGTCTTCAGGGGGTAGCGCTCGGGGCTGCCTTCGCGCCGCGCCGCGCAGCCCTCGGCCACCGGGCAGTGCAGGCACAGCGGCCGGCGCTGCGTGCACAGCGTCGCGCCCAGGTCCATCAGGCCCTGCGTGTAGACGTCCACGCCCTGCGCCGGCAGCAAGGCGGTTGCCTCGTCCCACAGGGCCTGCACGGCGGGTGCACGCGCCAGATCGTCTCCAAAGCCGAGAAAGCGCGCCAGCACCCGCTTGACATTGCCATCGAGGATGGCCGCGCGCTCACCGAAGCAAAACGCCGCGATGGCCGCTGCGGTGCTGCGACCGATACCCGGCAAAGCAGCCAAGGACTCGGCGCTGCGCGGAAAGGCGCCGCCATGGTGGAGCACCACCGCCTGTGCACAACGGTGCAGGTTGCGCGCGCGGCTGTAGTAGCCCAGGCCGCTCCACAACGCCAGCACGTCGTCCAGCGGCGCGGCGGCCAGCGCCTGCACGTCGGGAAACCGCTGCAAAAAGCGCGCGTAGTAGGCGATCACGGTGCTCACCTGCGTCTGCTGCAGCATCACCTCCGACAGCCACACGCGATAGGGATCTCGCGTGCCCTGCCAGGGCAGGTCATGACGGCCGTGGTGCCCCTGCCAGGCGATGACCCGACCGGCGAAGTCAGGGGCGAGCAGGGCATCGAGGCTGTCGGCAATGCGGCTTTGCATCGGTCGGCGGGGAGACGGCGGGGCCTGGGTCCGTCAGGGCTTCGGCCACGGGAACGAGTCGCCGGCCATGCTAGCGCAGGGGGCCAAAGGGATGCCTCCGGCGTCAAGCGGCGACACTTCGTCACGGCTGCAGACAGCCCGACGGCACCCGCGTGGGGCACCGTCTTCAGCGCTTCTGGCAGACGGCGCAGAAGTAGGTCGAACGCTGGGCCATCACGCGCCGCTTCACGGGCGCGCCGCAGCGCACACAGGGCTGGCCTTCGCGGCCGTAGACCGCGGCTTCGGTCTGGTAGGCACCGCTGGCTCCGTGGACGTCGGTGAAATCGCGCAGCGTGGAGCCGCCCAGCTGCAGCGCCCGGCCGAGCGTCTGGCGCACCGCGGCCAGCAGCCGGTCAGCGCGGGGCAGGCTGATGCGGTCGGCCCGCAGCGCCGGATGGATGCCGGCCTGGAACAAGGCCTCACAGGCGTAGATGTTGCCGGCGCCGACCACCGCGTCACCGGCCAGCAGGACAGCCTTGATCGGCGCTCGCCGCGCCTTCAGGGCGGCGTGAAAGCGTCGCGGCGTGAGCTCGGGGTCGAACGGTTCCGGACCCAGCCGCTCCAGCAAGTTGGCGGCCGGCGGCTCGTGCAGCGACGCCGACCAGACCACGGCCCCGAAGCGGCGCGGGTCGTTCAGGCGCAGCGTGCCCTGGTCGGTGACGAGGTCGAAGTGGTCGTGCTTGCCCGGCCGGGCCCCTGCGGCATTGAGCGTCAGCGACCCCGACATGCCCAGATGCAGCAGCAACCCGCCTTCGGGGATGCCGGCCCGCCGCAGCGGCAGCCACAGGTACTTGCCCCGCCGCGTGATGTCGCCCACGGTGGTGCCGGCGAGCGCGGCGGGATCGCGCCCCAGGGGCCAGCGCAGGGGCTTGCCCAGACGCAGTGCCAGAACCCGGGCGCCTGCCAGCGGCCCGGCGATGCCCCTGCGTGTGATTTCGACCTCCGGAAGCTCCGGCATGCAGGCATTATGGGAGGATGAACCGTCGCCCCCCACTGCCCGGCCTGTCCGCGCCAGCCGTCCGTTTGTCGATGCGCCCGCCGATCCGCTCGATCTGGGCTGCCGTCGTCCTGGCCGGCTCAGCCGACGTCGCCCTGGCACAGCAGCCGCCGCCCACGCCGGCAGCACCGCCGGCTGCCGCGGCGCCCGAGGTCCCGCCGCGGAACTCCATCCTCGACGATCGCCTGTTCTACCAGTTGCTGGTTGGCGAGATCGCGCTGACGCAGGGCGATCTCGGCACCGCCTACGCCTGGCTGCTGGACGCCGCACGCCGCACGCGCGACGACGGCCTGTTCCGGCGCAGCATCGACATCGCCATCCAGGCGCGCAGCGGCGAGCAAGCCCTGGCGGCCGCCCGCGCCTGGCGCCTCGCGCGGCCGGAGAACCTCGAGCCGTTGCGCCTGCAGGTGCAGCTGCTCATGGGCACCGGCCGCTCCGCCGAGGTGAAGGAGCCGCTGCGCTCCCTGCTGGACCAGACCCCCGCCGCCGAGCGCGGCGGCCTGATCGCGGCGCTGCCGCGCTTCCTGCAACGGGCCAACGATGCGCCGTTGATCGCGCGGATGCTCGACGACGTGCTCAAGCCCTACCGCGACCGCCCCGAGACGGCCGTGGCCGCGCGGGTGGCCCAGGGCCGCGCCTGGCTCGAGGCGCACGACGCCAACCGGGCCCTGGCGCTGTTGCGCGAGGCCCAATCGCTGGAGCCGGCCGCCCCCGGTCCGGCGCTGCTGGCCCTGGAGCTGATGCGAGAGCGCCCCGAGGCCGAGGCCCTGGTGCAGGCGCACCTGGCCGCCCCAGGGGCCGAACCCGCGGTGCGGCTGGCCTACGCCCGGCTGCTGACCTCGGGCCAGCGCTACGCCGACGCCATCGTGCAGATCGAACTCGCCACGCGGGCGCAGCCGCTGGAGCCGGGCCCCTACCTCACCCTGGGCGCGCTGCACCTGGAGCTCAAGCGCCCGGCCGAGGGCGAGGCGGCACTGCAGCGCTTCGTCGAACTCGTGTCCGCCGCAGGCGGCCAGGGCGCTGCAGGCGACGCCAGCGAACCCGATGACCGACTCGAGCAGGCGTGGCTGATGCTGGCCCAGGCTGCCGAGATGCGCGGCGACTTCAAGGCTGCCGAAGCCTGGCTGGCGCGCATTGCCGACCCCGATCGCGCGCTCGACGTGCAGACGCGTCGGGCCACCATGATGGCGCGCGACGGCCGTGTGCCCGAGGCCCGGGCGCTGATCCGTGCGCTGCCCGAGCGCGACGCTGGCCAAGCCCGGGCCAAGCTGCAGGCCGAGGCCGGCGTGCTGCGCGAGGTCAAGCGCTGGAATGAGGCGCACGAGGTGCTCGCACTGGCCGTGCAGCGCTTCGCCGACGACACCGGTCTGCTTTACGAGAAGGCCATGATGGCCGAGCGGCTGGACCGCATGGCCGAGATGGAGCAGCTGCTGCGCCGCGTGATCGCGCTCAAGCCCGACGACGCGCACGCGCACAACGCCCTGGGCTACTCGCTGGCCGACCGCGGCCAGCGCCTGCCCGAGGCGCGCGAGCTCATCGTGCGCGCGCTGCAACTGGCCCCCGGCGACCCCTTCATCACCGACAGCCTGGGCTGGGTGGAGTTCCGTCTCGGCAACAAGGACGAGGCCCTGCGGCTGCTGCGGCAAGCCTACGCCTCGCGGCCCGATACCGAGATCGGCGCCCACCTCGGCGAGGTGCTCTGGACGCTGGGCCAGCGTGACGAGGCACGCCGCGTCTGGCGCGAGAGCAAGGGCCGCGACGCCGCCAACGAGGTGTTGCGCGACACGCTGGCGCGGCTGCGGGTGGATCTCTGAGCACGCGCCGCACATGGCTGATCGTGATCGCCGGGGCGGGGCTCGGTGCGCTGGCGGGCTGCGCGAGCATCCCCGACGCGGCCCAGGGCTGGTCCAGCGGCCGGCTGGCGCTGCGCATCGAGGCCGGGGCTGGCCGTGCAGCGCAAAGCCTGGCCGCCGCCTTCGAGCTGCGCGGCGACGGCCGCGAGGGCGAGTTGAGGCTGCTGTCGCCGCTGGGCACGCTGCTCGTCTCGGCGCGCTGGAGCCCGGGGCTGGCGCTGCTGGTCACCGGCGATGGCGAGCGCCGCTACGCGAGCCTGGATGAGCTGTCGAACGAGGCGCTGGGCGAGACGCTGCCACTGGCCGCCCTGCCCGACTGGCTGGCCGCCCGGCCCTGGCGCGGCGCGGCACACCGGACGCATGACGACGGCTTCGAGCAGCTTGGCTGGCGTGTCGACACCTCGGCAAGGGCCGAGGGCCAGCTCATCGCCCGGCGCGCGGGGCCGCCGGCTGCCACGCTGCGCCTGCGGCTGGACAATCCCGCTGCACCATGAGCCTCGTCGCCCTCTACGATCTGCCCGCACCGGCCAAGATCAACCTGTTCCTGCACGTCATCGGCCGGCGAGACGACGGCTACCACCGCCTGCAGTCGGTCTTTGTGCCCATCGACTGGGCCGACCGCCTGAGCCTGGAGCGGCTCGACGACGGCAGGCTGGAGCGCGTCGACCTCGGCCCGGCCCTCCCACCTGACGACTTGTGCCTGCGCGCCGCCCGCGCGCTGCAGCAGGCCAGCGGCACGCCCTTGGGCGCGCGTATCCTGGTCGACAAGCAGCTGCCCTGGGGCGCCGGTCTGGGCGGCGGCAGCTCGGACGCAGCCACGACGCTGATCGCACTCAACCGCCTGTGGGGCCTGGACTGGCCCCGGGCTCGGCTGTCGGCGCTCGGCCTGGCGCTCGGCGCCGACGTCCCGTTCTTCCTGGGCCACGGCCCGGCCTTTGTGGAGGGCATCGGCGAGATCCTGACGCCGATGCGCCTGCCGGCGCTGCCGCTGGCCGTGGTGAAACCGCCGCAGTCGCTGCCCACGCCCGCGATCTTTGGCCACCCGGCGCTCAAGCGCGACACGGAGCCTGTTATAGTCATCGGCTCTTTCGACGGCGCCGCGCAAGCGGCCGCTACCCCGAGGCAAGACGCTCGCGGTGCAGGTGCAGTGGACTGGCCGGCGGAGTGGGGTGCAGTCAATGGCGGCTTTGGCCGCAACGATCTGCAGCCCCCCGCCGAAGACCGCTGCCCGGCCGTGGCCGATGCGGTGGCCTGGCTCGCCAGGCGCTACGGCAACGGCCGCATGAGCGGCTCGGGCAGCGCGGTGTTTGCGCACGTGGCGGAAGACTCAACAGTCGGCAACGGCGCCCACCCGATGGCGACGTTCCCGCAGGGCGAATTGCCTGCGGGCTGGGTGGGGCGGCGCTGCCGCAGTCTGCAGGCCCTGCCGCTGGCGGCGTGGCTGGCAGACTGAAGCGGGTTTCGAAGGGCGGCCGCGCGAGCGGAAGTCCTGTGTAGGGGAGTCGCCAAGTTGGTTAAGGCATCGGATTTTGATTCCGACATGCGAGGGTTCGAGTCCTTCCTCCCCTGCCAAACATCTGCCCGCGGTGCCTGACGAGGCACCGTCCGCCGCCCAGCCCACCTACGCGAGCCCGACCGTGCTGTTCAACACCGTCCTCTTCACCGGCCGCGCCAACCCGGTGCTGGCGGCCGAGATCGCCAGTGCACTGGGCGTCGATCTGGGCAGCGCCGACGTCGGCCGCTTCTCCGACGGCGAGGTCACCGTCGAAATCCGCCAGAACGTTCGCGCCCGCGACGTCTTCGTGATCCAGCCCACCTGCGCCCCCACGAACGACCACCTCATGGAGCTGGCGTTCATGGTCGATGCGCTCAAGCGCGCCAGTGCCCGCCGCATCACGGCCGTCATTCCCTACTTCGGCTACGCCCGGCAGGACCGCCGGCCGCGCAGCATGCGCGTGCCCATCAGCGCCAAGGTCGTGGCCAACATGCTCGAGACGGTGGGCGTGGAGCGCGTGCTCACGATGGACCTGCACGCCGACCAGATCCAGGGCTTCTTCGACATCCCGGTCGACAACATCTACGCCAGCCCGGTGCTGCTGTCCGACCTGAAGAGCAAGCGCTACCCCAACCTGGTGGTGGTGTCGCCCGATGTCGGCGGCGTGGTGCGCGCGCGCGCGCTGGCCAAGCAGCTGGGGTGCGATCTCGCCATCATCGACAAGCGCCGCCCGGCCGCCAATGTGTCGGAGGTGATGCACGTCATCGGTGAGATCGAGGGCCGCAACTGCGTCATCATGGACGACATGATCGACACCGCCGGCACGCTCGTGAAGGCGGCCGATGTGCTCAAGGAGCGCGGAGCCCAAAGCGTGTTCGCCTACTGCACGCACCCGGTGTTCAGCGGCCCGGCCGTGGAGCGCATCGCCAAGAGCGCGCTCGACGAGGTCGTCATCACCAACACCATTCCGCTGTCGGACGCGGCCAAGGCCTGCCCCAAGATCCGCCAGCTCAGCGCGGCCTTCCTGTTCGCCGAGAGCATCCGCCGCATCTCGGACGGCGAGTCGGTCACCTCCCTCTTCGCGGAGCAGAACAACAACTTCTGATCCGTGCAGCGGCCCGCGGCGCAATCCGGCGCGGCGGGTTCTCCGGGCGGTCTGGTCGCGGGCCCCCATCCACTCTTGGAGTCATCATGAAATTCACCGCCTACGAGCGTACGCAGCAGGGGACCGGAGCGAGCCGCCGCCTGCGCCACGCCGCCAAGGTGCCGGGCATCGTCTACGGTGCTGGCGCGCCGCAGATGATCGAGCTCGATCACAACGCACTGTTCTTCGCCCTCAAGAAGGAAGCCTTCCACTCGTCCATCCTCGAGATGGACCTGGCCGGCGGCACCCAGAAGGTGCTCTTGCGCGACTTCCAGATGCACGCCTACAAGCCCCAGGTGCTGCACGTGGACTTCCAGCGCGTCGACGAGACCACGCGCCTGCGCAAGAAGGTGCCGCTGCACTTCAGCGGCGAAGAGAACTCGCCCGCGGTGAAGACCGACAAGTGCCTGGTCAACCACGTGGCGGTGGAGCTCGAGATCGAGTGCCTGGCCGCCAAGCTGCCGGAGTTCGTGACCATCGACCTGTCGGGCCTGGCGAAGAACCAAAGCCTGCACGCCAGCGACCTGAAGCTGCCCGAAGGCATCAAGGCCGTGCGTCGCGGCACGCTCAACCCGGTGATCGTCAGCGTCACCGTGCCCAAGGTCGAAGAGGAAGTCGCACCCGCCCCGGTGGTGGCCGCCGAGAAGGGCAAAGCAGCGCCCAAGAAGAAGGACGAGAAGCAGAACAAGAAGTAGCGCGATCGCTCACACCGGCCCCCGGCCGGGTGTCACTCGCCAAGCCCCACCGTGGTGGGGCTTTTTCATGCCCGGTGGCCCCAATAATCCTCTGCATGATTCGACTCTTCGTCGGCCTGGGCAACCCCGGCAGCGAGTACGAGGCCACACGCCACAACGCCGGCTTCTGGTGGGTGGACGCACTGGCTGCGCAGTGGAGCGCCCGGCTCGTTCCCGAGCGCGCCTACCAAGGTCTGGTGGCGCGCGTGGTCCGGCCCGGCGTCGAGGGCCCGGTCTGGCTGCTGGAGCCGTTGACCTACATGAACCGCTCCGGTATCTCGGTGGCGGGCCTGGCGCGCTTTTTCAAGCTGGCGCCGGAGCAGATCCTGGTGGTGCACGACGAGCTCGACTTGCTGCCCGGCCAGGCCAAGCTCAAGCTCGGCGGCAGCGCGGCGGGCCACAACGGGCTGAAGGACGTCCACGGCCAGCTCGGCACGCAGGACTTCTGGCGCCTGCGCCTGGGCATCGGCCACCCCGGCATCAAGGCGGAGGTGCCCAACTACGTGCTCAAGAAGCCGTCGGCCGAGGATCGCGAGGCCATCGGCAAGGCCTCAGAGCAGTCGCTGAAGGCCGTGGATGCGATGCTCGCCGGCCAGATGGACCGCGCGCTGCAGACCGTGCATGCCCAGCCGCCGCGGCCCAAGCCGCCACGCAAGCAGCCCCCCGACGAACAGTCGCTGCCATGAACGCTGCCCGCACCCTCGTCGCGGGTCTGCTGTGCAGCGCCGCCGTGGCCCATGCGCAGTCGGTCTGGCGCTGCGACGACGCCGGCCGCGTGGTCTACCAGGGCGAGCCTTGCCGCGGCGGCCGCGCCGTGGAAGCCGCGCCTGAGCGGCCGAGCACTGCGGTGGCCGAGGCCGCCCGCATGGCGGCGCGCGAGCAGGCGCTGGCCCGTCAGCTGGCCGCCGAGCGCCGTCAGCGCGATGCGCAACCGGCTGCGCTGGCCACCGGCATTGCACATCCCAAGACAGAACTCAGCCCGTCGAAGAAGCCACCGTTGCGGACGAAGCACCTGCGGGATCAGGATGAAGCCGCAGGTACTTTGCCCGCAAAACGTCCTTCGACTCGACAAAAGCCGGATTGACCGGGATGCAGGCCACCGGGCAGACCTGCACGCACTGCGGCTCGTCGAAGTGGCCCACGCACTCGGTGCACTTGTGCGGGTCGATCTCGTAGATCAGCTCGCCCAGCGAGATGGCCTCGTTGGGGCACTCGGGCTCGCAGACGTCGCAGTTGATGCACTCCTCGGTGATCCACAGGGCCATGGCGGGTTTCAGCTTTCGGTTTGGCCGACGCGCCCGGTAACCCGTTCGGCAAGGCGCGCCAACACCGAGGGTGCCACGAACTTGGAGACATCACCGCCGAGACTGGCGATCTCGCGCACGAAAGTCCCGCTGACGAACTGGTAGTGATCGCCCGGGGTCATGAACACGGTTTCGACATCGGGCATCAACTGGCGGTTCATGCCGGCCATCTGGAACTCGTACTCGAAGTCGCTCACGGCGCGCAGGCCACGGACCACGACCTTGCCGCCGACCTCGGCCACGAAGTGGCTCAGCAGGCCGCCGAAGCCTGTCACCTCGATGTTCGGGTAGGGCCGGGCGATCTCGCGCGCCATGTCCAAACGCTCGGCGACGGTGAACATCGTGCGCTTGTGGTGGCCGGCGGCCACCGCCAGCACGAGCCGGTCGAACAGGCGCGAAGCGCGGCGCATCAGGTCTTCGTGGCCCAGCGTCATGGGGTCGAAGGTGCCGGGGTAGACGGCGGTGAGCGGGGCCTTGTGGTGGGCGGGATCGGTCACGCGGTCCTCCTGGCGTGCAAGGCGGGTTTCGGCACGGGCGCAGTGTAGGCGTCAGAGTGTGAGAGGCCATCCAATGCGCCCGCGCGGCGGAACAGTTGGGCCCGCACCGCGCCGGCCTTGAGCTCGCGCACCGGCTCCAGGCCGGCAGGCAGCGGCGCCGCGGCATCGGACGCCGCAGTCTCGAGGTAGACGAAACCGCGCTCGGCCAGCAAGGGCGCGGCAGCGGCCAGCGCCGGCCCGGCGAGGCCGGCCTCGAAGGGTGGGTCCAGCAGGACGAGATCGAAGCCGCCCCGCGGCGCACGCGCCATCCAGGCCCAGGCATCGGCGCGCAGCGCGCTCACCGCCTCGGCGCCCAGGCGTTGTCGCACGGCCGACAGGCTGGCGACCAGCCGCGCGTCGTTCTCCAGCAGGGTGACGGCCACCGCCCCGCGCGACGCTGCCTCGAAACCCAGCGCCCCGCTGCCGGCAAAGGCGTCGAGCACGCGCCAGCCCGATAGATCTTGCCCCAGCCAGTTGAAGAGCGTCTCGCGCACGCGGTCGGGCGTGGGACGCAGGCCGGGCGCGTCGGGCACCGGCAGCTTGCTGCGCTTGAGTCGGCCGCCGATCAGCCGCACCTCGCCACGGGGCGCGCCGGGTGCTCTGGAAGAGGGCTTCGACACGCCTTCAGTCCTGAGCTTGTCGCAGGGTCAGCCCGAACGGTGGAAGTCTCACAGCCGCACCGGGATGCCGCGCGAAGCCATCAGCGCCTTGGCTTCGCCCACGGTGTAGGTGCCGTAGTGGAAGATGCTCGCGGCCAGCACGGCGTCGGCCCCGCCCACCGTGACGCCTTCGGCCAGGTGCTCCAGCGCACCCACACCGCCCGAGGCAACCACGGGCACCGGCACCGCATCGGCCACCGCTCGCGTGAGCTCGAGGTCGAAGCCGATCCTGGTGCCGTCGCGGTCCATGCTGGTGAGCAGGATCTCACCCGCACCCTGCTCGGCCATATGGCGCGCCCATTCCACCGCATCCAGCCCGGTGTTGCGGCGGCCGCCGTGGGTGTAGACGTCCCAGCCGGACCGGTCCGCCCGCGCCTTGGCGTCGATGGCCACCACGATGCACTGCGCGCCGTAGCGGTCGCTGGCCT
>JAUMBF010000027.1:0-20018 GCA_032115875.1 Rubrivivax sp.
TCGAGCAGGGCTTCCGCGGCCTGCTGGAGGGCCGCGGGCGTGAGCTGCACCCGGCCGACGTCGCCGGCATCCTGGCCGAGGGCGGCACCATCCTGGGCACCGACAACCGCTGCGACCCGTTCGCCATGCGGCCCCCATCCGGCGGCGAGCCGGTGGACCGCTCGGCCCAGGCGCTGGGCCATGCGCGGGCCTGGGGGCTCGACGCGCTGGTGGCCATCGGCGGCGACGGCAGCATGGCCATCGCCCACCGCTTCCACGAGGCCGGGCTGCCGGTGGTGGGCGTGCCCAAGACCATCGACAACGACCTGGCCCTCACCGACCGCACCTTTGGCTTCGACAGCGCCGTGGCCGTGGTGGCCGAGGCGCTGGACCGGCTGGCCACCACGGCGCGCAGCCACCGCCGCGTGATGCTGTGCGAGACCATGGGGCGCTACGCCGGCTGGATTGCGCTGGAGGGCGGCCTGGCCGGCGCTGCCGACGTCATCCTGCTGCCCGAGCGGCCCTACGCGGTGGCCGCGGTGGCGGCTTTCTGCGCCGCGCGCGAGGCCCGCGGCCTGTCGACGCTGATCTGCATCGCCGAGGGCGCACACGCCGCGGGCGAGGGACTGGCCGTGCGCGCGCGGCTGCCCGGCAGCCCCGACCCGCTGCGCCTGGGCGGCGCGGCCGAGCGGCTGCAGCAAGCCCTGCAGCCGCAGCTGGCCAGCGAGGTGCGCAGCGCCGTGCTTGGCCACACGCAGCGCGGCGGCACGCCCACCGCCTACGACCGCGTGCTGGCCACGCGCTTTGGCGTGGCGGCGGCCGAGCTGGTGCGGCAGCGCCGCTTCGGCCGCATGGTGGCGCTGCAGGGCGCTGCCTGTGTCGACGTGGCGCTGGCCGACGTGGCCGGGCGCAGCCGCAATGTGCCCGAGGGCCATGCGCTGCTCTGCGCGGCCGAAGCGCTGGGGCTTTGCCTCGGCCAGCCGCCTACAGCAGCCGGCTGAGTGCCGTCACCAGGCGCGGCAGTGTGTCGCGCAGGGTATCGTCGTCGCGCCCGAAGGCGAAGTCCGCGAACTCAAAGCCTGGGCCCACGTTGGCGCCGACGTAGGCGTATGCGCCCACCGGCTCGGCGGCCTGCCACCAGTCGGCCGGTACCACGTGGCGCGGCCGGCGGCCCGCGGCCACCGGGCCGAGTTCCACGCGCTCCACGCGCGAGAGGTCGGGCGGCAGCAGCCACAGCACGAGGCCCTCGCCCTCGAGCAGGTGCCAGACCTCGTCGGAGCGCACGCGGTGTCAGGTGCTGGCCTGGCCGTGCTCGAGCAGGAAGTCGATGGTGGTGAGCGCGATGCGGCCGCCGTGGCCGTCGCTCGGATCGACCGGCCGGCCCGAGCGGAAGACCTCGGCGTACCAGCCGCCTTCGGGCTGCGGCCGCAGGCCGAGCTCGCGGATCAGCGCCTGCGCGCGGGGCTCGTCATGCATCGCGCACGTCGCCCACGGGGTTGCTGCCGAAGTCGGCGCGGTCCAAGTAGCGCAGCAGCTTGGTGGCCGCGATGGCCGGGCTGTCGAGCTGGCCGGCGGTCTTCAAGCCGAGGAAGCGGTCGCGTTCCGGAAAGCGCGCACGGTCGGCGGTGCGCAGCTGCACCTGCATGTCGGTGTCGATGATGCCGGGCGCCAACGACACGATCTTGGCGCCGTGCGGCTGCCCGGCCTCCTCCAGTGCCACGGCGCGCGCCAGGTGGTCCAGGCCGGCCTTGGCGGCGCAGTAGGTGGCGCTGCCGGCCATCGCGCGGCGGCCCAGGCCCGAGGAGACGAGCACGATGCGCCGCGGCACCGTCCAAACCGCGGTGGCGCGCAGGAAGGCGGCGGTCAGCAGCATCGCCGCCTCCAGGCCCACGCGCAGCGATGCCGAGAGCTCGGCCAGGTCGCCGTCGGCCAGCGGGCCCGGCGTGCTGACGACGCCCGCGTTGTTGATCAAGGTCGCCGACAGCACGTTGGGCTGCCCGGACAGCCACTGCTGAAGCCGGGCTGCCAGCGGCAGCGGCTCTGCAAGGTCGGCGCGCCAGACCTCGAGCTCGGCGCCGGCGGGCACCGGGGCCACGGTGTCTCCGCGCGCGATGCCCAGCACACGATGGCCGCGCTGCAACAACTGGCCGGTGATGGCCAGGCCGAGCCCGCGCGACGAACCGGTGATGATGCTCAGGTGCATGGAGGGGCTCCGTGGCTCAGGTGGCGGCGGCGGCGAGGGCGTGGCCCTGCACAGAGCTCTGCGGCAACAGGAAGTGCCCGCCCGACACGTGGTGCAGTGTGCGCAGTGCCGGGTGCTCGTCGAAGTGCCAGCGGCCCTGCGAAAACACGCGCGCGTCGGCCTGCGCCGCCACCACCTCGCCGAGGAACAGGTCGTAGGCCTGCTGCACGTGCGGCTCGGGCAGCAGCCGGCATTCGAGCCAGCCCACGCAGCCGGCCACCAGCGGCAGCCCGGGCGTGAGGCCCTCGAAGGCCTCGATGCCGAACTGCGTGAACTTGTCGCCCACGCCATCGGGCCCGCCATGCGTGCCGCCCACCGTGACGGTGAGGTCGGCCTGCGCGGCGCAGGGCAGGTTGAGCGCAAAGCGGCCGCTGGCCTCGACCAGCCCGCGTGTGAAGGTGCTCTTGTCGATGACCACGGCCACTTTCGGCGGCTCGAAGTCCAGCGGCATCGCCCAGGCGGCTGCCATCAGGTTGCGCTGGCCGCCGTGCGCAGCGCTCACGAGCACCGTGGGGCCATGGTTCATCAGGCGGTAGGTGTGCTTCAAGGGCACGTCGATGCGGTGGGCGGACATGGCCCGCACTGTAGCCGTCTAGAACGGCGCGGCGCTCTCGAAGCGGCACTCGGTGCTCCGCAGCGGGTGCACGAAGCCCAGTTCACAGGCGTGCAGCAGCAGCCGCGGCGAGCGCGGCGGCAAGGGCGCGTAGAGGTCATCGCCCAGAATCGGATGGCCGATGAAGGCCATGTGCACGCGCAGCTGGTGCGAGCGGCCGGTGAAAGGGAACAGCGCCAGGCGCGTGGCCGCACCGTCGCTGCGCCGGACCGGGCCGAGCGCGTGCCAGCGGGTCAGGGCGGGCTTTCCGGCGACGACGTCAGTCACTTGCCGCGGGCGGTGCGGCCAGTCCAGGCGCAGCGGCATGTCGACCTCGCTTTCAGCGGCGGCCGGATGGCCCGCGACGATGGCCTCATAGCGCTTGTGCATGCGCCGCTTCTCGAACAGCAGCGACAGTGCGCGCTGCATCGGCAGCCCGCGTGCGAACAGCATCAGCCCCGAGGTGGCCTGGTCGAGCCGGTGCACGACGAGCGCGTCAGCGAACACCGTCGTCACGCGTGTGACGAGGTTGTCGGTGACGCCGTCGCCTCGCCCGGGCACCGAGAGCATGCCGGCGGGCTTGTCGACGACGAGCAGGGTGTCGTCGGCAAAGACGAGGCCAATGCCGTCGGGCAACACGGGGCAGGGCGGGCCGGCGACGGCGCCGTGACTCATGGCGGGAGCGGCGCGGCCAGCGGCAGGTGGACGCGCGCGGCGAGCCCCGGGCCGGGCTCGCGCGGCTCCAGCGCAATGCGGCCGCCGGCGGTGGCCACGATCTCGCGGCAGATGGTCAGGCCCAGCCCCGAGCCGCCCTGCGGCCCTGCGGCCGCGAAGGGCTGGAACAAGCGCTCGCGCTGTGCGGGGGCCAGGCCCGGGCCGCCATCGAGCACCTCCAGCCGGGCCTCGTCGCCGTCGCACGCCAGCCGCAGCACCAGGCTGCCGCCGGCCGGCGTGTGCTTGATGGCGTTGTGAACCAGGTTGCGCGTCAGCTCGCGCAGCGCCCAGGCGTGCGCGGCCACGGCGGCGGGCCCGGTGTGCAGCTCGAAGTCGATGCCGCCTTCGGCCAACAGCGGCGCGAGGTCGAGCGCCACGCCGCGTGCGATGGGCTCCCAGTCCTCATGGGGCGTCTCGCCCTGCAGGCCTTGCTGGCGCAGCTGCTCCACCTTGGCCAATGCCAACATCTGGTTGGCGAGCTCAGTGGCGCCTTGCACAGTGGCGTCAATCTCGGCCAGCGCTTGCGCGGGCTCGACGTCGCCTCGGCGTGCCGACTGCACCTGCGCCTTGAGCACCGCCAGCGGCGTGCGCAACTGGTGCGACGCATCGCGCACAAAGCGCTGCTGGTGCGCCAGCAGGTGGGCCAGCCGCGCCATCACGGCGTTGGTGGCGTCGACCACGGGCCTCAGCTCGGGCGGGGCGTCGCCCGCCGGCAGCGGTGAGAGATCGGCCTCGTCGCGCGCCAGCAAGGCCTGCGACAGCCGGCGCACCGGCCGCGTGGCGCGCTGCACGCCCCACAGCACGACAGCCGCGATCAGGGCCAGCAGCAGCCCCTGCTGCCACAGCGTCTGCAGCAGCAGCTGGCCGGCGAGCGCGCGCCTGAGCTCCAGCGTCTCGGCCACCTGGATGGTGGCCATGCCCTGGCCGCCGGCTCCGGACACCGGCTGCAGCAGCACGGCCATGCGCACGGGCTCATCGCGGTAGCGGTCGTCGTAGAAGCGCACCAGCGCGGCGTACACCGGCGGCGCATCGCGGCGGGCATCGGGCGGGCGGGGGGGCGGCAGGTCGGCGAAGCCCGAGACGAGCTCGCCGCCAAAGCCGCTGACGCGGTAGACGATGCGGCTGCGGTTGTCGGCCTCGAAGGCCTCGAGCGCGGAGTAGGGCAGATCGGCCGTCAGCCGCTGCTGCCCGCCGGCGCCCTCCACGCGGAGCAGCTCGCCGATCGCCTTGGCGCTGGCCAGCAGCGTGCGGTCGTAGGCCGTGTCGGCACTGCTGAGCGCCTGCCGGTACAGGGAGGCGGCGCCGAGCAGCACCACCACCGACACCGGCAGCAGGATGCCCAGCAGCAACTGCCTGCGCAGCGACGGCGGCGGCCCGTCCATGCTCAGGCGGGCCCCGGCTGGCGATCGAGCTGCCGCAGCAGGTAGCCCAGACCGCGCAGCGTGACCAGTTCCACCGCGCTGCCCGCGAGCTTCTTGCGCAAGCGGTAGACCACCACCTCGATGGCGTCCGGCTGGACGGCGCCTTCGCCCGCAAACACCAGCTCGGTGAGCCGCTCGCGTGGCACGGCCTGCCCCGGGCGGGTCATCAGCGCGCGCAGCAGCGCCGTCTCGCGCACCGTCAGGTCCATCGGCTGGCCGTCGTGCATGACGGCGCCACTGTCCGCGTCGATGCGCAGGCCGCCGCAGGCCGGGGCCTCGGCCGGGCGGGCACTGCCTCGCCGCCGGGCGAGCGCGCGCACGCGCGCCTCGAGCTCGTCCAGGTCGAAGGGCTTGGCGATGTAGTCGTCGGCGCCGGTGTTCAGGCCCAGCACGCGGTCTCCGACGGTGCCGCGTGCGGTGACGATCAGGACCGGCGTGTCCAGCGCCTCGGCGCGTGCCGCGGCCAGCACCTGAAGGCCGTCCAGGCCGGGCAGCGAAAGATCGAGCAGGACCACATCGGGGAGTGTGGCGCGCCAGCGGTCGAGCGCTCGGCTGCCGTCGCCGCAGACCACGACCTGCACGCCGCGGCGTTCGAAGCTGCGCGCCAGCGTCGTCTGCATGGCGACGTTGTCCTCGACGAGCAGCAACTTGAGGGCGACGGGCACGGTGGGTTGATTATCGGGAGCGTCGCGGCATGCGGGCTTTCCCCGATGGGCCCGACAGCCGTTTGACAGCGCGCGCGGCCATCATCGCCGCACCATCCCACGCAGGAGATCCGCATGCGCCGTGACACCTTCCTCAAGTCCCTTCTGGCCACCGCCGCCGTCGGCACGCTGCCGTTGTCGGCGCAGGCCAGCGTGAACCTGAAGATGATGATTCCCGCCAACCCGGGCGGCGGCTGGGACACCACCGGTCGTGCCCTGGGCAAGGCGCTGCAGGACGCCGGTGCGGCGGCATCGGTGAGCTTCGAGAACAAGGGCGGCGCCGCCGGCGCCATCGGGCTGGCGCAGTTCGTCAACGCCAGCAAGGGCGACCCGAACGCGCTGATGGTGATGGGCGCCGTCATGCTCGGCGGCATCATCACCGGCAAGCCGCCGGTCAGCGTGACGCAGGCCACCCCGATCGCGCGGCTGACGAGCGAATTCAACGTCTTCGTCGTGCCCGCGGCCAGCCCCTTCCAGACGATGAAGGACGTCGTCGAGGCCCTCAAGAAGGACCCGGCCAGCGTCAAGTGGGGCGGCGGCTCGCGCGGCTCCACCGAGCACATCGCGGCGGCCATGCTGGCGCGCGACGTCGGCGTCGATGCCAGCAAGATCAACTACGTGCCCTTCCGCGGCGGCGGCGAGGCGGTGGCGGCCATCCTGGGCAACAACGTCAGCGTCGGCGGCAGCGGCTACAGCGAGTTCCAGCAGTACATCGAGAGCGGCAAGATGCGGCCCATCGCCGTGACCTCGCCGCAGCGCCTGAAGGGCATCAACGTGCCGACGATGAAGGAGCAGGGCTACAACGTCGAGATCGGCAACTGGCGCGGCGTCTACGGCGCGCCCGGCATCACGCCGGCGCAGCGCGACGCGCTGGTCGACCGCGTCGTCAAGGCCACGCGCAGCAAGACCTGGGCCGAGTCGATGGAGAAGAACCAGTGGACCCCCGCGCTGCTCACGGGCAAGGCCTTCGAGGACTTCGTCGAGCGCGAGTTCGCAAGCCTGCGGGTCACGATGGTCAAGGCCGGGATGATCTGAGGCCGCTGGCGTCGACATGCCGGCCTTCGACACCGCGGCGCAGCGCCGGCAGGCGCTGATCGGCGCCGGCGCGCTCGTGCTCGGCGCGTTGATGGCCTGGGGCGCGACGGGCATCTCCTCCGAGGCCGGCTACGGCGGCGTCGGCCCCAACTTCGTGCCCTGGGTGGTGGCGCTGGCGCTGCTGGCCTGCGGCGCCTTGCTGGTGTGGGAGGCCGCCACCGGCGGCTGGCGTGAACTGGAAGAACCCTCCGGCGCCGCGCAGGGCGACTGGCGCGCGCTGGCCTGGGTGGTGGGCGGCCTGGCGGCCAACGCGCTGCTGCTGGAACGCGTGGGCTTCATCATCGCCTGCACCACTTGTTTCGTGCTGGCGGTGCGCGGGCTGCGCGCCGCCGAGGGCAAGCCGCACGGCGGCGCGCGCGGGCTGGTGACGGACGCCGTGACCGGCATGCTGATCGCCGCGCCGGCCTACTGGCTGTTCACCCAGCTGCTGGGCATCTCGCTGCCGGGCCTGACCGGCTCGGGGTGGCTGTAGATGGACATCTGGAGCCAGCTGCTCGGCGGCTTCGCCACCGCGGCCTCGCCGATCAACCTGCTGTGGGCCTTCGTCGGCTGCGCCTTGGGCACCGCCATCGGTGTGCTCCCAGGCCTGGGCCCGGCGGTGACGGTGGCGATGCTGCTGCCCATCACCACGCAGGTGGAGCCCACGGCGAGCATGATCTTCTTTGCCGGCATCTACTACGGCGCGATGTACGGCGGCTCGACCACCTCGATCCTGCTCAACACGCCCGGCGAGACCGGCACCATGGTGACGGCGCTCGAGGGCTTCAAGATGGCCAGGAGCGGCCGCGCCGGTGCCGCGCTGGCCACGGCGGCCATCGGCAGCTTCGTCGCCGGCACCTTGGCCACGGTGCTGGTGACGGTGTTCGCGCCCACCATCGCCGTGCACGCGGTCAAGCTCGGCCCGCCCGAGTACTTCATGCTGATGCTGCTGGCCTTCACCACCGTGAGCGCGGTGCTGGGCAAGAGCACGCTGCGCGGCGTGACGGCGCTGTTCGTGGGGCTGGCCGTGGGCTGCGTGGGCATCGACCAGATCACCGCCCAGGTGCGCTACACCGGCGGCGTTGCGGAGTTCATGGACGGCATCGAGGTGGTGCTGGTGGCCGTGGGCCTGTTCGCGGTGGGCGAGTGCCTGTACACGGCGCTGTACGAGGGCCGGACGAAGGCCACGATGAACACCATGGGCAGCGTGCACATGAACCGCCGCGAGTGGCGGCGCTCGTGGCCGGCCTGGCTGCGCGGCACGGCCATCGGATTCCCGTTCGGCACCATCCCGGCCGGCGGCAGCGAGATCCCCACCTTCCTGAGTTACGGCCTGGAGCGCAAGCTCAGCAAGCACAAAGAGGAGTTCGGCACGACGGGCGCCATCGAGGGCGTGGCCGGCCCCGAGGCGGCCAACAACTCGGCCGTCACGGCCACCTTGGTGCCCCTGCTCACCCTGGGCATCCCCACCAGCGTGACCGCGGCCATCCTGCTGAGCGCGCTGCAGGGCTACGGCATCAACGCCGGGCCGCAGCTGTTCCAGACCAGCAGCACGCTGGTGTGGGCGCTGATCGCCAGCCTGTACATCGGCAACGTGATGCTGCTGGTGCTGAACCTGCCGTTGGTGGGGCTGTGGGTGAAGCTGCTGAAGATACCGCGCGCGCCCCTGTACGCCGGCATCCTGATCTTTGCCACCATCGGGGTGTACGGCATGCGCCAGAGTACCTTCGACCTGTGGCTGATGCTGGGTGTCGGCCTGCTGGGTGTGCTGATGCGCCGTTTCGACTTCCCCACGGCGCCGGTGATCGTGGGCATGATCCTGGGCCCATTGGCCGAGGCACAGATGCGAAACGCGGTGGCCATCGGCGAGGGCAGCTTCCGTGTCTTCTTCGAGCGCCCGATGTCGGCCACGCTGCTCGGGCTGGTCGTGGCCGTGCTCGTTGTGCCCCGGCTGTGGCGGCGGCTGCACCGCCGCGCGTGACAAACGCCCGATCTCACTGTCGGGATTCTTGACGGCGGTCTCAAGGGCGGGCGCCGCGTCTGCGCGCGATCGCGGCCAAGTCCTTGAATTTGCGAGCCGGCTGCTCGCTGGCACGCCTGATGCGACATCTCCACCTGAAGCCTGTCCGACTGTGCGACGGGTGGTCCAAACCAAGGGGATGCCGCTCATGAAGTTCCACAAGATTGCCCTGGCCGTCGCGCTGACGGCTGCGGTCGGTGCCGTGCAGGCGCAGGCCATCATCCAGAACGCCGAGGTTCAGCTCGGCGTGGGCGAGTTCGGCGCGCTGAACGTCGGCGGCGGATCGCCTGCCACCGGCAGCGGCACCACGGTCGTGGGGCTGCGCTCGCTGCGCACGAACTCGGATTCCACCTCCCCGGGTTGCCAGTGCGAGGGCTGGGGCGTCGGTATCCGCAGCACCGGCTGGTTCGGCCAGTCGAACAACGACGTCGGAGGGGTGCAGAACCTGGCGCTGGTGAGCTTCGGCTCGACCGCTACGACGGCGCTGTCCATCGTGGACGTGCTCAGTTCGACCGGCGCCGCGATCCTGCGCGTGACGCACGACTACCACCCGATCGCCGGGACGCCCTACCTGTACGAGGTGCAGGTCTCGATCCAGAACCTCACGGGCGCCGCGCTCGCCGCCGGTGACCTGGTGTACCGCCGTGTCATGGACTGGGACATCCCCAACCCCGGCCAGGAGTCGGTGACGATCCAAGGCGTGCCCGCCTTGCTGGGCATCGCCAACGGCAGCAACATCGCCCGCACCGACAACAACGGGTTTGGGGCCGGCAACCCGTTTTCGTTCTCGTCCTACGGTCTGCAGGACACGAACTTCACGAACTCCGAGTCCGGCAACCTGCAAGGCTCGATCAGCGCTGACCAGGGCGCGATGTTCGACTTCGAGTTCGCAGCCCTGGGCGCTGGCGACACCCAGGTGTTCAACACCTATTACGGCGTGGCCCCGGACAAGGCCGCTGCCGACCTGGCGCGCTCGCTGGTGGATGGCGATGCCTCCGACGTCGACATCGGCCTGTTCTCGTATGGTTCTTGCCGCTCGGGTTCGACGGCGATCGCCGGCTGCGACTCGATCGCCGGCACGCCCGACACCTTCATCTTCGGCTTCAACGTCGTTGGTGGTGTGATCGTCGATCCGGGCACGCCGGTGTCGTCGCCAGCGACGCTGTCCCTGATCGGACTCGGGCTGCTGGGCATGGCCGCCACGCGCCGTCGTGCAGGCCGCCACTGAGCTGCCAGGTTCGCCGAAGCCACCCCTTCACAGGCTCTGATCCGAAGGGGCTGCTTTCGGCCATGCCGCCTTGAGCCCGAGGCCCGCCGCTCCCGCCCCCGACCCATGCGCAAAGCAAGCACGTCCGCGTTGCTCGCTGTCCTCATTGTCCTGGCTCCGCTGGCCGCGCCAGCCGGGCCTTTGCTCACCAATGCCGGCGCAGCCGGTGACTCGGTGGTGCAGAGTGCCATGGATGCCGCGTTGAGCCGCGGGCGGCAGGCTGTCGCGAAGCGGGACTTCATCGCTGCGGAGCGGCACTACCGGGAGGCGATCAAGGGCGCGCCGGAGTCTCCGCGGCCACTGCTGGCGCTGGCCGACAGCGCGCGTGTGCAAGGCAAGGCGGACCAGAGCAAGGCCTGGCTTGACAAGGCGCTGGGCCTCGCGCCGCGCGATGTCGAGGTGCTGCGCGCCGTGGCCCGCTGGCACTTCGCGATGGGGCAGCACGTCCTGGCCGAGACTCACTGGCGGGCGGCTCTCCAGGTCGACGGCAGACACACCGGCGCGCTGGTGGACCTTGCTGACTTCGAGTTCAACGTGCGCGGCGACACCGCGGCCGCGGCTGCGCTGTACGGGCGGGCGCTTGAGGTCAACCCCTCGCTGGCCGGTGCGCGTTACGCGCTGGGCGTGATGCAGCAGCGACGCAACCAGCTGGAGCCGGCGCTGAAGAACCTGCGGGAAGCAGCACGTCTGAGCCCCGGCAATGCCTTGCCTTGGGTGGCCGTGGCCCAGGTGCAGCGCCAGCGCGGCGACCGCGACAAGGCGCTGCAAGCCTACGCCGAAGCGTTGAAGGCGCAGCCTGCGTACTACCCGGCACGGCTTGAGCGTGGCCACCTGCTGCTGGCCCGGGACCCTGCCAAGGCGCTTGCAGACTTCGAGCAGGCCGTCGTCAGTCAGCCCGGCAGCGCCGAGGCGCGCGTGGCCGCCGGCATGGCGCAGCAGCTGTTGAGCAGACCCGACGCCGCGTTGGCCAGCTACCGGGTGGCGCTGCGAATCGACCCGACGAACGTGATCGCGCTGAACAACGCCGCCTGGCTTGCCAGCGAGCACAAGGAACTGCTTGACAGCGCGCAGCGGTGGGCGACCGAGGCATTGCGACTCGCACCCGGCGAGCCGGCGATCGAGGGCACCTTGGCCTGGGTGCTCCATCGCCGCGGTGACAGCGCCCGGGCGATCGCCATGCTGCGGGCCCAGCTGCAGACGGCGACCCGGCCGCGTGCCGAGAGCCACTACCTGCTGGCCCGCGTGCACGCCGATCGCTCCGAGCGAGAAGCCGCCAGGGCGGCGCTGCGCGAGGCGCTCAGGATCGGCGGCGACTTCCCGCAAGCCGAAGAGGCTGGCGCCTTGCTGCGCCGCTTGGAAGGCGGTTGATCGGCCCTGGCTTGATCGGGGCAGGCGTGTCAGAGGCGGCCGGCGTGGCCGGACGGCTCGCGCCGTCGGGTGGCTGAACCCGGCGCGTCGCGGCGGCTCAATCTCGGGCGCCCAGCGCCAGCGCGCGCTGGCGCTGGGCCTCGAGTTCGGCCGGCGGAGGTGCGCCGTGTGTGGGCCAGCCGGCCAGGTGGGTTTCGGCCAACGCGGCCAGCGCGTCGATCCAGGCCGGCTCGTCGTTGAGGCAGGGCACGTAGTCGAAGCGGTCGCCGCCGGCTGCCAGAAAGGCCTCGCACGCCTCTTGGGCGATCTCTTCCAGGGTCTCCAGGCAGTCGGCGGTAAAGCCGGGGCACATGACGTCGACCCGCCTGACGCCTTGTGAGGCCAGCTTTTCGAGCGTGGGTTCGGTGTAGGGCTCCAACCACTTGGCTTTGCCGAAACGGCTCTGAAACGTGACGACCACCTCTTCGCGCGGCAGACCCAGCGCCTCGGCCAGGAGCCGGGCGGTCTTGTGGCACTGGCAGTGGTAAGGGTCGCCGAGCAGCAGACTGCGCTCGGGGACGCCGTGGAAACTGAGCACGAGCCGTTCGCCGCGCCCGTTCTCCGCCCAGTGCGCGCGCAGGCGTGTGGCCAGGGCCATGATGTAGCCGGTGTCGTCGTGATACTCGTTGACGAAGCGCAGTTCGGGCATGCGGCGTGCGTGCGTGGCCCACGCCAGCACCTTGTCGACGACGCTGGCAGTGGTGGCCGCGGCGTACTGCGGGTAGGCGGGCAGTACCAGCACGCGGGTGGTGCCTTCGGCGCGCAGCTGGTCCAGAACGCTGGCCAGCGACGGGTTGCCATAGCGCATGGCGTGGCGCACCAGCACGTCGTGACCACGGGCGAGCATCGCCCGCCCCAGGGCTGCAGCCTGGCGCTGCGTCCATACGGCCAGGGGAGACCCTTCGGGCATCCAGACGCTCGCATACTTGGCCGCCGACTGCTTCGGGCGCGTTCGCAGGATCTCGCCGTGCAGGATGGGCCACCAGACGAGGCGTGGAATCTCGACGACGCGCGGATCGCTGAGGAACTCGGCCAGGTAGCGGCGCAGCGCCGCCGCCGTGGGCTCGTCGGGCGTTCCCAGGTTGACCAGCAGCACCGCCGTGCGGGAGCGCCGGCCGTGGCTGTGGATGGGCTCGGCGCGGAAGCTCATGAGTCGGCAGCCCCGTTGCTGCGCTGCTTGAGCTCCTTGATCACGGTGGCCAGGTCCACCGGCTTGGGCCAGACGCCGACAAAGCCGGCAGCTCGGGCCTCACGGACCCGCTCTGGCGCGTCGTCGGCGGTGCAAAGGTAGGCTGGCAGCTCGGCCCGGCCGGCCGCCAGGCGCAGCCGCGACAGCAGCTCCAGGCCATTGGCGTCGGGCAAGTGCAGGTCCACCACCAGGAGGTCGGGTTGCCAACGCTTGGCCAGCTCGAGCGCCTCGGCGCCCGTGGCTGCCGATTCGATCTCGACGCCCGGGGCGAAGCGCACCGTTTCCTCGAAGAGCAGGGCGTTGATGCGGTCGTCGTCGACGTAGAGCACGCGCATGGGCAAGGGGTTCGGAGGGTCAGCGCAGCTCAAGCGGCACTTGGGGTTGCGTGTCGGCAAACCGCAGCACATCGAAGGCCACGCAGGCCGAGCCGGGATCGGTCGGCGAACCGCCAAGGCCTATGGTGCCGCTGCCATGCAGCGTGCAGCTGCCACGGCGCAGGCTGACGATCTCGCCGTCTGCGAATCGCACGAAGGATCCGTTGTAGCTGAGGTCGGTGATCTGGAAGCTGCCGCCGTGCCAGTCGACGCGCGCGTGCGTGCGCGAGACGCGTCCGTCATCGACGCAGAAACTGGCCTGCGGACTGCGGCCCAGTACGGCCGGCGTCTGATGGCTGGCGAAGACGCGGGTCCTGCCCGCCCACATCAGGCGCAGGCCGTCGGGCTCGGAGACGCCGCCGGTGAGCGGGCCGCTGAACTGCGTGACCGGCGCGTCGCCGACAGCGCCACGTCGACCCCCCATCACGTGCACCTGCACCGGCTCGGCGCGGCCGCGCAACACCAGGCGATCAAGGCTTCGGAAGCGGCTGCGAAGATCGAGCGGCAGACCCTGCAGCACCTCGACCGTGATCAGCGTCTCGTTGTCGCCGGCGTGATCGAGCAGTCGGGCAGCCACGTTGACAGCGTCGCCGAAGCAGTCGCCGCGCATCTCGACGACCTCGCCTCGCGCCATGCCCACCTGCAGCCGCAAGGCGCGCAGGCCCGACGACGCACCGCGCTCGTTGCCCCGGTGCACCACGCCTTCGAGCACCTCGTGCATGAGCATCGCCGCCTGAACGCCGGGCAGCGCAGCATCGAACACCGCCATCAGGCCATCGCCCAGCGTCTTGACAAGCTGTCCCTCGTAGCTGCTCACCGGCCCGGCCACGGCGTTGATCACGTGCGTGACCACCGAGGTGGCCTCGGCATTGCCCAGCGTTTCGAACAGTGCCGTGCTGCCGCGCAGGTCGGCGAACAGCACAGTCCGGTCGGCGATGCGCGTCATGGCGTCAGTGTAGCGAGCGGGCCGCGGCCGCCGGCGGGTTCAGAGGTTGTCGAGGTAGGTGCGCAGCTTGTCAGAGCGGCTCGGGTGCTTGAGCTTGCGGATTGCCTTGGCCTCGATCTGGCGGATGCGCTCGCGCGTGACGTCGAACTGCTTGCCCACTTCCTCCAGCGTGTGGTCCGTGCTCATCTCGATGCCGAAGCGCATGCGCAGCACCTTGGCTTCGCGCGGCGTGAGGCTGTCGAGGATGTCCTTCACCACGTCGCGCAGGCCGGCCTGCATGGCCGCATCCACCGGGGCCACGTTGTTCGTGTCCTCGATGAAGTCGCCGAGGTGGCTGTCGTCGTCGTCGCCGATCGGCGTCTCCATGGAGATCGGCTCCTTGGCGATCTTCATGATCTTGCGGATCTTGTCCTCGGGGATCTCCATCTTCTCGGCCAGCGTCGGCGCGTCGGGCTCGTAGCCGAACTCCTGCAGGTGCTGGCGCGAGATGCGGTTCATCTTGTTGATCGTCTCGATCATGTGCACCGGGATGCGGATGGTGCGCGCCTGGTCGGCGATCGATCGCGTGATGGCCTGGCGGATCCACCACGTGGCGTAGGTGCTGAACTTGTAGCCTCGGCGGTACTCGAACTTGTCCACCGCCTTCATCAGGCCGATGTTCCCCTCCTGGATGAGGTCGAGGAACTGCAGACCGCGGTTGGTGTACTTCTTGGCGATGGAAATCACCAGGCGCAAGTTGGCCTCGATCATCTCCTTCTTTGCGTCGCGGGAGGCCCTCTCGCCCTCGTTCATCTTCTTGTTGATCTCCTTCAGGTCCCCCAGCGGCACCACGGCTCGCGCCTGAAGGTCGATCAGCTTCTGCTGCAGCTCCTGCACGGCAGGCAGGTTGCGCGCCAGCACCGGGCTGTAGGCCTTGCCCGCGGCGGTCTCCTTCTCGGCCCACTTGAGGTTGAGGATGTTGGCCGGGAAGCTGCGGATGAAGTGGTCCTGCGGCATGCCGCACTTGTCGACGACGATCTTGCGGATCTCGCGCTCGTAGCGACGCACGTCGTCAACCTGGCTGCGCAGGATCTGGCACAGCCGCTCGATCGTCTTCACCGTGAAGCGGATCGTCATCAGCTCTTCGCTGATGCTGTGCTGCGCCTTGTTGTAGGCGGCGCTCTTGTAGCCCTCCTTCTCGTAGGCCTTGCGCATGCGGTCGAAGAGCTGGCGCAACACCTCAAACTTCACCAGCGCCGCCTTCTTCAGCTCCTCGAGTTTCTTGGTGAGGGCCTTGCTGCCGCCCTGGCCGTCGTCGTCGTCCTCTTCGTCGAACTCGTCGTAATCCTCCTCGGCGACGTAGTCGTCGGCCTCGTCGTCGGAGATGAAGCCGTCCACCGCCTCGGAAATCTGCATCGTGCCGGCGGCGATCCTGTCGGCGTAGGCCAGGATCTCGGCGATGGTCGTGGGACTGGCGCTGATCGCCAGCATCATGGCCTGCAGGCCGCCCTCGATGCGCTTGGCGATCTCGATCTCGCCTTCGCGCGTGAGCAGCTCCACGGTACCCATCTCTCGCATGTACATGCGCACCGGGTCGGTGGTGCGCCCGAACTCGCTGTCGACGGTGGACAGCGCGGCCTCGGCGGCCTCTTCGGCTTCTTCCTCCGTGGCAGTGGTGGTACCGCCGCCGGCCACCAGCAGCGTGGCGGCGTCGGGCGCCTGCTCGTAGACCGCGATGCCCATGTCGTTGAGCATCGAGATGATCGCCTCCAGGATCTCCTCGTTGATCAGCTTCTCGGGGAGGTGGTCGTTGATTTCCTGGTGCGTGAGGAAACCGCGCGTCTTGCCCATCTTGATGAGCGTCTTCAGCTCCTGGCGGCGCTTCGTGGCCTCCTCCTCGCTGAGCGTGGTTTCCTCAAGACCGAACTCGCGCATGAGTGCGCGCTCCTTGGCGCGCGAGACCTTCATGCGCAGCGGCTTGGCCTTCTCGACCTTGTCCTCGGCCTTGTCGTCGCTGGACTCGGTCTCGCCTTCGACGTCCTCCTCGATCTCGGCTTCGAGGTCGACCAGCTCGTCATCCTCCTCGGCGGCCGGCTTACTGGGCTCGGGGCCCTTCTTGACACCCTTGCCATCCCCCTTGCCCTTGGCCGGCTCCGGCTTCGCGGGCGGCCTGGCCGCAGGCTTGGAAGTCGCCTTGGCGTCGGCCCTGGCATCCGCCTTGCCCACGGTCTTCTCGGGCCTGGAGGCCTTGGCCGGCGGCGTCTTCGCGGGCTTCTCGTCGCCCAGCGGGCCGGCCTTGAGCGCCTTCGTGGCGACCTTGGCCTCAGGCTTGCCTGCCGCCGGCTTGGCCGCGGCCTTGGCTGGCGCTGCCTTGACGGCGCCTTTGGCAGTGGCCGGCTTGGTGGCAGGCTGGGTGGCGGGCGCGGTCTTCTTGGCGGTCATGCGAGTCCTTGGCGAGGATGGGCAACGGTTCAGCACCACGGCCCGGGCACGAGGCCGGGCCGGGAGTCGGAACGGGAGTACGGCGGCGTGCCCGCCCGGCGGCGTCGCGGCATGGCGAGGCAGCGAACCCGGGGTCCACTACCTGGGGCCGGGAGCACCAGGGCAGGCGTCGGCGATGGCAAGCTGGCGTGGACGAGGGAGCTTGCAGCCCTTGCGGGTGAGGGTGACCATGCAGAGACCCTTGTCGAGGGTGGTCGGGGCCCGGAGATGCTGCCGTCACTCTTGCCGTCGCGATAACCACCGGATTATACCGGCTGCGGGGCAAGAGACTCCCAGTTCACGCCTTGATTCAAGCCGCCGACTGCGGTGTGCGCGCCGCCTTCAGTGCGGCGATCTGCGACAGGATCTCACGGTAGCGGGCCAGCTCCTCCGCGCCTGGAGCGCCGCTGACAATGGCGTCGGCCTCCTGGCGCAGCAGTACCTGCCACATCAGGGCAAGACAGCGCTGCAGTTCCTCGAAGCTGTGTTGCTCGTCACCCAGCCCGGCGCGCACCCAGCTGCGCGCGCGCTCGGCCCAGGGCTCGGCGGCCAACGCGTCGTTCAGGTGCGACCAGGTCTGCGGCCCGTGCTCCACCACGTGCGTCTCCAGCCAGCGCACGACATCGCCGTAGGGCGGGTCGAGCTCGTGCAGCAACTGCTGGTCGTCGGGCGGCAGGCGGTCCCACCAGTCGCTGTGCTGCAGCAGCAACCGCAAGGCCACGTCGGCAGGGCCGGCCGGCGCCACGCGCAGCGCCCCCGGGCGCAACAGCCTCACCGGGCCTGTGCGCGCGGCGGCCGTCTGCGCAGGCAGCCGGCTGCGTCCCCAGAGCTGGTCGAGGTCGGCAGCCTCCAGCCGCGCCTGCAGCGCCAGCTCCGGCAGCAGCTGGCGCTTGAGCGCACCGTCTGGCAGCGCCTGCCACAGCGGGCGGGCCTGGGCCAGCATGCGCGATCGGCCCTCGGCCGTGGCCAGCTCGCAACCCTCGGCGGCCTGCGCGAGCAATTGCCGTGACAGCGGAATCGCCTCGGCCAACGCACGCTCAAAGGCGTCGGCGCCGACCTCGCGCACGTAGCTGTCGGGGTCGTGCTCGGGGGGCAGGAACAGGAAGCGCACGGTGCGCAGGTCGGTGGCATGGGGCAGCGCCGCTTCGAGCGCCCGCGTCGCGGCGCGGCGACCGGCAGCGTCGCCGTCGAAGCTGAAGACCACGTGGTCGGTGAAGCGGAACAGCTTCTGCACGTGCTCCGCCGTGCAGGCTGTGCCCAGCGTGGCCACTGCGTTGCCGAAGCCCCATTGCGCCAGCGCCACCACGTCCATGTAGCCCTCGACAACGAGCACGAAGCCCTTGTCGCGCAGCGCCTGACGTGCCTCGTACAGCCCGTAGAGCTCGCGGCCCTTGCTGAACACCGGCGTCTCCGGCGAGTTCATGTACTTGGGCTTGCTGTCGTCGAGCACCCGGCCACCGAAGCCGATGACCTGGCCGTCGCTGCCGCGGATCGGGAACATCACGCGTTGCCGGAACCAGTCGTAGCGACCTCGGTCTGCCGCGGGCGGGCCTTCGGGTGCCGCCTCGCCGTCGGGCTCGCGCTGGCGCACGAGGCCGGCTTCCTCAAGCAGCGGGTCGTCATAGCTCGGAAACACCCCGGCCAGCGTCTTCCACCCCGCTGGCGCGTAGCCCAGGCCGAATCGCGCCGCCACGGAGCCGGTCACGCCGCGCTTCTTGAGGTAGTCGATGGCCTGCGGGCTGGCCTTGAGCTGGCTGCGGTAGAACTCCGCAGCGCGCTCCAGAACTTCGCCGATCGACAGCCGCCGCTGGCGCAGCGTGTCGCGGCGCTGACGCTCCTCGGGGCTTACCTGCTCCTCCGGCACGGTCATGCCGGTGCGTCCAGCGAGATCGCGCACCGCCTCGACGAAGCTCAGCCCCAGGTGCTCGGTCAAGAAGCGGATCGCGTCTCCCCCGGCGCCGCAGCCGAAGCAGTGGTAGAACTGCCTGGCCGGCACCACCGAGAAGCTCGGCGACTTCTCACTGTGGAAGGGGCACAGCCCCATCCAGCTGCCGCCGCTGCGCTTGAGCTCGACGTGGGGGCTGATGACGTCGGCGATATCGACGCGCGCCAGCAACTCCTGCAGAAAGCCGGGTGGGATCACCGCCCCAGTCTACCGACCCCGGAGTCGACCAAATGCTCGAGCCTCAGGCCGCCGGCGGGACATAGCCGACCGGCTTGTCCGCGCCGCCCCCGAAGAAGAACTGCTCCATCTGCCGCGCCAGGTATTGGCGCGCGCGGGCGTCAGCCAGGTTCAGCCGGTTCTCGTTGACGAGCATGGTCTGGTGCTTCTTCCACATCTCGAACGCCTCCTTGCTGACGTTGTCATAGATGCGCTTGCCGAGCTCGCCCGGGTAGGGCGCAAAGGCGATGCCCTCGGCTTCCTTCTTCAGGTACACGCACTGAACCATCCGTGCCATCGTCTTGCGTCCTCAGTTGAGTTTCTTGACCAGCACCTGCGAGCGTCGGTCCCAGTTGTACTTGCGCTGGCGTGCCTCGGGCAGCCAGTCGGGGTCGACGGACGCGAAGCCGCGCTTGATGAACCAGTGCATGGTGCGCGTGGTGAGCACGAAGATGCTCTGCAACCCGGCGGCCCTGGCGCGTTGCTCGATGCGCTTGAGCAGCCGCTCGCCGTCACCCTGGCCTTGGCTGAGCGGGCTCACCGTGAGCGCGGCCATCTCGGCGGTGCGCGCCTCGGGGTAGGGGTACAGCGCCGCGCATCCGAAGATGATGCCGTCGTGCTCGACCACGCTGTAGTAGGCGATGTCGCGTTCGATCTCGTGGCGGTCGCGGCGCACCAGGGTGCCGTCTCTCTCGAAGGGTTCGATGAGCTGCAGGATGCCGCCGACGTCGTCGGCCGTGGCCTCGCGCAGGCTCTCGAGCTTTTCGTCCACCACCATGGTGCCGACGCCATCGTGCGTGAACACCTCCAGCAGCAGCGCGCCGTCGGTGGCGAAGGGCAGGATGTGGCTGCGCTCCACGCCGCCTTCGCAGGCCTTGACGCAATGCCGCAGGTAGAAGGCCGGGTCGGTGGGCAGGGCCGGCGGCGGCAAGGCGGTGAGCACGCGGCGGGCATCGGCCAGCGCGAGTTCGGTGTCGATGCCGGCCTCGGCCTCGGGCACGCCCAGGGTCAGGCTCTCGCGGATGCCGGGTACCTCGGTCATGAACACCAGCTTGTCGGCCTGCAGCGCGATGGCCGTGCTGGTGGCGACGTCTTCCATCGTCAGGTTGAAGGCCTCGCCAGTGGGCGAGAAGCCGAAGGGGCTGAGCAGCACGATGGCGCCGCCGTCAATGGCGCGGCGGATGGCGACGGAGTCGACCCGGCGCACAAGGCCGCTGTGCATGAAGTCGATGCCGTCGACGATGCCCACCGGCCGAGCGGTGAGGAAATTTCCCGAGACGACGCGCACGGTGCTGTTGGCCATGGGCGTGTTGGGCAGACCCTGGCTGAACGCAGCCTCGATCTCGAAGCGCAGCTGACCGGCGGCCTCTTGCGCCGCGTCGAGTGCCACGGGGTCGGTGATGCGGACGCCCTGGTGGAAGCGGCTGACATGCCCCTTCAGGGCCAGCTGCTCCGTCACCTGCGGGCG
>JAUMBF010000028.1:0-3156 GCA_032115875.1 Rubrivivax sp.
GTCGGCGTACTCGCGCACGGCCATCGGGCTGATCTTGCTCGGATCGACCGGAATGGCGATCTGCATGATCTCGCCCATGATCGAGCTGATCGGGCCCATGCGCGGAACCACGCCTTCGGCAATGCCTTCCTCCATCGACGACAGCCGCTCCGACACCAGCTGCCGGGCACGGAAGATGTCGGTGCTCCAGTCGAAGGTGACGTAGAGGAAGGACAGGCCGGCCGATGATGTCGAGCGCACAGACTCCACACCGGGCAGACCGTTCATGGTCGTCTCCAGCGGGAAAGTGATGAGCTGCTCCACCTCCTCGGCGGCCATGCCGCCGGCCTCGGTCATGATGGTGACGGTCGGCTTGTTCAGGTCAGGGAACACATCCACCGGGGTGCGCGAGAGCGTGAACGCGCCATAGGCCATCAGAACGACGCTGGCGATGATCACCAGCAGCCGGTTTGTCAGGCTGTTATCGAGTAGCCACTTGAACATGTCAGCGCACCTGGTTGATCAGCGTGGCGCCTTGCGTGGCGATGCGGTCACCGGCTTTCAGGCCCGACGTGACCGCGACGTTCACGCCGTCCAGGGCCTCTGTCGTGATGCTGCGGGGCTCGAAGCGCTCGGGCGCGGTCTTGACCCAGACGACCGTCTGGTTGGCTGGGTTCTTCATCAGCGACGCGACCGGGACCGCGATGCCCTTGACTGTCTGCTTCGTCTGCACGAATACGCGCACGGGCTGTCCGACAGCCAGGCTGTTCAGGGCCGCACCCTGGGCGCGGAAGCCCAGCGGCAGCGCTTGCTCGCGCAGGCTGCGCGCCGCACCCAGGTACTCCAGCGGCACGCGCTGGTCGCCGACTGCCAGCGTGGCACTGCCGACATTGGCCGCGAGCGAGGGCTCGAAGGCCAGTGCCTCTATGCGCAAGCGCCCCGGGTCGATGATTTCGAACAGCAGTTCGCGGGCATCGACCACCTGGCCGGCGACAGCATGGGCCGAGGCGATCACGCCCGACACCGGGGCCACCAGCGCCTCCCTCGTTGCCAGCCCACCGCCAACGGCCGCCATGCGCTCGGTCAGGCTCGCTGCCTCGCTCTCGGCCGCCTCGATGTCCTTGCGCGGCACGGTATCCGCCAACTCCTTCAGCCGCGCCACGCGCTTGTCGGCGAGCGACTTGGCCGCACGCAGCTCGGCCAGTTGCGCGGATTGATTCGATCTCTCGATGGGCGCTGTCGATGGCACCACGTAGGCAAGCACCTCGCCCTTGCGCACGACCTGTCCCGGGTTGGGCAGGCCGCGCGGACCAGGCTCGATGCGGCCGGCGTTCAGCGGCTGCACCTTGCCGCCCGCGTTCGGGTCCATCAGCACCTTGCCGTTCAACTCGACCGAGCGTGGCAGCTCGGCTTCCACAGCCACCATGGTGCGTACCCCCAGCTGGCGCTGGGCCGGCTTGGGCAGGAACACGCTGCCGTCGGGCTGGCGTTGGGGGCCGTTTGCGCTCGGCGCGGCGGGTGCATCGCCGTGGTCATGGCCTTCCCCGGCCTGCGCGGTCAGTGGAGCCACGAGTGCCAGCACCACGCCGAGCCAGGCCAGGCGATGCAAAGAAGCGCGCCTCATGCTGCACCTCCGGCGCGAACCTGGCGGACAGCCATCAGGCGTCTCCCGCCGAACACCAGCACGGCCAGGGCGGCCAGGCCGCCAGCGGCCCATCCGGCGAACTTCTTCCAGGAGTGCTCATGCGCTGGCTCGTCGGTATGGGCGGCCTCGTGCAGATCGAGTTCGCCGGCCAGCAGATCGACTTCGGCGCCTGCAGTCACGGTCGCCGTGATCGGCAGCACGCCAGGCTTGGGCGCCTCCTTGAGCACCACTTCGTAGGCGTCGTCACCGTGTGCCTCGGCCTTGAACTTGACCCCTGCGATCTCGAGTTCGATCTGCGCGCCGCGCACCGGGGCGTTGTCGGCAAAGCGGTCGAGATAGAGGGTCACCTGCTTGCCGTCGAGAACGCCGACGAGCTCGAAGGTCTCGGACACCGCCGCAAAACGGGGCAGCGCCGTACCCGTGGCGGCCGGGGCGGCGTCGCCGTGGTCATGGCCATCGCCGGCGATGGCCGGCAGGCTGTAGCCGATCAGCACGGCCGCGAGACCGAGTGCTGTCAGGGAGAGGGAGGACTTCATGGGATGGGATTCCTGAAAGGGGTTCGCTGAGCGTGTTCGTGAGCGCGAGTTCTGGCGGCTCACTGCGGCAGCAGGCCGAGGGCCTGCCGCCACGCCGAGATGGCTGCGGCGAGTTCGATGCGGGCACGCACGGCCTGTCGCTCGGCGTCTGCGGCTTCGGCCTCAATGCGCAAGCGCGTGGGCAGGTCGGACTCGCCCAGGCGGAAGGACTTGTCGAAGAAGCCGCGCGATTCGCGCGCCAGCTGGGCGCGGCGTTCGGTAGCGGCCAACTGCGTCCGAGCCGCGTCGGCGCGTGCGCGGGCGGCTTCGCGCTCGCCTGCGAGGCGGGCACGTTCCAATGCCATCTGCGCCTGCAGTTCGACCGCCTCGGCGCGGGCCGAGGCGACGCGAGCATCGTGGCGGGGACCGGCACCGAAGGGGATGCGCACACCGACCGTGAAGGTCTGCTGGTAGGACTCGCCATACGTGCCCCGGTCGCGGGTGGCGGCAATGGTGAGTTCGGGGCTGGCGCGAGACTGCGTGGCCGCGAGTGCAGCCACGCCGTCTGCGACGGCAGAGCGGTCCTTCAACGAGAGCAGTTCGGCATGCGTCTCCAGGCCGTCCGCAGCACTGGGCATCGTGGACGGCTCGGGTTCGGCGTCGGCGCTGGGCGAATGGCTGGGTGCGGCAGCGCCTGGCATGTCGACGATTGGACGAAGCTGCTGCCAGGCGGCCGTGAGCGAACCTTCAGCTTGCGCCACGGCGGCTTCGGCCGCTGCCACGGCGCCGTCGGCCTGATGCTGGTCGGCACGGGCCAAGTCACCGGCCTTCAGACGCTTGCCGACATCTGCCGCGATGCGGCGAACGTTGTCGAGCTGGCCGCGCGCGGCATCGAGTTCCACGCGGGCGCGCTGCCAAGTCCACCAGCCCTCGCGGACGGTGGCTGCCACGCGCAGTTGGGCCGCCGTGGTGCGGCTCTCGATGGCACGCCCTTCGGCATCGGCCAGGGCCTGGCTG
>JAUMBF010000029.1:0-2181 GCA_032115875.1 Rubrivivax sp.
CCTGTGCCAGCGGCAAGGCAACGGCGGCCAGCGCGGCTGGTGCGGACGTGGCCGCGTCCAGCTCCTGCAGGCAGGCGTAGCCGTGCGCCAGCGGCGGGCCGGCGGCCGCCCCCTCGGCGCGCGGAAGCACGTTCAGCCCCACGCCCACCACGACCATGCGGTGGCGGCCCACGGAGACGGTCTCGATCAGCACGCCGCCGAGCTTGCGGCCGGGCGGCGGCGTGGTGTCGCCATCGCGCAGCCACAGGTCGTTGGGCCACTTCAGGGCCAGCCGCGGGGCCGCGGGCCGTGGCTCCAGCGCCTCGGCCAGCGCCACGCCCACGGCCAGCGAGAGGCCGCCCCACTGCAGCGGCGCCAGCGGCAGGCCCAGCGAGAACGTGAGCGAACGCTCGGCGGCGCTGCTCCAGCCGCGGCCCAGGCGGCCGCGGCCGGCAGTCTGCTCCTCGGCCACCAGCAGGCAGGGTGTGAGGTCGGCGGCACGCCGGCCCAGCGGCGTGGCCCCGCCCTCGGCGAGCGACGCACCGAGCCCGAGTTCGCTGGGGCGGGTGATTGGAGCGTGGCGGTCGCCGCCGGCCTCGCGGGCGCGGGTCAGCAGGCGCGTGTTGGTGCTGTCCGCACGTGCCACGATCTCCACCTCGATGCCCGGCAGCACCGGTTCGAGCTGCTCGCGCAGGGCCTCAGCGCCCCAGCGCTGCGCCAGCGTCGGCCGCTGCGGCGCCGCCGTCGGCGGCGTTGGGTGGGCGGGCGTGTCCACGCCGCCTCAGCGCTTGGGCGCCAGCATCGTGCGACGGCAGTGCGGGCTGCCGCAGCGGCACTCGTACTGCTTCTTCAGCTTTGGCGTGTAGCGCTCGTCGATCACCAGACCGTAGTCGTAGAACAGTTCCTCGCCCGGCGAGAGTTCGCGCAGCGCGTGGATGAAGACGCGGCCGTCGCCGGTCTCCTCGGCCTTGCAGTTGGGCTCGCAGGCGTGGTTGATCCAGCGCGCCGCGTTGCCGCCGAACTTGGCGTCGATGACGTGGCTGCCATCGTCAAGGCTGAAGTAGAAGGTGTGGTGCGGATCGGAGGGGTCGTGCGGGTGGCGCCGCAGCGCCTCGGGCCAGGTGATGGTCTGGCCGGTGTACTCGATGATGCGCTGGCCGGCGGCGATGGGCTGCAACGCGAAAACGCCCTTGCCGTGCACGCCACTGCTGCGCACCTGGATACGCCGGCCCCGGGGGAGAGTGGCCTTGGCCGTGGAACGCACTTGCGGGGTCTTCTTCATTCGGTACATTGGACTCATGCAGGCGCGCGCGCGTGCCTGCGTGGCGCCCGCGCGCACACACACGCGAGGCGGAAGCGCATTGTAGGGATCGGGCGCAGCCAGCTGACATCACAGGACCATGACGAAGACGATCATCATTGCCGAGAAGCCCAGCGTGGCGCAGGACATCGTGCGCGCGCTCGGCTCGGCCGACGGCAAGTTCGACAAGCAAGCCGACCACTTCGAGAACGACCGCTGGGTTGTCACCAGTGCGGTCGGCCATCTGGTGGAGATCAAGGCCCCGGACGACTACGACATCAAGCGCGGCAAGTGGAGCTTCGCCAACCTGCCGGTGGTGCCGCCGCACTTCGACGTGGCCCCCATCGACAAGGCCAAGACGCGGCTTAACGCCGTGGTCAAGCTCGTCAAGCGCAAGGACGTCGGCGCCATCATCAACGCCTGCGACGCCGGGCGCGAGGGCGAGCTGATCTTCCGCCTCATCCTGCAGTACGCCTTTGGCGACAAGCAGCACGGCAAGCCGATCAGCCGCCTGTGGTTGCAGAGCATGACGCCGCAGGCCATCCGCGAGGGCTTCGACAGGCTGCGCTCCGACCGGCAGATGCAGGGCCTGGCCGATGCCGCGCGCAGCCGCTCCGAGGCCGATTGGCTGGTGGGCATCAACGGCACACGCGCCATGACGGCCTTCAACTCGCGCGACGGCGGCTTCTTCCTTACCACCGTGGGCCGCGTGCAGACGCCCACGCTGTCCATCGTGGTCGAGCGCGAGGAGAAGATCCGCAAGCACGTGAGCCGTCCGTACTGGGAGGTCAAGGCCACCTTCGACGCCCGGGCCGGGCAGTACGACGGCAAGTGGTTCGACCCCAGGTTCAAGAAGGCCGACGACCCCGACGCGCGAGCCGACCGCCTGTGGAACGAGGCCG